>JAOZTK010000035.1 GCA_029942185.1 Flavobacteriaceae bacterium
TAACATCCATAACGTTGACATCATGAACAGTTGCCTCTGTAATATGTATAAATACTGGGATTTTAGTGGTTATATCATAAAGTGTGTGGAGTTTTATTCCTCCTTTAGTTTTACGAAATTTAGCCCACCAAAAAACACTTAAGCATAAATCAATTGTTGATGAATCAAAAGCATATACTTTACCTTTGATATCAAAGTCATTATTTTTAAGTTTCTTTTGAGCGATATCAATTAGGTAATAAGCAAACTCTTCGAATATTTTCGAGTTACGCCTTTCATTTGCTTTTGCCAGATTACTCTTAGTAACCGATTTTCCAAATCCTAAATGATAGGTCTTATTACTATGAGCATCAAGAATAACTATTAGATCCCGAAGACTATTTCTGTTTGTTAGTTGGCCAAATATCATGCAGAGTAGTTGGTTCCAATAAGTAAAATGTTTTACGTATTTATTTCCTAAATATTTTAAAACAAACTTATCAAAAACTCTCTGAGGTAAAAATGATGTTAATTGTGCGAAAACATATTTGCCATTGTTCATTGTGAATATAATTATACTCACAAACTTAACCATTTCAAATCGTCACCGTCTAAAATTTGCTTACAGGTATAGTAATTACAATGATTTCAAAGAACTTTTTTAATTTTTAGTGGACACTAGTGATAATGTTTAAATTCTAAAAACAATTAGGCTCGATTTGTAAAATGTTAGAGTAGTATTTTTTTAAATTAAAACTAAAATAATTGGTTGAATAAATCTCTTCGGATACTAAATTTATCAAACAGTCGCTTATATAACACTTAATAACTAACAAAATAAAATGTTTATAAAATCTTATTATTTATTATTTTCGTTGTTGTTTGTCATTTTATTCTGTTCAAAGGACAATAATCAGGAAGTTGAACAAGAATAGAACTTTTATGCGCTAACAGTTGGTAATTCATGGGTTTACAAATACTATACAGAAGATGATTCAACAGAAGAATTTACAGACTTTACTGGGGTTCTTGATTCAGTATCTATTATTTCTACTCAAGATATTGGAGGTAACTTATTTTATAAATTTAGACGAAAAACTACACGTCCGGAAAATATTTTTTCGGCCATTGGCCATCCAGAAGGAATAGAACACTACTACTTACGGGACTCTTTAGGTTATTTGATTAATGATCATGGAAAAACCACATTTATAAATGATGATTATGAAGAGCATTTATGGGATCAAGTACCAGGAGATATAGAGGTTTTCGCAAAACTAAAAAATGACGTAACAAATATTGAAACTGAAGCCGGTGCTTTTGAGTGTTTAGATATGGAATTATACGCGAGAAACGCACATACAGGAGAACAATTTCCAGGTCTTTCACATTATTATTTTGCTGATGAAGTAGGAGATGTTAGACGAGTAATATCATTTGTGTCTGGACCTATATATTACGAAAAACGACTTGATTCGTACGAAATACAATAAGTTAATAAATTCAATTTTTAAGTGATACGATGAATTCTAGTCATCGTATCACTAACTATACTATTTCACCACTTCAACCCAACCACCCTTGGTACGTGCCATATAATCATTGTCGTACATAGCCTCGGCTTGTACGCCATAGCGATAATATTTACCGAGATAAGCAGCGTTGAGTTGAACGCTAAAAGTTTTTGATTTATTACTTCCTAAATTAAAATAGAAATTCACGCGATCATCACGGATATCTGTATAATCCGCCTGACTGTTACTTCCTTTATAATCTGTAAAACTAGTATTGATTATTTCCCAGCCACTTGGAAATATTTCGGTGAGTGCAATGTTTTCAACAGAATTCTTAGATGTATTTTTTACTACAATTTTTGCAGTAAAATCAGTTCCTTGAGAGAGTTTGCTAACGTCTATTGTTTTCTTATTGCTACCTGTATAAACCACATGAATATCTAAGTTTCGTTTAACAGCAATCTCGCTACCCAAAGGTAATTTGCCGAAATTTAAAATTCTAATAAAGACGTTATTATCCAAGTTATTGGTGATGTTGACCGTATTTTGTCCTTCTTTGCTATCTAAACTACGTTGCGAAATAGATTTTGATGTTTTTATCTTATCTTTTGATCCGTTAATCGTATAGGAAATATTCAGGGATTTACCACCACCTTTTTCAACCATTTTTGCCATTGACAGTAAAGACATTGATGTGGTTTGTGTACTTAGCCATGAGTTTGATGATAAAGTTTTTGCGATACTTTTGGCCAAATTCACATATTCTTTATCGTCTAGTAAAAGTAGCGTTTCCATTGCCATGGCTTTGTTTCTATTGATATCGCCATAGGTGTAATAATCGTATTTATCGGGTTTAAAATCAATATTTGCGGTATTGGCAATTTTACGTGCTGCTTCTTTTTGACCTGCCAATGCATAAGCTGCAGCAAGACGCCATTTGCCATTATTAGAAAGCTCCCTAAATTCGCGTAAGCGGTTCATTGCTGACAAATCGGGATGTCCTGCTAATGCTAAAGTATACAGACGATAAGCTTGAGCTAAATCGGTATTGTACCTTCGATAAGTAGGACGCCAACTACGTGCTGCTTGTTTTTGATAGCGCAGCCAGTTTGAGATAAAGGACAAAGGCAATACATAACCTTTTTTATCAGCTTCAATCATAAAATGACCTGCGTAGCTACTACCCCAATCATCTGTAGTAGGATTTCCACGCCAATAACTCAAACCGCCATTTGCATTTTGGAATAAACCGATGCTCTTGATTCCTTCTTTGATATTATCTTGCATTTCCTGTTTGTGTTGTATGCTTAAATCAAAGATATTGGCTAAATACAATTGTGGAAAAACACTAGAAGTCATCTGTTCAATACATCCATGTGGATAACGGATCAAATACTGCATACGTCCGTTGAAATCCATAGCGGGAAGGGTAGAGAATTCAATTTCAGCAAGGTTGCTTCCTGTCACACCGAAAGTTGTGAATTCAACTTTTTGTGTGCCGTTGGCTTGTAATTCAAGATCGATGAATTTACTCGTTATTGGATTGGGATTGACCACATCAATTTCCACTTTATAAGTAGCTTTTTCACCATTTCCGGTTGCTATAATTTCAATGGTGTTAATCCCTTTTGCTTGGCTGACATCTAGCGTAAAATACGCCATCTTTTCATCCGGGTTTGAAAATTGTAAAAACTGTGTATTTGTCCCAATAACTGAAATGTCTTTGCTAGTTTTTACCTGTAACTTGACATCTTTCACTTTGTTTTCCATAGCAAAGACACTGACAGGTAAGCTTACTTGCTCGCCGGGACTTAGTTTCCTCGGTAAAGAAGCGAGTACCATTAGTGGTTTACGAACCGGAGTTGTTTTTTCAACACTGCCGTAAGCATTTGTGCTATTATCACCTGCGACAAGCATAGTTCGCACGGAGCCTACATAATTCGGCATGTTTATTTGGTGTTTGGCCGTTTTTCCTTTTTTGAGACGGAATGGACCTAAATAAGTGACTACAGGTTTAAAACGATTGGCTTTTTTCCCTTTTTTAGACAGCGCTTCTTCATCGCCACCTACAGAAAATACTTGGTCTATGCTTCCACCGTATGCTCCAATAACATCGTCAAAAATATCCCAAGTGATTACGCCGAGTGCTTGGCGTTTGTTAAATTCATTCCAAATATCAGGTGTTTTAAAACGAGTAAGATCTAATAAGCCTTCATCCACAATCGCTAGCGTATATGTCATGGGCTTCCCTTTTTTCTCAGACACTTTTACAGTAAATGATTCTTCAGGTTTCAAAACTTCCGGTATAATTAATTGAGGTTCTAATCGGGTTGTAGGGTCTTCTACTAATATTGGAACCACACCATACAAGCGTAGGGGTAGATCATTTTCAGAAGCAGCATGCGGTTGTAAAAGCGAAATATTGATAAAAATATTGGGCGCCATATCTGCTGTGATTGGAATGGATACTCGGGTTTCTCCTTTTCGGGTTTTTACCCAACTTTGTTTGACGACTTCACTTCCATTTTCCAAACTAATCAATGCTCTGCCATCGGTTCCGGAAGGGAATGTCAGCTGTGCTGTTTCTCCGACATTATATTTTTCTTTATCTGTTGAAAAGAGTAACATATTTGCAGATTGATTATCACTTCCCATCGGGCTACGCCACCAATTTCTATAAAAATAGGTAGTCATTCCCGTAGCATGTCCACTTTTAGGGTCGTAAATCCTAATAAGATAACGACCTTCTTTTTTTTCAGGAATATTTAGCATAAAAGTGCCTTTCCCTTGGACGTCTGTGTCAATTGTTTTATCATATATTTTCTCGTGGTACTTACTACTGACATAGCTTGCCAAATCATCGTAAGAGGAGCTCCACCACCAACGCCAGTTAATTTTATAGACTTTTAACTGCAAACCTTTCTTTTTGATTGGATTTCCTTTATCGTTGACGGTAACAATGTTAAAAGTGGTGTTTTCATCTGTGTAATAGGAGCTGTATTTATGAGGTTCGGGTGCTTGTAAACCTACATAAGAATTGTAAGGGGACACATTTTTACTAAATACGTCCATGGAAAAATCACCGCCATTTTCAAAAGCACGTGTAAAGAAAAGGGCTTTTAACATACCCGGAGCGGATTTTGTATTTGGAAATTTTTTGTTAATTCTCGCTTTTCCTTCGTTATCTACCTTGCTGTCAAATATGCTGATTTCCTCACTTTCAAAAGTGCGTGTAGGGTCTTGAAAAACGTAGTTAGGATAGTTTTTAAAACTGGTATTTGTAGTGAATAACTTCATTTTCACTTCAGCTTTTAAGTTTCTTGCAGGTGCACCATGAAGCCAATTAACAGCTAAATTTCCACGAATACCTTTTAAAGCTTGAATGACTTCATCCTTTCCAAAGTCAATATTTATTTTTAGGCGATTGGGTTTTACGGTAGCTATTTTTAGAGATTTTTTAAACTTGGCACCTCCTACATTGACCATAGCATTCCAAGTTCCTGTAGGTGCATTTTCATCGGTTGGAACTATAAATTTATGGAAGCGTTCTGTGTGATGTGTGCTGAGTTGTTTGTAGACTAATTGTCCGCGGGTATCACGTAATTCAAATCGGATAGGGTGTCCTTTTGGTATTGGATTTGATTTGTCGTTTAACACAAAGGTTAAGTGTAAACTATCTCCCGGACGCCAGACTCCTCGTTCTCCGTAAAGATATCCTTTTAGTCCCTTTTGAAGTTTTTTACCCGAGACATTAAATTTACTTAAAGACAAAGAATTACCATCATCTAACTTGATGTAAGTTTTGTTGGCCCCTTTAGAAACAATAGCAAAATAAGCATTTTTAGATGCTCTGTATTGTGCCATTCCTTCGATATTTGTTTTTGTACTGAATAATTCTTGTTGCTGATAATTATACAAGCTTATTTTGGCTCCTGATATAGGTTTTGTACTTAGGATATCTGTTACGGCAAGATGGTAGTTTTGATTATTTCCTTTTTTGACAATAACACCGATATTTGACGCCAAGATATTGGTAGACACGATACGGTCTGCGTTGTAATATGCCGGATGACACGGATTGTCACGTTCTTTCCAATTATACGTGTAACGTTTGTAATTATAAATAATATTATCCCAATACAGTTCTTCTTGTTCATCATCATTAGCTTCGGTGTTTTCATTGTAATAATCTTCTTCATCATCGCTTTCGTAGTTGTTTTCATTTATTTTATTTTCATCACAAATAAAAACGGCATCATTAATATCAAAACTTAATTCAACGCGATAAATGGCTCCCGGATCCGATTTAATCATACTCGCTAAATCAATACTGTAGGCTTTCCATTGACCTGAATTTGTGTTTACATCTGTAAGAAGTGTAATTTTCTTTTTAGCGATACGTCTTCCCACATTTTGAATACTATAATTTCCTCTTGTACTGAGACGGTTGTCTTGTAGGAACTGAAGGATATTATCTTCAAAAATTTTAATAATACGTACGTTTACCGATTTGAGATTTACTGCTTCAAAACTAAAATGCAACTTATTGGAATTGGGTAGAATAACTCCTCTGTTTATCAGGCGTACAGCAGGTTTAATTTGAGCAAATGCTACTGTTTCGACAAATTGCTTTTTTAATTTAAAACCTTCGGCACTTTTAATTCCCGTAAAGATTTCTGTTTTGATATTTCCAGCTAATCGTTTTCCGGGATAAACTCTTAACACATTTCCATCTACCGTATATTTTAGTTTTCCGGCATTTTTTAAACTTACTAAACCAGCAAAATTTTGTCGTTTTTTTATTGGATCAGAAAAATTAATCTCCAAATATTGTTCAGGATATTGTATTACATTTAGCTTAAGTACTTCAAAATTATTTTGCCCCGGAATGAGGAGTTTCTCTTGACCTTTATTGTTTTGGATGTTTGCTTTTTTTCCATTCCAGCTGACTTCAATTTCTGAGTCATCAATTTCACGTTGAATACTGTCTATGGTAAATTCAAATTCTTTATCGGTAATTGCCTGCCATTTAACAGCCAAATACTTTCCATTTTGGGTTGCGTGTACAATAGTTTTACACACACTGATATCCATAACATCTGCGGCTTGTAAGGACCCTTGTAGATACTGCCATTCTTTAGAGTAGGATTGTAAATTATGTGTGTTAATTACAAAATTTTGTTCGATTGTTTTAAACTGGAATTGGAATTTTTTGAAGTCTCTTGGAACTCTTGATAAGAGTTTATTAAGTGCAATTTTTACGGTATACTCTGTATTTGGTTTTAAATTGTTTTCAGGAATTATTTCAATATGTCGTTTATCTAAAACGATAAATTTTCCTTTAATTTGAGGTGAAATACTCACAACACCATCCTTTAAGACCGTATTTGCTTCGTAATTGCTTATATCTTTTGCTAAAGTTATTTGAATAGGGTCTTGTACGGATATCCTCCCGGAAGTTGTTTGGTAGATATACGCTCTGTACTTGTAAAGATTGTCATTGTTGTGTGTCACTGGATCTTTACAAGAAAAAATACTGAGACTGATTAATGCTAGAAAGATAAGTTTTTTCATAGATTTTGTGTTCTTTCAGGATTTATAATTGTGATAGTTTAAATGAAGGAATTGTGTTTTTTTAAAATTAATGATGTCTTTTTACTTTTCTTTTCTTTTTTCTTTTTTCTTTCTTCATCGATATTCCGGTGGGGCTGATTGTACCGATAACGCCACTGCGAATAGTTTTCCAAACATAGACAAGGAAACCTTTATATACCTCTCTTTCGGCATGCAAATAAATCTCTGTTGCTTTGTGTTTTTTATGTCTAGAATGTCTCGGATTTGAAGTGTGGGTTACTTCTTTTACGATCCAACTTAGGAATTTATTCTTACTTTTTGAATGATGTTTAGGTATTTTAACTCTTAAATCGTGGTAACGCATGGTTATCTTGCCTTTTGATTTATCCGGATGAGCAGTTGCGTCAAATTTAATACCATCAATACGACCTTTCGTTGTCTCAATTCCTAAATAGGAGTAGAGTACAGGATTTAAAGCAGAGAAATCAAGCGCTCCGATAGTTCCGTTAAAATAAAAAGCATCATGTTGGTCTTTTAGTGGAAGTTTCATATTCATATTGAAGTGCGCTTTATTCATAAACTTGGATTTAAACTGTACTTCAAGAGGATTTTCTCTATACTTTTTAATAGAAGTAATATTATTGATTTGTATTTTTGCATCATCCCAAGCAAGTTTCATTGTTCGATAGTGCATTTTTTTACCCAAATGTTCTTGATATGAGATTCTGCTACTATCAATTTTAATATTTTGAATAAACAATGGAGATTCCATCTTTTTTAGCGTTAGATGAGGGATACTTGGCCTTCGTTGTTTGTTATAAGGTTTCTGTTTGTTTTTATAGACCTGAAGATCTAATCCCGAAATCCGGATACTATCAATAAATAAACCCTCGTTTTTCAGCATTTTCTTTAACTGAAAATTGTAAATAATTTTTCTTTTTATATCGACATCAAAAACTTCAGAATTGTATTGATAAGCTTGAGATAAAGAATCTACACTAATTAAGGGTTTATATTTAAAGTTTTTGACATCAATTAATGACTCAGCAAAATTGACATTAATAGCACCGGCATCAAGTTTATAACCGTTTTTTGGAATGGAAATTTCAACATCCTTAATTTCAATATTATTTTTTATTGGCATTAATTTAAACAGTTCGGATTTTATCTTTTCTAATGCCAAACTTTCAACACTAAAATCAACAGGTTTTAACTCAATTAGAATCTTATCTGAAGTTACATCAATTTCTTGGTACTGAAAATTTTGAATTTTTAACTTATCGATTTCAACACCTTTAATTTTGGCTATATGTAAAGAATCCAGATTAATTTTCTTTGAAGCTTTCTTCTCTTTTGGGGAGTTGGGGTTTTTAAAATTTTGAAGCTGACAATCTGTAATTAAAATTTCGTTGATTTCCACCTCTTTGGAGAACAATGCTTTCAACAGGCTTATATTATTAATCTCTATAGAGGAAATAGTTATTTTTTTTAAAGAACTTTTAGGAAGTTTCGCTGCTTTTAATTCGAGCATTGCTTCATTTGTAGGTGTAAAAACAATATTTTTCGCAACAAGAGACCTCTTAAAAAGATTAAACTTGATTTCTTTTACTTGGGCAGTATGCTGTTTAAACTCTTTTGATAATACCAGTTTATTTATTTTTTTGGACACAACGCTGTTAAGGATATTGTTGAGCAAAAAGGGAAGCAATGCGATTATAATAATAAAAAGAAAAATCTTTACGTATTTTTTCATCAGTTCAGGTCTTAAGTAATTGGTTTTTTTATGGTTTATTCAATTAGGTTGTTTTCAGCAAATACCAAGAATAAACTAGGTTTTTAGATGTGCCGTTGTTTATTCCTCCGGAATTCTTTAAGTTCTCCAAAGGTAAATAAAAAAACCACCAATAATCTGATTTATTGGCGGTTTATAAAAGAATGTTTTATGTTTACTAGTTTCCTGTTATTTTTACATCATCAATTTGGAAAGTTGTTGTGATTCCTTCTGCACCACCGAGATACCTAAAGGCGACATAAAGATTACCTTCTAAACAAGAGACATCTATTGAACCGGAATCTGTGAATTCGGATTCATAGGCATTGGATGGTCCATTTGCAATTGTAGCATCTACCCACATCCATGAAGCGGCATTTACATCTCCTGCATAATCGGTAGAAACGTATACACTTAAGGCTTCACCGTTGTTATAACCGGTTTTAGTTTTAAAAGTTAAAGCTTCATCCGTAGAGGCATCTAAGTTTATTGCCGGTGTTATTAACCATACTTCAAGTGGTGTTTCACCACAATTATAAGCAGAACACTGTACATATTTTGTGTCATAAGACTTAATTTCATATAGTTCGTTACCACCGTTCATGTTGATATTTGTCCATCCTGCAATGTTCGTAGTATTTGTTGCATAAGCTTCAAAATCATCATAAAATACTACATTTGGTCCACCAATATTTGTATTGCTACAGTCTAAAGCCGTAGGTCCGCAACGTTCTCCGTCAAAAGAAAAATCGGCAACTTTATTAACACGTAACACAAAGAAGTCATCTCCATAATCTCTAGTTAGAATTCCTTTAACGCTTCCATTACCTTGAGGAACAGTTTCATTTTTAAAACTTGAAAAAGAACTGGTTTCCAGCATAATTGAACTAAAATCAAAACAATTAAGCATGGAAATATGTGTGTCAAAATCATCATTTGGATTGACAAAAGTAGAACCGGTTTGATCTATAGCTATTTGAATATTATCTAATTGAATAAACATCCCTATAAAATCGCTGGTAACAGCAGAAGGCGATTCAATAATTTTTGGTGCTATATCAACCGATTCACAGTTTCTAAAAATATTCTTTTTGGCGATGCTTTCATTCATTTCATCTACTTGACTATTGATCATTTGACCTAAAAACATTTCTCCATGACTTTTTGTAAGGGCTAGATCTTTTAATTTTATAAAAATTTTACGACCCACATCGTACTTTGTAAAAAGACTAGATACATTAACTCCTACTTTTATAGCAATTGTAGGATCAGTAGGGGAATCTTGAATGTAAAGTTCTTTATAAAAATTACCTGTTTGATCATTTGAAACAACATAACCGGAAATATAGCCGGTGTCATCAAAATCAAATTCTATCGGTAGGTCTATACTACTACCTGCATTAAGGACTTCCCAACTTTCAATGATAGTTCCAATTGCTATTTCCGTTCCACCAAGATCAGATTCATTAAATTCACAAGTTATCTGTGGTGTGTCGTAGTCGGTATCTTTTACACAAGAGTTTAGTGTAATAACCAATGTCAGTACAGCCATAAAACTGTATATAATTCTTTTTGTCATTTTTATATTATTTATTTGGTTTTTCATTGTTTTGTTTTTTAGAATCGTACATAAAAGTTTAGATAGTAGGATGTGCCTCTTCCGTACCAATATTTATTTCCAAATGTGGGTGTTTCCCGTGCTTGGTCTTCTGCTAACTCTTCAAAATTAGCTTTACGCGACTGTTCAAATCCTCCTGTTTTAAACTCTTCTCCGAGTAGGTTGTTGATACTGGCAAAAAATCCAAAGTATTTATCTTTAACCTTCCATGATTTCCCTCCTACAAGATTGACTAAAAAAATATCATCGAATTTTTCTTGTGCTAAGATAGTATCTACTTCGTCTTGTGTAATATTATTAAAGGGTATTGGGTTTCCAAAAGGATCTGTATAAAAGTTATCAGTTCTCAAAATAGGAGAAATACTTATATAGTTATTTGATAGCAAGTTCGCATTAGCGCTTACCCACCAATATTTTGGATCTCTATAAGAAAAACCGGCAGAATATCCACGTTGTGGAGTTCCTGATTGTTTGTAGTTTTTTAAATAAGCTGTACCGAGGTGTGTGGATGAAAATTGGTCAGAACCTATATATAATTCAGGATTATTATCATAAGTAAACTGTCCAAATGCTGCAGCACCCTGTAAACTTACTGTGGGTGTAATTTGTATGTCAATTCCAAATTCACCGCCCATATTTTTCTTCTCCACTCCTGTTAATGCTGTATTTAAAAAGAAGGCATCTCCTGAAACTTCACTTGGGAAATCGAATCCGGCAATACTAATTCCTTGCGCAAAAAAGAAAGATACTTCATTTAGATCTTTAAAAGTAGTGTAGTATCCTGTAAGTCGGGCTTTAATCCCCGGAGCTCTATAGATGTAGCTAGCATCGACTGAAATAATTTTTTCAGTGACACTATTTGGTACTACGTCTTGATTTACACGTGAGTTAGAAAAAGTATTACGCAAACTCGGGGCTTTTGTCATATAGCCTCCATTAAAGTTTATAAGATGTCGTCCGGATACTTTATAGGTTAAACCGGCTTTAGCTCCGAAGGTAGGAAAATTTTGTTTTTCTCCTTTTCCATACGAATTGTCAGCATAATTTCCATTTCTAAAAAGGCCATCACGTTGGTAACTGGTTTGTCCATAATTACCTGCTAAGTAAAAATCTACTTTATCATACGAAAATTGTCCTTGTGCAAATGCATCTATCTGAGTGGCGTCTATTAAATAATTGTAATTAAATCTTTCATCAACTTGTACTTGATGATCGGGATTATTAAGATCATTTTGATTTTCCCCATCAACAGACGAAGCATAACGATCTAAATCTGTAAAATAAGAAGCTCCCAATAAATCCATCATACGAGCATAATTTTCTGAAGCAGTTTTTTTATATAAAACGGAACCGTTCAGAATAATATTCTCATTTATTTGTGTGCTGATAACACTATTCGCAGCGATGGTTACATCTTCGCTAACATCTTCGTAAAGATAATAGACAGCATCATCTCCCTCGGCCGTTAAATTGGCATCGTATAAATCGTCCCACAAAATTTGACTAGCGGGTTCATCGTTTAAAAATGTTTGCGTTTGTATTAAAGCTGCTTCATAATTTTCAGAACCCGGATATCGTAAACTATAGCTAGGTAGTTTTTGGTAGTAAGTTGGATCCGGATTGGAAGCGGTATAACCTAATCGGCTATTACCAATGGTACCCATTTGGTACAATACATTTGTGTTAACAGTTGTTTTATCATTTACATTCCAATAATGACTTAACATAAAGGTAGGTTCCTTTATTTCTTTCATACGTGAGTTGCGTTTATCCTCACCTTGATAACCCCAATATGAATTGTATTTTGTCCCTCCTAAATCAAAGGCTTCTTGGGTTTGTGGTGCATTTTTACCCCTACGATTAGGTGTGTAAAAAGCGGTCAAGTTGATACTGTGGTTGTCATTTAATTTCTTTTCAACGGCAAGGAATCCTCCCCAGGCGTTGTAGGAAGTACCCTCTACATAGCCTTCTTGTGCAAAACGACGAGAACCTAATACGGTCAGTGCCCATCCATTTTCCATCATACCGGTGTTGTAAGATGCCATTATACGCCCGTCATAATTGGAATTTGTGAAGGAATAAGAAGCTTTACCACCACTTCTGTAATCAGAAGCTCTGGTTATAAAATTAGTTGTTCCCAAAACATTTCCAAAACTAGTTTCGGAAGCCGCTAAACCATTCGTGAACATTTGATTACGCAACACGTCATTTAGGCCACCCCAATCGCTCCATTGCGGACGATTGTTTGAAATTTTATTCATAGGCATTCCGTTAAAAGACACTTGTCCATAACTAGAATCATAACCTCTTTCCTTAAACCAAACTTGTCCAAAGTTAAAAGCAACTGCTCTTTGATAAGTATCTTTTGATGATTGTAAGATTCCGGCGACATTGTCAGCACCTCCGGCACCTTCATCAGATAAATCATCTGATGACAAAGTTATAATTGAGTTGTCTATTGTTTGACTAATATCAATATATAACATAACATCTCCTATGTTGATACTTTTATGATCAAGGCTAATTGGAAAATATTGAGTTTCATACCCAATTTTTTTAAATACTACTATATGTGCTCCATTCGGGACATTTTGTAGTATAAAAGTTCCATCAAGTTCAGTTTTTTGGGAGATATCAGTATTTTGAACGAATACATGCACACCGGAAATCGGTTTAGCAGCATCAGCATCAAGTACTTTTCCATTGACTACATTCAATGTCTGTGTATAGGAAGTAATTCCGATGAACAGCCCAAAAATAATACTAAGAGTTTTCTTCATATGTATTCTATTTTTTTTGGTTAAAAAAAGTTATTGTTAATAGGGTAAACAAAGATACATTATTGTATGTATTTATATCCATATCTCAGTTAGAAATCTATTTTCATCGCAACACTATTAGAAAAACTGCTCAGTTTTTAATCGATCTGTCTGATTGTTCTTTTTTTATTAGGAAAAAATGAACTTTTTTAAATCGAATTTAGCTCTGTATTAGAAGTCTTCTTATAGCGATTGACGATTTTTTGCTTCAATACTAAGAGTTGCATGAGGCACTAATTTTAAGCGTTCTTTGTTGATTAATTTACCTGTTTTACGACAAATACCATAGGTTTTGTTTTCAATACGAAGCAAAGCATTGTTTAAGTCACGAATAAATTTCTCTTGTCGAATTGCCAATTGCACATTGGCTTCCTTAGACATGGTTTTAGAGCCTTCTTCAAAGGATTTAAAGGTTGGAGCTGTGTCGTTTGTAGTGTTCCCACTGTCATTTTTATAAGCGCTTTCCAATAAGTGTAAATCTCTTTGGGCTTGTTTGATTTTAGCTTCAATAATTTCTTTAAATTCAGCTAAATCTTTGTCTGAATATTGTAATATTTGTTCTTTCATGTTATTACTTCCTCATCTTTTTTTAAACGAATAAAAATATGAGGGTTTTGTTAATTGTTATTTTTTAATACTTTGAATTTGTGAAATATAAACAAAAGAATCAAAACCTGTAGAATAATTAAGCTTTGGTTATTTTCATTTTTGTTTGGATTTCATCAAACTCAATTTCTGTTCCATTTTCTAATTTTTCCACAAATATAATATTATTTGCTAAAGTTTCAGTTTTTATATAGTCTTCATTTTTATTTACAGCATTTTCAATAGATATTCTATTTGTTTTTTGTGATGCTACAGTGGGTTTGCTAAATTGAATATTAATTCTATCTGTTACATCAAACCCTGAATTTTTACGATAATTTTGAATTCTATTTATCAATTCACGTGCAATTCCTTCATCTCTGAGTTCTTCTGAAATAGTAACATCTAAAGCGACTGTTGTATTCTCTTGGTTTGCAACTAACCAGCCGTCAATATCTTTTGTTTTTATTTCCACATCGTCAATTTGCAGTTCAATATTCTTGCCGGACACGGCTATTGTCAAAGATTTATTATTCTCAAAAGCAGCAATATCTTCCGATGTCAACGCTGATATAATCTTTGCGATTACTTTCATATCCCTTCCAAAACGGGGTCCGAGTGTTTTAAAGTTTGGTTTTATACTTTTCACCAAAAGTCCCGATGCATCGTCTAATAATTGAATTTCTTTTACATTGACTTCCGATTTTATCAAATCTTGAACAGCTTCAATCTCGTGACGTTCCGCATTGTTGTGTACAGGAATCATAATTCGTCGCAAAGGTTGTCGTACTTTTATCTTTTCTTTTTGACGTAAAGATAAGGTCATAGATGCAATTAATTGCGCTTTTTGCATTTTATGTTCTAGGGCTTTATCGATGCATGCGTCATTGTGTAATGGGAAAGATGTCAGATGTACAGATTCTAAATTTTCTTTTGAATTAATTTGTGTTAGATCCTTAAACAATTGATCCATAAAAAAGGGCGCGACAGGGGATGCCAATTTTGAAACAGTAAGCAAACAAGTATAAAGTGTTTGGTATGCTGCAATTTTATCAGGACCATATTCACCTTTCCAAAAACGTCTTCTACTCAATCTTACAAACCAATTACTCAAGTGTTCTGTCACAAAAAACTGAATACCACGAGCTACTTTTGTAGGTTCGTAGTTTTCATAATATTCCGTTGTTTTTTTAATCAATGTGTGTAATTCAGAAAGGATCCAGCGATCAATTTCTGTTTTTTCTTTTAAAGGAATTTCTGCTTCTTGATTTGTAAATTTATCAAGATTGGCATATAAGGCAAAAAATGAATAGGTGTTATATAGGGTGCCAAAAAATTTACGACGTACTTCATCAACTCCTTCAATGTCAAATTTTAAGTTGTCCCATGGATTTGCATTACCAATCATATACCAACGAATGGCATCCGGGCCGTATTTGTCTAATGTTTTAAACGGATCAACAGCGTTGCCTAAGCGTTTGGACATTTTTTTTCCGAATTTATCCAAAACCAATCCATTAGATACGACGTTTTTGTAGGCTATAGAGTCAAAAACCAATCCGGAAATAGCGTGTAAGGTGTAGAACCATCCTCTTGTTTGGTCAACACCTTCTGCGATAAAATCAGCGATTCTTTCTTTTTTGTTATCAACGATATCTTTATTCTCAAACGGATAATGCCATTGTGCTACGGGCATAGCACCCGAGTCGAACCAAACATCAATAAGCTCGGCTTCTCGTTTCATAGGTTTCCCCGAAGGAGAAACTAAGATGATTGGATCTACAATATTTTTGTGTAAATCAATTTTATTATAGTTTTCATCACTCATATTATTAACTTCAAAATCAGCAAATAAGGCTTTATCCATATAGCCTTTTGCTACTGATTTATTCATTTCAGTGATTAATTCTTCAACCGATCCAATTAGGATTTCTTCATCACCATCTTCTGTACGCCAAATGGGTAGAGGAACACCCCAAAAACGGGATCGGGACAAGTTCCAATCATTAGCATTTTGCAACCAATTTCCAAATCGGCCTACTCCTGTTGCTTTCGGTTTCCAATTAATTTCTTGATTGAGTTCGTATAGACGTTCTTTTTTGTCGGTTACTTTGATAAACCAAGAATCCATAGGATAATACAATATTGGTTTATCGGTTCGCCAACAATGTGGATAGTTGTGTTGATGTTTTTCCACATGGAATGCTTTGTTTTCAATTTTTAATTGAATAGCAATATCAACATCTACGGATCTTTCGGGGGCTTCTCCTTCTTTGTAATATTCATTTTTGACATAGCGTCCGGCGTAGGCACCGACATTTTTGATGAATTTTCCTTGTAAATCCACTAGAGGAACAGGATTGTCGTTATCGTCTAATACCAAAAGAGGTGGTACTTCCGGGGTAGCTTTTTTAGCTACTATTGCATCGTCTTGTCCAAAAGTTGGTGCTGTATGTACAATTCCGGTACCATCTTCAGTTGTTACGAAGTCTCCTGCAATGACTCTAAAAGCATTTTCAGGATTTTGATAAGGTAGTGCAAAAGGCATTAATTGTTCGTATTTAATATCGATTAAAGCAGCGCCTTTGCATTCGTCTTGTACCCAATAGGGTATTTGTTTATCCTCTTTGGTATAGGTTTCCAATGCGTTAAGTGAATCAACTTCGATAAATCTCTTTCCAAATTGACTTGTGACAAGCGCTTTAGCCAGAATAAGATTAGTAGGTTTAAAGGTGTATTGATTATATGTTTTTATCAAAACATAGTTAATTTTGTTTCCGACTGTTAATGCGGTATTCGAAGTTAGCGTCCAAGGGGTTGTAGTCCAAGCCAAAAAAAAGACTTCTTCCCAACCCTTCCCAAAGTAAAGGGAGTCAAAAGGGAGGTTTTTGAGTGATTCTTTTTTGATTTTAAACTGTGCAGTTACGGTAGTGTCAGTGACATCACGATAACAGCCGGGTTGGTTGAGTTCGTGTGTGCTGAGTCCGGTACCTGCTTTTGGAGAGTAGGGTTGTATGGTATAACCTTTATACAGCAATCCTTTGTTGTACAGTTGTTTTAATAACCACCAAACTGTTTCCATGTATTTTGGTTTATAGGTAATGTAGGGATCGTCCATATCTACCCAATATCCAATACGTTCGGTAAGGTTTTTCCAAATATCAGTATATTGCATTACAGATTTTTTACAAGCCTTGTTGTAATCATCAATGCTAATTTTTGTTCCGATATCTTCTTTGGTAATTCCCAGTTCTTTTTCAACGCCTAATTCAACAGGAAGACCGTGTGTGTCCCAACCCGCTTTACGTTTTACTTGAAAACCTTGAAGGGTTTTATAACGAGCAAAGATATCTTTTACAGCTCTACCCATAACGTGATGAATACCCGGTAAACCGTTAGCAGATGGAGGCCCTTCAAAAAAGATAAAAGGTTTTTTTTCACTGCGAGAATCAATACTCTTTTGGAAGATTTTCTCCTCTTCCCAAAAATCACCAATTCTAGTTGCTATTTGCGTTAAATCTAATTGTTTGTATTCGTTAAACTTTTGCCCCATTTCCTTAAAAATTTCAAATAATTGGCAAAATTACATATAATATTCAGAATTAAGCATTTCGTTACGCTCAATATCAGGACAAATATAGTATCTCGACTTCTTTAGACCACTTTTAGTTGATTCTTAGTTGATATTTATACTGTTTTTTTGTTTTTCGTTTCGGGTTCAAGGTTTAAGA
>JAOZTK010000036.1:0-11643 GCA_029942185.1 Flavobacteriaceae bacterium
GTAGCTATGGGAATCTATGGTAAATTTTCTTATGATGATTTAAAAGAGTTCTCTAGCAGTATACAAGCTCAAACTTTGTAATCCTAAACATGTACTAAGTTTTTTTAACGCAAGGAACGCAAATATAATTGCAAGATTTACTTTGTATTAAAAATAAACCTGAGTAAGCTCTGTAGTTATAAAAAAAATGGTTATTCAATTTAATCATTCTTACAAAAAGGAAATTATCCTATATCCATTCTGCTTTCGCCTAGCTTTGTTTTCATCACTTTTCCGTATATTCGTAACCTAAAAACCGAAATATATGACTACACAGCAGCAACTCTCATTCAACGACTTTAAAAAAGAAGTCCTAAACGACTACAAACTAGCCGTTATCAGTAGAGAGTGTAGTATTTTGGGGCGTAAAGAAGTCTTGATGGGACGCGGAGGATTCGGGATTTTTGGAGGTGGAAAAGAAGTCCCACAATTAGCCATGGCAAAAGCTTTTAAAAATGGCGATTTTCGTTCCGGTTATTATCGCGACCAAACCTTTATGATGGCTATCGATGCATTGAGTCCACAACAACTTTTTGCGAGTTTATATGGAGATACAGATATCAAAAATTCTCCGGAATCCGGAGGAAGGCAGATGAACAATCATTTCGCAACACATTCTTTAAACGAAGATGGGACTTGGAAAAATTTGATGGAACAAAAGAATTCCAGTTCGGATATTTCGTGTACCGCCGGGCAAATGCCCCGCTTACTTGGTTTGGCGCAAGCATCAAAAATATACAGACATGTTGAAGGATTAAACGATTTTACCAAGTTTTCAAATAAAGGCAATGAAGTTGCATGGGGCACTATTGGAAATGCCAGTACAAGTGAAGGTCTTTTTTGGGAAACCATTAATGCTGCAGGCGTTTTACAAGTTCCTATGGTCATGAGTATTTGGGATGATGAGTACGGTATTTCAGTACATGCCAAACACCAAACAACCAAAGAAAATATTTCTGAAATTCTCAAAGGATTCCAACGAGAAAAGGACACGAATGGATTTGAGATATTTACGGTAAAAGGAACTGATTATCCGGCTTTGATTGCTGTTTATGAGAAAGCGGGTAAAATTGCTCGGGAAAAACATATTCCTGTCATCATACATGTAAAAGATTTAACGCAACCCATAGGGCACTCTACTTCCGGTTCTCATGAAAGATATAAAGATCAAAAGCGTTTAGATTACGAAAAAAGCATTGATTGTAATACTAAGATGCGTCAATGGATTTTAGATTACAAAATTGAAGATGAAAAGGGCATCACACACCGTTTTGTCGAAAATAAATCCGTATTAGAAGCCCTGGAAAAAGAAGCTAAAAATGAAGTAAAACAAGCAAAACGAGATGCTTGGAACAACTTTAAAAAGCCAATTCTAAACGCAAAGTCTGAAGTGTTAAATATTTTGAAACAAGTTGCTGAAAAGTCTCAAAATAGTGTTTTTATCAACAAACTTATACGTGATTTTGAAGCTGATCAAGACATTCATGTAAAACCTAATTTGGTCTATGCTCGAAAAATAATGCGATTTCTTATAGCTGAAGATTTTCCTGAAAAGACTACACTTAAAAATTGGATTAAGAAATATACCGCAATTTATAAAAACAGATACGGTTCTCACTTGTACAGTCAGACAAATAAGGCTGCCATACATATTTCGGAGGTCTCCCCTACTTATGCTTCAGAGGTAAAAGAAGTAGATGCACGAATAATTCTTAAAGAAAATTTTAATCAAATTTTTACAAAACATCCCGAAACTTTAATCTTTGGGGAAGATACCGGCTATATAGGAGATGTAAATCAAGGTTTAGAGGGAATGCAAGAAAAATTCGGAGAATTACGTGTGGCAGATACCGGAATTCGTGAAACGACCATCATTGGTCAAGGCATTGGTATGGCCATGCGCGGATTACGACCCATTGCAGAAATTCAATATTTAGATTATTTGCTTTTTGCCATACAAACTTTAAGCGATGACTTGGCCTCCTTACATTACCGATCAGCAGGACGTCAGAAAGCACCACTAATTATACGAACACGTGGACATCGATTAGAGGGTATTTGGCATTCAGGGTCACCCATGAGTGGCATCAATAGCTTTTTAAAAGGAATTTGCATTTTAGTTCCGAGAAATATGACCAAAGCAGCCGGGTTTTTTAACACTATGCTTGAAAGTGATGATCCCGCTCTGATTATTGAAAATCTCAATGGCTACCGTCTTAAAGAAAAACTACCTGATAATTTTGGAAAATTCAGGACTCCGGTAGGCGTTGTTGAAACGATAATGGAAGGAGATGATATAACGCTAGTATCCTATGGATCTACTTTGAAATTAGTCGTACAAGCTGCACAAGAATTGCGACAACTGGGAATCAGTTGTGAAATAATTGACATCCAAAGTTTAATGCCATTTGACTTAGATCACAACATCGCCAAAAGCGTTAAAAAAACAAATAGATTGATGGTGATTGATGAGGATGTTCCCGGAGGTGCTTCTGCTTATATTCTCAATGAAATTCTGAATACACAAGATGCGTATCACTATTTGGACAGCAAACCCATAACGCTATGTTCAGAAGAACACAGGCCTGCTTATGGAACTGATGGTGATTATTTTTCTAACAAAAGCCCGGAAGATATTTTTGAAGCAATTTATGCAGTATTACACGAAGCAAATCCGAAGAAGTATCAGCCTTTCTAATTATAAATCAACACTTTTTCGTTTTTCAAGCTTTATCGTTGTTCTCGTTTAAGTGTTAAAAATTTTAATTATTACAAGAAGACATCTAATCGTTATTAAAAATCATTAATTTCAAGGTATTTCTGTTGTAGATTTAGTATTTCAAGCACGCTTAAATTGAGCTGATTTTTATCATTTTTAAACCCTTAAAATATTTGTAAATTCGCACTCGTTAGAGTAAAGAGCATTTTTTTAATCGATATAATAATCATTTTATGGCAAAAGTTAGAGGAGCGGTTGTGATAGACACAGAAGCGTGTAAAGGGTGTGATCTCTGTGTAGTTGCATGTCCTACCGACGTTTTAAAACTCAGTGAACAGGTGAATGCAAAAGGCTACAATCCTGCTTATCCGGCAAATCATGATGCTTGTACGGCTTGCACAATTTGTGCGTTAGTCTGTCCGGATATGTGTATTACCGTTTATCAGTTAAAACCTGAAAAAGCTCATGATTAAAAACTGTTATAGAGGTTTTGACAACTAGACAATGTCAAACCTTATCATATAATATTTATTTAAAATTTTATTTTAGAATAATTGGGTAGCCAATCTAAATACTAACTACTCAATACCAATATTTATAAAACATGGAAGACGTAAAATTAATGAAGGGCAATGAGGCAATGGCTGAAGCTGCAATACGAGCAGGTGCTGATGCATATTTTGGGTATCCGATAACACCGCAGTCTGAAGTTATCGAATATTTGATGATGGAAAAACCAGAGAATCGAACGGGGATGCAAGTGCTTCAAGCGGAGAGCGAAGTCGCTGCCATAAACATGGTATATGGTGCCGCTGCTTGTGGTAAACGGGTAATGACATCTTCTTCAAGTCCGGGTATCAGTTTAAAACTAGAAGGAATTTCATATATGGCAGGATCTGAACTACCTTGTTTGATTGCTAATGTCATGAGAGGAGGACCGGGTTTAGGAACCATACAACCTGGGCAAGCAGATTATTTTCAGGCTGTAAAAGGAGGTGGACATGGCGATTATCGTTTGATTGTGTTAGCTCCTTCTACTGTTCAAGAAATGGCAGATTTTGTTGACTTAGGTTTTGAATTAGCTTTTAAATACCGTAATCCCGTAATGATTTTGTCAGATGGAGCCATTGGGCAAATGATGGAAAAAGTATTTTTACCTGACCAAAAAGAGCGACTTACAGATAAAGAAGTAATCAATAAATATGGAAGTTGGGCAACTACAGGAAAACCTGAAAGCAGAGAGCGAAACATTATTACATCTCTGAATTTAAAATCTGAAGTGCAAGAAAATCATAATTTTCATCTACAAAAAAAATACAAATCTATTGAAGAAAATGAAATAAGATATGAAGCCATTCAATGTGACGATGCCGAATACATTATGGTTGCATTTGGAACCAGTGCTCGTATCTGTCAAAAAGTAATTCAATTGGGACGAGATAAAGGTTTAAAACTCGGCTTGTTAAGACCCATTACTTTATGGCCTTTCCCAAAACAAATCATTAATAAGCTAGCAGATACAAGTAAAGGGTTTTTATCCGTTGAGATGAATGCCGGTCAAATGATTGAAGACGTACAATTGGCAGTCAACGGCAAAGCGCCGGTATCGCATTACGGTCGTATGGGTGGTATGATCCCTTCTCCGAGTGATGTGTTGGTAGCGGTCGAAAAGGAACTAAAAAAAATAGGTTAATCACAGACAAGGCACTTTTTTACGCCTATCAATAAAAAAATAAGACAGATGACAGAAGCAGTAATAACTCCTGAAGAAATAATCAAAAGAGGAAAGATCGTTTTCAAGAAAACGAAGAATATGTTGGACAAAACCTTGAGTTATTGTCCGGGTTGTGGACATGGTGTCGCACATCGATTGGTGATGGAAGTAATAGAAGAAATGGGTATTACTGAGGATACGATAGGAGTCGCACCTGTTGGTTGTTCGGTTTTAGCCTATGAATTTATGAACATAGACATGCAACAAGCGGCACACGGTAGAGCTCCCGCAGTTGCTACTGGAATCAAACGTGTTTTGCCGGAAAAATATGTTTTTACATATCAAGGAGATGGTGATTTAGCGGCTATTGGCACGGCAGAAACCATACACGCATGTAATAGAGGTGAAAATATTGTAATTATCTTTATCAACAATGGTATTTACGGAATGACTGGAGGACAAATGGCTCCAACTACTTTGCAAGGGATGAAATCTTCGACATCTCCTTATGGTCGTGTCGTTGAAACTATGGGTTATCCTCTAAAGATTACAGAAATGGTTGCAATGCTACCAGGAGTAGCTTACGCCACCAGACAAGCTGTTCACGAAGCTAAATATGTTCGAAAAGCAAAAAGGGCAATTAGAAAAGCCTTTGAAAATCAAAAAGATAAAAAAGGAACTTCAATTGTAGAGATTGTTTCCAACTGTAATTCCGGATGGAAAATGACTCCGGTAGATTCCAATAAATGGTTAGAAGAGAACATGCTAGCCTATTTTCCATTAGGAGATATTAAAAAGTAAATGTGAATTTTTAAACTTTTAAAAAAATGACCGAAGAAATAATTATCGCAGGTTTTGGTGGACAAGGTGTTTTATCAATGGGTAAGATTTTAGCCTATTCCGGTATTATGCAAGATCAAGAAGTAAGTTGGATGCCTTCTTACGGCCCTGAAATGCGAGGTGGAACAGCAAATGTTACCGTTATATTGAGTGATGATCGTATCAATTCACCCATATTGAATGAGTTTGATACTGCCATTGTATTAAACCAGCAATCTATGGATAAATTTGAAAGCATGGTGAAACCCGGTGGTTTACTACTCTATGATCCAAATGGTATTTCTCATCATCCCAAACGTAAAGATATCACGATTGCAACTATTGAGGCTGTAAAAGAAGCTACTCTTATTAATCGAAAAACATTTAATATGGTCGTTATGGGAGCTTTCTTAAAAGTTCATCCTATTGTTAAAATGGATAATATACACAGGGGACTTAAAAAATCACTTCCTGAGCGACATCATCATTTAATACCACTCAATGAAGAAGCTATTAAAAAAGGAATGGCTAAAGTTCAGATTATCCACAAAGTTTAAAAATAATCAAAAAAAAAGCTGCGTTATATAACGCAGCTTTTTTTTTGATTAATAATTTTTCTACTTGAGTAAACTTTCAATTTTTTCTTTTTCCTCCTCTGCTAACTCAGCATCAACTAAAATACGTCCGCTGTGTTCATCGGTTATTATTTTTTTACGCGCTGCAATTTCCAATTGTCTTTGTGGCGGAATAGTAAAAAATGATCCTCCTGCAGCCCCTCGTTCCACAGTTACGACAGCCAAACCATTACGAACACTGGATCGAATGCGATTATACGCATTTAATAAATGTTTATCAATGAGTTTGCTGTATTCCTTGGATTTCTTTAATAAGGTTTTCTCTTCTTTTTCTGTCTCTTTTAGAATTTCACCTAATTCCTCTTTTTTATTTTTTAAATGATCTTTTCTATCATCAAGCTTTTCTTTTGTCTCAACAATAATCTCCTTTTTTTGCTCGATCTTCACATCTGCTTCTTTAATTCTTTTATCACATAATTGCACTTCTAATTCTTGAAACTCAATTTCTTTTTTCAATGAATTAAACTCACGATTATTACGTACTTTTTCTTGTTGTTTGGTATATTTTCCAATTAAAGTATTTGCTTCATCAATTTCCAATTTTTTCTTTTTTATTATTTGTTTAAAGTCTGCTATCTGTTCTTCAAATTTACTAATTCGTGTATCGTAAGCAGCGATATCATCTTCTAAATCTTCAACTTCAAGTGGTAATTCTCCACGCATTAATCGCATTGCATCAACACGAGAATCAATTAATTGTAAGTCATATAAAGCTCTTAACTTGTCTTCAACAGTAATTTCTTTCTTTTTGGCCATGATATTGATTAGTAATTAAAAATTGGATTTGTTTTGGTTTTCGCTAAAATGATTGCAAAATTAGTGATTTTTTTTGTAAGATACTCTACTAATAAATTTTTTGTGAATTGTTCACTTTCATAATGCCCAATATCTGCGATAAGTATCTTATTTTCAGCACCAAAAAAATCGTGATATTTAAAGTCTGCACTCACAAACGCATCCGCATTAACTGCCAATGCCTCAGGCAACGCAAAACTTCCTGAACCTCCTAGTAAAGCAATTTTTTTAACAGATTTATTTAACATCTTCGAATGACGGATATTGGTAGTATTAAACTTCTTTTTCAGCAAATTTAAAAATGTTTTTTCGTTTATCGCTTTTGGTAATTCTCCAAAAACACCTAATCCTATATCTTGATGTTTGTTCTCCAAAGTAATCACTTCATAAGCAACTTCTTCGTAGGGATGCACCCGAAATAATGCTTTTATCACCGCAACTTCTTGATGCTTTTCAAAATATACACCAATATTCGTTTCGGATTCTTCTTGCAATTTACCGATTGTCCCTACACTTGGATTTGCATTTTCATTAGGCAAATAGGTTCCAATACCTCCCGTGCTAAAACTACATTTCGCATAATTTCCAATATGTCCTGCTCCTGCGCTAAACAATGCTTTACGTACTTTTTCTGCATAATCATTTGGCACATAGGTCGTCAGTTTCTTTATGATATTTTTTTTTGGAAGTAATACTTGTATATTTTGCAATCCCAATAATTCTGCCATCTTGCCACTTACTCCCATTTTTACATTATCCAAAGCTGTATGAATTGCATAAATGGCAATATCATTTTTTATCGCTTTTAACACGGTACGTTCTACGTAATTTTTACCCGTTAACCTTTTTAATCCTTTGAATATAATCGGATGAAAACTAAGGATTAAATTACAGTTTTTTGCAATTGCTTCATCGACTGTTTCTTCAAGTGTATCTAAGGTAACTAGAATATTGTTTACTTCTTGTGAAGCATCTCCTACCAATAATCCAACATTGTCAAAATCTTCCGCATAAGAGAGTGGGGCCAATTCCTCCAGATAAGTGGTGATTTCTGCTATTTTCATTTTTTTGTTTTATTGTTTTACCGCTACGCAAGGAAGGCGAAAAACAGCTGTTTATTATTAGATATTGACAACATCTTCCGCATTTTAAGACAAGGACTAAGCTGAGTATTTTTTCTGTGAATAACTCCCTAAATAATAAAAAATTAACAAAGGAATAATTCCAAATTTAACAAAAGTATCCGCCAAATCGAAGTGTAAAACTCCCATTAGAAGGATTACGGCAAATAAAACTATGATGCCATCAAATATTCTTTTTTTCATTTTATTCATCTTAAAAAGCTACAAAGTACAAAGTAACATTTTTTTATTGATTTAATTAGATTGTTTATTTTGTATTTTTGCGACATGGAATTTCAACTAAAATCCGAATTTAGTCCAACCGGCGACCAGCCCGAAGCTATTTCGCAATTAGTTGCCGGTATAGATGGCGGAGATAAATACCAGACTTTACTGGGAGTTACCGGTTCGGGAAAAACTTTTACTATTGCGAATGTCATACAGACTGTACAAAAACCAACTTTGATACTAGCACATAATAAAACCTTAGCCGCACAATTGTATCAAGAATTCAAAAACTTTTTTCCTCACAATGCAATAGAGTATTTTGTTTCCTATTACGATTATTACCAACCTGAAGCCTTTTTACCTACTACCGGAACCTATATTGAAAAGGATTTATCCATCAATGAAGAGATTGAAAAACTTAGGTTAAGCACAACCTCTTCCCTACTCTCAGGGCGTCGTGATGTATTGGTTGTATCCTCAGTCTCTTGTTTATACGGTATCGGAAATCCGAAAGAATTTAAGAAAAATGTGATCTTGATTGAAGTTGGACAACTAATTCCACTTACAAAATTCTTACACTTATTGGTTACCAGCTTGTACTCACGAACAGATACGGAGCTTAGAAGCGGGTCTTTTCAAGTAAAAGGAGATACGGTTACTGTTTTTCCTTCGTATGGGGATCATGCTTTTCGCATTCATTTTTTCGGTGATGAAATTGAAGAAATCGAAAGCGTTGATATTTTAAACAATACTCAAATTGAACAATTTGAAAGTTTGCGTATTTACCCTGCTAATCTGTTTGTTACATCTCCTGAAATTTTACAAAATGCCATTCATCAAATACAAGATGATTTGATGTTACAATACGACTATTTTAAAGAAATCGGGAAACATTTAGAAGCCAAACGCTTAAAAGAACGAACCGAATTTGATTTAGAGATGATCCGTGAATTGGGCTATTGTAGTGGTATCGAAAACTATTCACGTTATTTAGACGGTCGTCCTGCAGGCAGTAGACCTTTTTGTTTATTAGACTATTTTCCGGATGATTATTTAATGATCATAGACGAAAGTCATGTTACCATTCCGCAAGTGCACGCTATGTATGGTGGCGATCGATCTCGTAAAGAGAATTTGGTAGCTTACGGATTTCGTTTGCCTGCGGCAATGGACAATCGGCCTTTGATGTTTGCAGAATTTGAAGCTTTGCAAAACCAAGTAATCTTTGCAAGTGCTACTCCTGCAGATTATGAATTACAAAAGTCAGAAGGAGTTTTTGTAGAACAAGTGATAAGACCAACGGGTTTATTGGATCCTGTGATTGAAGTACGCCCCAGTTTAAACCAAATAGATGATTTACTAGAGGAAATTCAACTTAGAGTAACAAAAGATGAACGAGTATTAGTCACGACTTTGACGAAACGTATGGCGGAAGAATTGACTAAATACCTAATACGTATTCAGGTACGAAGTCGTTATATCCATTCGGATGTAAGCACATTAGAGCGCGTAGAAATAATGCACGATTTACGAAAAGGTTTATTTGATGTATTGGTAGGTGTCAATCTTTTACGAGAAGGATTGGATTTACCGGAAGTTTCTTTGGTTGCCATTTTAGACGCAGATAAAGAAGGTTTTTTACGAAGTCATAGGTCGTTGACCCAAACGATTGGAAGAGCTGCACGTCATATTAATGGAAAAGCGATTTTGTATGCCGACAAAATCACTAAAAGTATACAGTTAACAATTGACGACACCGATTATCGGAGAGAAAAACAAATTGCTTACAATACCGAAAACGATATAACACCCAAACAAATCAAAAAGAACATTGATGAAACTTTGACTAAAAGTCAAATTAGTTCTTTTCATTACGATCCGTTGGCGGATGTAGCTGCGGATGAAGAACTGGCTTATATGACAAAATCAGAGATTGAAAAACGAATTAGAAAAAAACGCAAACAAATGGAGATATCTGCTAAGTCACTTGATTTTATAGATGCAGCCCGTTTGCGGGATGAAATTGCATTGCTCAAAAATAAATTGTGATGTTTTTTTGGGGATTTCTCAACGCAGGTTTTGATTAAAATATACTTAAATCTCACCTTATTTTATACTTTTACAAAATGATAATAGGATACGACGCCAAACGAATTTTCCACAATACAACCGGACTCGGTAATTACAGTCGTGATTTGGTGCGTATACTGAGTGCTTTTTATCCAAAAAACAAGTATTTGCTCTACAATCCTAAACCTGGAAAAGTCACACGACTTAAAATGGATACAGCTCGTATAAAAGAGATTTCACCTACTTCTTATATCGCGAAAAAATTACATTTTTTATGGCGTAGCAATTGGATTGTCAAACAACTCATTAAAGATAAAATTGACATTTACCACGGTTTGACAGGCGAACTACCTTATGGTATTAGAAATAAGAATATAAAATCGGTTGTTACCATACACGATTTAATATTTATTCGTTATCCCGAACTCTACCAATCTTTTGATCGAAGAATATACCTTAAAAAATTTAAATATGCTGCTGAAACAGCTGATGTAGTCATTGCAATTAGTGAACAAACCAAACGAGATGTTGTTGATTTTTTAGGTATTAATCCAGATAAAATACAAGTGATATATCAGGGTTGTCACAATGCATTCAAGGAAGATATTTCTGTTTCTTTTGAAAAAAAAGTTATAAAAAAATACAAATTACCGGATAGCTTTATCTTAAATGTCGGCGCTGTAAACGAGCGGAAAAATGTGCTTTCTTTAGTAAAAGCAATTGAGAAAACAGACGATAATTTAGTAGTCGTCGGAGATGGAACTGACTATTTCAGAAAAGTTTACAATTGGGTTTCAAAACATCATTTAGAGCATAGAGTTACTTTTTTAAAGAGTCTAAGCATGTATGAAATTGTGGTACTTTATCGCAAGGCAAAACTCTTTGTTTATCCTAGTATTTTTGAAGGTTTTGGCATTCCAATAATCGAAGCGCTATACAGCAAAACCCCTGTAATTACCAGTAAAGGTAGTTGTTTTCCTGAAGCCGGAGGAGCTGATTCTTTCTATTTAAACAATCCTTACGATGTAGCAGAACTAAAAAGGGCTATTGAAAAAATAGCAACAGATAACACTTATAGAAACAATATGATTGAGAGAGGATTTGAATTTGTACAGAAATTTAACGACGATAGGATTGCTAAAAACATTATGAATTTATATCGCACTTTAAACCTGTCAAATAACTAACGACCTGTGTTCAATTTAAGATGCCAATTGCTGTTTCACGCAAAGACCGTAAAGTTTTTACGCAAAGACCGTTCTATCATATAACTATCCAAAAAGTAAGTTGTAAAAATAGATTATGAGATAGAAAGATCGACTTAATAGACAAAAAGCAAGCTCAAATTTTATTGCTTGATTATCAAGGTGTAATGTGATTTGTTATGCAATAGGTTTTAAAAAAAGATTCGTCCATTGTTTAAAAATATTTTCAGCTGCAATTTCATCATATTTTGTATAACTGTTAATCGCCATTTTTTCTCTTAAATTTTTATCTAAAATT
>JAOZTK010000036.1:11743-17473 GCA_029942185.1 Flavobacteriaceae bacterium
ATATTTTGTATAACTGTTAATCGCCATTTTTTCTCTTAAATTTTTATCTAAAATTAATTTTTCAATCTTTTCTGCCATTCCTATATAATCGTTTTTTTTTACGAAAAATCCATTGTAATTTTCTTGAACAAAATCTTTTACGCCACCATAACTCTCAGTTGTAACCAAAGCATTTTTAAAAGAAGCAGACTCAAACAGTCCCATACCAAAACCCTCACTATCAGAGGTGAGAATTGCTATTGAACTCCTCTCCAAATAAGAATTGACATTGTTTATAGTGCCTAAAAAAGACAGGTTTCTTATTTGATGTTTTTGTTTAAAGCTTTTCATCTTTTCCATCAAACTGCCATCTCCAATAATTATCAATTCCCAATTAGGAAATTTATTATGTAGTAAATTCCATGATTTTACACTTAAAAAGGCATTCTTATGTTTTCGTTCCAATCTCGCTACAAAAACAACTATAGGCTCCTTATTTTCAAGTTTTACAGGTTTATTTTGCTTAAAAGATATAGGATTGTGAATACTTAGCACATTTTTAAATCTGGTATAAAACAAACTATTCAATTCCTCTAAAACGGAATTACTTACCGTGACAAAGCCATGCTTACTATTTTTAATTACTTTTAATAATTTCCTTTTCTTAAAGGGATAACGCAATGTTGAAAGTCCTGTTTTTAATAAATTTACAGGTTTTTCAAGTAGGTCAGAACTGTATAAATTTTTCTTTAAATACGCGTAGGGAGATCCGTGGTATTGTAAGATTCCTCTAGAATTAGTTTGGTTCACAGCCTTTAAGACTGCCAGAGAAATACTCATATTGTCCCCTTGAAAAATTAAATGAGATATTTTTTTCTTTTTTAGAAAAAAAGCTAACTCTGTTTGGATATTTTTGCGACTTATACATTTTAAAGAAACAGTATCCGGATAGTGAATCACTGCATTTTTCGCAGTTTCTTCTCCTAAAGAAATAAGACTGTGAACACGAAGATTTTTGGCAATAAAAAGAGACATCAGACTGGCCGTTACTCTTTCAACGCCTCCTACTGAAGCGTGATCAATTATAAAAAAGGCTATTTTTAGATCCAAAATCTATTATTTTTTGTAAAAATAAGAGAATAATAGCACTATTTATCACTATTAAAAAACTTTATTAAAAAAACAAAGCAATAATATATCTTTAATTGATGACAAAAACCTATTTTTGAAAGCAATTAATTATTTGAAGAATTAAATCTAAAAATATTAAACGATAACTATATAAAAAAAGTGAAAGATTCAATAAAAACAACACTAATAATCGCTACCTACAATTGGGAGGAAGCGCTTGAATTGGTATTGTTGAGTCTGTTAGCACAAAGTGAAAAACCCCATGAAGTAATTTTTGCAGATGATGGATCAACGGATGCAACAAAAAAACTAATCAATAGCTTTAAAAAAAAGTTTTCTTTTCCCCTAGTGCATCTGTGGCAAGAAGATCGTGGGTTTGAAAAGAGTAAAATACTAAATCAAGCTATTAATAAAGCAAGTGGAAATTATATTATTCAAATTGATGGAGATGTTATTTTACATAAAGATTTTATAAAAGACCACAGAGTAAATGCTACAAAAGGGATGTTTGTATCCGGAACACGTGTTTTGCTGGGAAAAAATATTTCAAAATCACTTTTAAAGAATAAAAGTATCGAAGTTAATTTCTTTACAGAAGATATAACAAACAAACACTACACACTGCGGATTCCTTTGTTAACAAGTCTTTTTAAAGCACCTTCAAGCAACAGCAAAATTGTAATTCGTTCTGTTCGTGGATGCAATATGAGTTTTTGGAAAAGTGATTTGATACGCATAAATGGTTACGATGAAAATATGACCGGTTGGGGAAGAGAAGATTCAGAAATTAGTGCCAGGCTGATTAATACAGGTGTAAAAAAGATGAATTTAAAGTTTTCCGGAATACAATACCATCTATACCACCCAATACTTTCGAAAGATCGACTTACTATAAATGATATTATACTAAAAAATACAATCACAGAAAACAGAAAATTCGCTACCAACGGAATCCATAAAATCAAAAAAGGGATTGTTCAGAAAAGAAAGAAATTGTCGGTAATAATTCCAACTCTCAACGAAGAAGTAAACATTGTCAGTGCTATTCAATCCGTACTTTTTGCAGATGAAATAATCCTGATAGATTCTCTGAGCTCTGACAAGACTGTCACGCTCGCCAAGGAACTTGGAGCAAAAATTATTTTAAGAAAATTTGATGATTTTTCTACGCAGAAAAACTACGCCATCTCACAGTGTTCTCATGATTGGGTGTTGGCTTTAGATGCCGATGAACGTATTACTGAAAAATTACAAGAAGAAATCCTACATGTTCTACAATTCAATGATAAAGCTGTGGCTTACTCGATGAATTTAGATTATTATTTTATGGATAAGCTCATGAAACACGGAGAATTTCAAACGAAAAAATCTATTCGACTGTTTCACAAGGACTATTGCCAATATGATGGAAGTTTGGTTCACGAACAATTGCTGGTCAAAGGACAAGTAGGAAAACTTAAACACAGTATTAAACACGAATCCTTTAAAAATATTAATGCTTTTATTCAAACACAAAACTTTTATGCAGAGCTAAAAGCCAAACAATTAACCAAACAACCTAATGTTTTGGCTCCTTTAAGTCTGATTTTTAAACCTCCGTTTCGTTTTTTTAAGCATTACATTCTAAGATTGGGAATTCTAGATGGTTATCAAGGCTATGTTTTTGCTAAAATCCAAGGATATGGTGTCTTTTTAAGATATCTCAAACTCCGAGTACTCAAAAAAAATAGAGCAAAAATTGCAAAAAAAGTAAGACAAACCTTGCCTTTTTTAATTAAAGGGAAAAGCATTTTGTATCCTACGGATACTGTATGGGGCATTGGATGTGATGCCACAAATGAAAAAGCAGTAAAGAACATTTATGCTATCAAAAAACGAGAAGAAAGCAAAAGCATGATCATTTTGGTGCATTCATTAGAAATGTTACAGCGCATTGTGCATACTATTCCTCAGAAGGTTATAGCTATCATTCAAGATAGTACCGAACCCACCAGCATTATCTATTCTAATCCAAAAGGATTGGCTCATAATCTTATTGCCAAGGATAATACTGTTGCTATACGAATTGTTCAAGATGAATTTTGCCGTCAATTAATTCAAGCATTCGGAAAACCCATTGTTTCGACTTCGGCAAATATCAGTACCGGTAAAACACCAAAGTCCTATGCTGCTATTCAAACTGATATCTTGGATAATGTCGATTATATAGTAGATTTGTATCTTGATCAAACAAACACAAAATCATCACGTATTCTACGAATAGCAAAAGATGATTCTATAGAAATTTTAAGAGATTGACAACGTGCCAAAAAATAAAACATACAAAGATGCATTGACGCATGCTGTTTTTAAGGTAATAGCACAAGCTGCAAAAGAGATTAGCAGCAACACTTATGTTATTGGTGGCTATGTGCGTGATTATTTTTTACAACGTGGCGCACATACTGATATTGATATTGTATGTATTGGCAGTGGAATTAATCTTGCTAAAAAGGTGTCCGAATTACTTCCAAACAAACCTAAAGTACAGGTTTTTAAAACCTACGGAACTGCCATGTTACGATACGAAGATTTGGAAATTGAATTTGTTGGAGCTAGAAAAGAATCCTATTCGCAAAATAGTAGAAACCCAAAAGTTTCAATCGGCACACTTGAGGATGATCAAAACAGACGTGATTTTACGATTAATGCCATGGCATTTAGTTTGAATACAACTGATTATGGAAGCTTATTAGATCCTTTTAACGGAATCCAAGATTTAAAAAATAGAATAATCCGTACGCCATTAGCACCTGATATTACTTATTCTGATGACCCATTACGTATGTTGCGAGCCATACGTTTTGCTACGCAACTAGGCTTTGCTATCGAAACAAAATCCTTACAAGCAATTAGTAAAAATGCAACCCGGATTAAAATAATTACCAAGGAGCGAATATTAAATGAATTACATAAAATACTAGCCAGTGACAAGCCTTCTGTAGGTTTTATTTTACTGGAAGAAACAGGATTATTACACTATTTTTTACCCGAATTAACTGCTTTAAAAGGAGTAGATGATATCGATGGCGAACGACATAAAGACAATTTCTATCACAGTTTACAAGTGGTTGATAACATCGCAAAAAACACAGACAATCTTTGGTTACGTTGGGCTGCTCTTTTACACGATATAGGGAAAGCACCTACTAAAAAATTTGATAAAAAAATAGGTTGGACTTTCCACGCGCATGAGTTTACCGGTGCAAAAATGGTTTATACATTGTTTAAACGACTTAAAATGCCCTTGAATGATAAGATGAAATTCGTTCAGAAAATGGTGTATATGAGTTCACGTCCCATTGATATTGTAGGAGCAGTAACTGATTCTGCCGTAAGGCGTTTGGTTTTTGATGCAGGCGATTATATCGAGGACTTGATGACTTTATGCGATGCGGATATCACAACTCAAAATTCACAACGTTATAAACAGTACCGTAAAAATTTTCAACTGGTTCGACAAAAAATCATCGCGGTAGAAGAGCGCGATCATATACGTAATTTTCAACCTCCTATAACAGGAGAAATCATTATGAAAACATTTAATATCAAGCCCTCTCGAGAAATTGGATTACTCAAAGAAGCTATCAAAGAAGCTATTTTAGATGGTGTTATACCCAATGAGTATGATGCTTGTTATGCCTTTATGTTGCAAGAAGGCAAGAAGTTGGGGTTAAAAGTGGACGAGGATTAAAGTTTGAATGATTTATTAATACAGGGTTTTAGTAGTAGCTTATATTCTATGATTAAAAAGAAAAGACTCCTTAGTTAACCAGAAAATAATCTATTATTTACAAAAAAATCATTTTCGTAGAATAGTATAATTTAGGGGATTTCTTATAAAGTGTAGATTAGCATGTTGCCGAGTTAGTCCTACCTTTCAGCCCCATTATTCTCAAGGAAAACAAATTTCAATGGTTTTTTACTCGGATGTTGTGTGTAATTTGGAAAACTTACCAATTATTGGTATATTTGTAGGAATATATCGAAAATGAATAAAAACACATCAATATCACTCGGAAATTATTTTGACCAATTCGTTCAAGGTAGAATAAATGAAGGTCGATTTAAAAATGTTAGCGAAGTTATACGTGCCGGATTAAGACTGCTTGAAGAAGAAGAAAGTAAAGTAATTGCTCTAAAAAGCACTATTCAAGACGGAATTAATAGCGGAATTGCACACGACTTTGACCCAAAGAAACATCTTGAATCCCTAAGAGCGAAAAAACACTCAAATGACTCAATTTAAATTAACGAATAAAGCAGTTGAGGATTTATCAAAAATATGGGATTATACGTTTGAAGTTTGGTCAGAAAGACAAGCAGATAAATATTATGAATCACTTATCTCAAACTGCAAAGAAATTGCAGAAAATCCAGATTTAGGAAAAATCTATAAAGGAATTGCTCAAGGACTTTTTGGACTGAAAACAAATCGGCATATCATTTTCTATAGAACTTTAAACGATGACTATGTTGAAATTACGAGATTTTTACACGAGAGAATGGATTTGAAAAATAGAATAACTGAATAAAACTACACACAATAAAAGTAATCGTTGCACAAGCATCACAAAACAG
>JAOZTK010000037.1:0-3162 GCA_029942185.1 Flavobacteriaceae bacterium
GAAATATGTTGAGTTTGTGGATTATAATAAACGACTCATGAATAATGCGGGTTAACCAGAGTAGTGTGACTATCCTATAACTAATAACCTATATTCGGTTAACGATCAATAACTTTCATTGAGCAAATCTAATAGCTAAAATCTAGTAGCGTAGCGGTCTAATAGCTACTATATAACATAAATAGATTTGTTATTATTTTAAACAGATAATAGGTGCATCTCGCATTGACAGACTGAATTCGGTGTAAAGTTTTTTTATAGCTTTCTAACTTCAATCTAAAAACAAAATGTATATTTATAGCAGAATTAATAATCTATAAAACAATTAGGTCATCCCGATAGCTATCGATATTGATACACAAGGTAATGTCTAATGCAAACAGTCCCTATAGCTATCGGGATTATCACTTAGAAATAGAATTTAAACATATGAAATACGACTACGATTACATAATTATCGGTAGCGGTTTTGGAGGTTCTGTCAGCGCATTAAGACTTTCGGAAAAGGGTTATAGCGTTCTTGTTATAGAAAAGGGAAAGTGGTTTACTTCAAAAGATTTCCCTAAGACAAACTGGAACTTGCCTAAATGGTTGTGGATGCCATTCCTTAGGTTTTATGGGATTATGAAAATGAGTATCTTTAGGCATGTTGTTATTTTATCAGGAACCGGTGTTGGTGGTGGTTCTTTGGTTTACGCAAACACCTTACCCATTCCAAAAGACGCATTTTATACAACAGGCAGTTGGGCAAAACTAAGCAATTGGAAAAAAGACTTACAACCTTTTTATAAAAAAGCATCTGAAATGTTGGGTGCTACAAAAAATCCACGTTTGTTTGACGGAGACATTGTTCTAAAAAAACTCGCAAAGGAAATAGGTAGAGAAAATGAATTTGAACATCCTAATGTGGCCATCTTTTTTGGTGAAAAAGAGGTAATCGTCAAAGATCCCTACTTTGGAGGGAAAGGGCCTGAAAGAAGTGGTTGTAATTTTTGCGGAGGATGTATGACAGGTTGCAGGTACAATGCGAAAAACACATTAGACAAAAATTATCTCTATTTAGCGCAACAGAAAGGTGCTAAAATACTAGCTGAACACGAAGTATTTGACGTGAATCCTATAGCTAAAAAAACCGGTGCTAAGGGCTACACTGTAGCGATCAAAACGAGTACAAAATTATTTAAAAAGAGAAAAACACTCAGGGCAAAAGGAGTTATTTTTTCAGGCGGTGTTTTAGGAACTGTCAAACTTCTTTTAAAAATAAAAGCAAAATCACTTCCCTTATTATCTGCTAAATTAGGTGATGACATCCGTACGAACAACGAGACTCTCGTCAGTATATCTACCCTAGATAAAACCAAAGATTTATCAAAAGGGGTTGCGATTGGAAGTTTGCTACACACAGATGAAAACAGTCATTTAGAAGTTGTACGTTATTCAAAAGGATCCGGCTTTTGGAAACTCTTACATCTTCCGTACGCCACCGGGAAGAATCCATTAATCAGAATCGTACGTATGGGTAAAGCACTTATAAAATCGCCTTTGAGTTATTTTAAAATCTATTTCATCAACAGTTGGGCAAAAAGTACAACGGTTTTGTTATTTATGCAAACAATTGACAGTACTTTACGTTTTAAACTGAATATATTTGGAAAAATGGGTTCCTCGGTAAGTTCCGGTAAAAAACCAAGTCCTGATATTCCTGAATCTATCGAATTAACCAAAAAATACAGTAAGTTAGTCGAGGGAAAAGCCACTTCATTTGCTCTAGAAAGCTTAGCAGGAATACCCTCAACAGCACATATTTTGGGTGGTGCCGTAATGGGAAAAGACGCCGGCGAAGGGGTTATTGATAAAAATAATAAAGTCTTTGGTTACCAAAATATGTTTGTTATCGATGGCTCGATGATATCAGCAAATCCCGGAGTTAATCCGGCACTTAGTATAACAGCAATTGCGGAACATGCGATGGAGTTGATTCCTTATAAAAGCTAAAACCATGAACTATTCAAAAATTATAAAAAGTCAACGTGAATTCTTTAACAGCAATCAAACAAAAGATATTGCTTTTAGAATAAAACAGTTAAAAAAGTTTAAAAGCCTTTTAAAAGAAAACGAAACACGTTTTTATAAAGCTATTTATACAGATTTTAAAAAATCGGAATTTGACACCTATGCTGCTGAAATGAGTTTTGTTTATGAAGAAATTAATACGGCCATAAAAAAGATTCCAAAATGGGCAAAACGAAAAAGGAACAAGACCAACATGGCCAATTTACCGGCTAGGAGTTTTACCATTGCCGAACCTTTGGGTGTTTGCTTGGTGATCGGCGCATGGAATTATCCATACCAACTTTCACTTGTCCCATTAATAACCGCTATCGCAGCCGGTAATACGGTTATTTTAAAACCCAGTGAAATACCATCAGCTACCAGCGCTATTATGAAAGCATTGATTAATGATAATTTTCCACCTGAGTTTCTTTACGTCATAGAAGGAGGCATCCCGGAAACTACTGATTTACTAAAGGAAAAGTTCGATAAAATATTTTTTACAGGAAGCACCCCTGTAGGAAGGATTGTCTATCAAGCGGCAGCAAAACATCTAACTCCGATCACACTGGAACTCGGCGGTAAAAGTCCAACTATAATTACCAAAGACGTCAATATTAAAGAAACTGCAAAAAGAATTATCTGGGCAAAATTCCTCAATGCAGGACAAACCTGTATTGCTCCCGATTATCTATTAGTCGAAAAAGCAATTGAAAATAAATTATTAGCCGCTTTAAAAACCCAAATTGAAAAATTTGATTATGCTTATAAAAATGAAAATTATGTACAGATAATCAATGATAGTAATTTCAACAGACTTGCGGGTTTAATCGATAAAGAAAAAGTACATTACGGTGGACAAACGAACGCTGAAACACGTTTTATCGCACCTACAATTCTCTCAAATGTTAGTTTTGATGATGCCATTATGAAAGATGAGATTTTCGGGCCCATATTACCTGTTATTTCTTTTACAGATATTGACGCAATTATTAAAGAAATAAAGGCCAGACCAAAACCTTTGTCGCTTTATATCTTTACGAAAAATAATAACATAAGAGATAAAATTCTACACGAAATATCCTTTGGTGGTGGTGCTGTCAATGACGC
>JAOZTK010000037.1:3262-17158 GCA_029942185.1 Flavobacteriaceae bacterium
CTTCCTGAAAAAGCTAAAATACTGTTGATCTATGGCGGTGGCAGCATCAAAGAAAACGGTGTTTACGATGCGGTAGCGGAAAGCTTAAGCAAACATGACCTTATCGAATTCGGTGGAGTAGAGCCCAATCCAAAATACGACACTTTGATGAAGGCTGTTTCGATTGTCAGAGCTAAAAAAATAGATTTTATTTTAGCGATTGGTGGCGGCTCTGTAATTGACGGCACTAAATTTATTGCAGCAGCAGCTAATTTTAAAGGAGAACCTTGGGATCTTCTTGCAAAAGCAGCTCAAATAAAAACAGCCGTTCCTTTTGGAACTATTTTAACATTACCGGCGACCGGAAGTGAGATGAATTCGTTTGCAGTCATCTCAAAAAAAGATGAAAAACTGGCATTTGGACATCCGTTGTTATATCCTAAATTCTCAATTCTTGACCCGGAAACGACCTTTAGTTTGTCCAAAAGACAACTCAGCAATGGAATCGTAGATACCTTTGTACATACCACGGAACAATATCTTACCAATGATAACAATACACCTATTCAAGATCGTTTTGCCGAAGGCATCTTACACACACTTATAGAAGAAGCTGACAAGATTATGACACTGAAAAATGATTATAACAGTAGAGCCAATTTTATGCTGAGTGCGACCATGGCTTTAAACGGAGTGATTGGTATCGGTGTAAATCAAGATTGGGCAACGCATGTAATTGGTCACGAATTGACTGCTTTTTACGGTTTGGATCACGCGAGAAGTTTAGCCGTTATTTTACCGAGCTTACTGCGAATTCAAAAAGAAACCAAGAAAGATAAATTGGTTCAATTCGCTTCACGTATATGGAATATTCCTACATCCGATTCAGATACGATGATTGAAAAGGCGATTCGTAGAACCGAAAACTTTTTTAACAAATTGAAAGTTCCCACAAAATTGAGTTTTTATAAAATTCCAAAACAAGATTTCCCGAAAATAATCAGTGCTGTCCGGAAACACACTTCCGGAAATTTGGGTGAAAATCAAGATATTGATAAAACAAAATTATTTCAAATTTTAGAAGCCGCTTATTGAAAAGAAAAAACTGTACTTAGGATTTATTAGCCAACTGCCCACAAGCCGCATCAATATCCTTTCCACGACTACGGCGTACATTGACGATGATATGATTGCGTTCTAATTCGGTGATATATTTATCGGTAATAGCTTGTGCTGCCTGTTGGAATTCACCATCGTCAATAGGATTGTATTCTATCAAATTTACTTTGACAGGTACACGTTTGCAATAGGCGATGAGTGCAGTAATATCTTTTTGTGTATCGTTGATGCCTTTCCAAATAATATATTCAAAAGTAATGCGATTCCCTGTTTTATCATGCCAGTATTGTAACGATGTCATCAATTCCTCTAAATTATTAGAAATATTCACGGGCATCATTGCCGAACGCACTTTATCAATTGCCGAATGTAAGGAAACTGCTAAATTAAATTTGACCCCTTCATCTGCCATTCGTTTAATCATTTTAGGAATTCCAACGGTGGATAAAGTAATACGTCTGGGCGACATGGCTAAACCCTCATCAGAGGTAATCATATCAATTGATTTCATCACATTTTCGTAATTCAATAACGGCTCACCCATTCCCATAAAAACGATGTTACTCAACTTGTGACCGTAGTACAATTCACTCTCCTTGTTTATAGCGGCAACTTGATCATAGATTTCATCCGGATTTAAATTGCGTTGCTTTTTAAGACGAGCTGTAGCACAAAACGTACAACCCATTGTACAACCTACTTGACTTGAAATACAAGCTGTGGTCCGAGAGTCTGTTGGAATTAAAACCGACTCTACCACCAAACCATCAAAGAGTCTTACAGCATTTTTTACCGTACCATCATTGCTGCGTTGCATGTTATCCACCGCAATGTGATTGATTACAAAGTTGGCATCTAAAAAAGCACGTGTCTCTTTCGATAAATTAGTCATCTCATCAAAAGTATGTGCACTTTTTTTCCACAACCATTCGTAAACCTGATTACCCCGAAAAGCTTGTTGCCCTTTGGCTACAAAAAAATCGCGGAGTTGCTCTTTGGTATAGGCTCTGATATCTTTATTCATTTTTAGGACTAAATTCAATTTAGTGTTTTAATTAAATCATTTAATATTTAATTTATCTTGTTCTTGTCACAGTAAATTTTTCTTTTCAAGAATTAAGGTTTAAAATGATAACCAATTTTTACAGCACCCCAAACAGGAGGTTCATCATCCCTATTGATAATTGATAAGGCCGCTGCTTCAATAGAAAAGGAAAAGCCTTTATTTCCTATATATTGTATCCCTGCAGGAAAGTATACTCCACTTTTGCTATCACCACCCATAATACCAGCCACTCTAATCCCAGATACTCCAATATAAGGAGTCCATTTTAAATCATCAATATTTCCTCTAAAATGATATTTTGCCCCTACATAGCCTCCTATAAGGCCAAAACCTATTCCAATATTTAAAGTTGAAGTTACAAAATAGTCTATTGATACAGATGCTATGATACTTTCGCCACCCAAAACTGCATTCACTCCAAGTTTCCTTTCTTTTCTTACGTTGTAATGATTTGTAACTTTTTTGGAATTAGATAATTCTAAACTATCCTTAATTTTATCTACATCATTTTCTTGTCTATTTTTCTGAGCAAAAACAATATTAGTAAGAAGTAATACTACTATTAAAACAATTCTTTTCATAGATTTTTATTAATTATTTAGTCACAAAACCAACTCATCGCACAAAAGTACGGTTTTAGAATAATATTATTATCTTAGCTACCTATATTAACTCCTAAATAAAATGCTATGAACACACCACAACACGCAACACGTAGTATTAGTTTAGTTTTAACTTCCTCAGTAGTCCTTTTTCTACTTTTATTCTTATCTAGTTGTCAAAGAGAACTAATCTATTCATGCGATTCAAGTATTGATTCTTGGGTAAGAAAAAACAAAGCTCAAATTGCCACTTTTGACCGTGCAGAAATTGCTACTTACACGCACAATTATCAAAAAGCAATACTCAGCACTTTCTCTCCCGAAAAAAAGAAGGAATTATGGCAAGAAAAGGTAAATCATATTTTAACTCTCGACTTACCCAAAGAAGAGATAGCCTATCTAAAATGGTATGCCGAAGTGTTTAAAAGTTTTGATTATACTAAAACAACGCCCAAAGAAATTGAAAAAGAAATGTATAAAAAAACTATAGAAGCCATGGAGCAATTTGGTTGGAATCGAAAATTTATTTATCAAACCTTCTTTATTGTAGGGAATGTTGATTTAGACTCTAAAACTATTGTAAACGAGAAACAAGATACACCACCTATGATACATTGTGACTGTATGTCTGCCATAGGCTGTCCCGGTGGTTTGTGGACATCTTGTGATAAGAGCTTCGGTTGTGATTCAGTAAATAATGATTGTGGTTTTTTTGGAGGGTCTGAATGTACAGGCTTTTGTGACTAACTATTTAAACAAACATGAGTCTAGCAAAATATATTAATCTGAAGAAATTAACACTTTTTGGTGGTGGGGTTATTTTATACTACATGTTGATCGTTTTTTTGTTTAATGGGCAAAAATTTATTTTCCCTGTTTTTATGATCTCTGCTTTTTTCTTTAGTATGTTTCTTAATAAAAATGAATTCTTATATTCATTTATTCCTATTACTATCATTTGGCTTATTCAACCTTTTCTACCAAAAACAATATATAGTATAGCAATAATTTACATCATCTTTACGCCTTTAACATTTTGGTTAGGCTACTATTTAAAAAAAAAATCCTGGATCTATAAAGCTTTATATCCCATTTTCATAGTTTTAGTTGGTTTTTACGGGTTTTCAAATCTTTGGTCTGTAACAAAAAATATAAATGCTCGTATAGCGTATAATTCACCTAAAATTATATTATACAGTGAGAATAATACCCCAATAAGACTTGATACGGTGCAAGATAAAACATTTGTTCTAGATTTTTGGACAACAAGCTGTAGTGTTTGTTTTAAAAAATTTCCAGCTTATGAAAAAATATTTTTAGCGTATAAAAATGATCCTTCTGTAGAACTGTATGTCGTCAATATACCAACACGAAAAGACACCCTTGGAAAAGCCAAAAAAATGATTGATCAATATAATTTCAAATTCCCCAAATTATATGCGAAATCTGACAGTATTCCCGCTAGTTTAGGTTTTAATAGATACCCACATCTTGTAATTCTAAAAAATGGAAAAATACGATTTGATGGGATGTTAATTGTTGATAAAAACGTTCTCTTTCATAAACTAAAAGATGAAATTGAATTGCTTCTTAATGAATGATGCATGACTTATCAAAGTACATCATTTAGCTCAATGCCAAAAAGCTTATTGCACGCGACAAAACCATCTCATCATACAAAAGTACGGTCTTAGAATAATATTATTATCTTAGCTACTTGTATTAACTTATAAATAAAACGCGTTTCAGACAGTCTCAATATTAAGATTTCAAAATGAAGAAGATTATACTTTTTGGCGGAGGAGTTATATTATTTTATATGCTAATAGTTTTTTCTTTTAGAGGGGGACAAAATAGTATTTTCCCTATCTTTATGATTTCTGCTTTTTTCTTTAGCATGTTTCTTGCCAAAAATGAATTCTTATATTCATTTATTCCTATAACTATCACTTGGCTTATTCAACCTTTTTTCCCACAAACAATTATTAGTGTTAATATTATTTACATCATCTTTACACCTCTAACATTTTGGCTAGGCTACTATTTAAAAGACAAATCATGGGTTTATAAAATCATATATCCTGTTTTTATAGTTTTAGTTGGTTTATATGGTTTTTCAAATCTTGAGTCATATACAAAAAATAGAAGTGCTCGTCAAGAAAACCAGTCACCAAAAATTCTTTTATACACAGAGAATAATACACCCATACAACTTGATACGGTTCAAAACAAAATAATTGTATTAGACTTTTGGACAACAGGATGTGGGTACTGTTTTAAAGAGTTTCCCAAATATGAAAATATTTTTTTAGACTATCAAAAAAATCCTTCTGTAGAAATGTATGTCGTTAATATACCAACAAGAAGAGATAGTATAGGCCAAGCAATAAAAAGAATTAATTCATATAATTACAAATTTCCCAAACTATACGCAAAATCTGATAGTATTCCAAAAAGTTTAGGATTTAACAAATATTCAACATTAATAATTCTGAAAGATGGTTTGATAAGGTATAATGGTTTATTAGTATTGGATGATGAAGTTGTTTTTTATCATTTAAAAGATGAAATTGAATTGCTTCTTAATGAATGATGCATGGCTTTTCAAAGTACATCATTTAGCTCAATGCCAAAAAGCTTATTACACGCTACAAAACCATCTCATCATACAAAAGTACTGTTTTAAATCCTTTTTCTATAAAATACTTTGGGGTATCGTCATTTCCTGTGGCTAAAATAAAATCGCCACCCCAAGCACCTAAACTCTTTGTTTGACCAAAATAATCTTTGAATTGCAAATCTTGAATTGTCGGTAATTTTAAGATACTTGACAGTAATTTCTCATGTTCTTTTAGCAGCATTTCAAAATCATCTAATTTTGTTGTTTTTACAAGGAATTCTGTAATTTCTGAAACAGTATTTACAGCTTCTTTTGTTCCTTCTTTAATATTTTGATAACGGACAATTTCTCGCTGACTTCGTTGTTTTTTATTGAGGTGTACAAAGTAAAGTTGGTCTTTAAAAACAGGAGTGTATGCTACGGGTTTTACTATGGGTTTCTCGTGTACTAGTTGATATAAAATAGGCGTATCCTTTTGTGCACAAGCAATATCATAACCACTGCCACCTAGGGTATTTTTTAATAATTCAAAAGCATTGACTTTTGCCCATTGCGCTATATTGTTGATTAAAGTTGAGGAACTTCCCAAGCCCCAATCCATGGGAAAACCTAAATTAGTCTGCACCTTAAAACCTTGATTTGTACTTAAAAAAGCTGGATTTATTTTTTGTGCTTGAAGCAAAATATCTTGTAGCGTCTGTTTTATTGTATTTGATTCCTTTGTCTTTGACAAAGGCAAATCAAATACTGTTTCAAACCATACAACTCCTTTTTTATCAAAGCTACGCCATTCTATTTTTGGTGCTATTATCGGCTGTATTTCCAAATTTTGTTCAAATTTTGTAGGAACTCCAAGAGCCAAAGCGCCATCAAGTACAAGATATTCTCCTGTAAGGAGGAGTTTTCCGTTGGAGTAATATGTTATTTTATCCGTTTTCAAATGATTGTTATTAAACTAAAATAAGAATGACATTCCTCTGTTTTTCCCCTTTATAAAATTTGGTTTTTTTTCTAGTATTTTTATTTGTTCTAATAAGAATGTTTTTGTTTGAGCAAACATATATTTTCTAAAAATAGCAATATCCTTTTTTTTACGAGTGTTTATTAGGGCATCAAAATATTCTTGTTTGCTTTCCTTGTATATAATTGACAAAGGCAATTTATGGTATTGTTGAATATAATTCATCAGCAGTCTTGAAACTCTACCATTACCATCCGCAAATGGATGTATGGAAACTAATTGGTAATGCGCATCGAATGCTAATTCGTTTACTTCTTTAAAACCATTTACGCTATCAATATTCTTATTTATATAAGCTACGAGTAAAGAAACCCGTTCGGGTACTTTTTTATAATCTATAAAAGTTGAAGTTCCTGCTCTCACAGTAAGTTTTCTAAAATCTCCTTTTGATGAGTCAAAATTTCCTGCCATAGCAGAAATTTCCGATCCTGTATTTTTCATAACTAATGCAGCTATATTTTTTATGATATCAGATGATAATTTAATGCTGTTTTTCCCCAGATCAACAACATATTTTAGGGCCTCTAAATGATCCACCGCCATCAAAGAATATTCTAATGGTTTGTTTTTTGGTGTTAAATGCTCCGCTAACAATAAAAAAGTTTCCTCTTTAGTGAGCGTTGATCCTTCGATAGAATTTGAATGATAAACAATAGAAAATTGATTAAACTTTTCAAAATCAAATGTATCATCCTTGATAAGTTTAAAGTATGTATTCAATATCGTTTCAAATTCTTTCATGTTTTATATAGAATTGCTTTTACAAAGATACAATTTGAAATCTAGTTAACTCAATTACAATTTACGCTATCATTTAAGTCTTATTTTTCGTCGATACAGTAGTTTTGATTTTGTTTGGATTCAATTTATCGATTTATACTAATACCCTGCATCTGTATCTTTCCCATCCGCAATTTTCTTTGCAGAAGAAGTTCCGATACGAGAAACACCTAATTGAATCATCTTAATCGCATCCTTATAATTTCGAACACCACCGGCTGCTTTTATTGAAAGGGGACCTGCATTGTCTTTGATAATCTGCATACCTTTAAAAGTGGCTCCTACCGGCTTGCCATCTGTAGTTTTATAAAAACCTGTAGAGGATTTGACAAACACATCTGCCAACTGATTTTTATCAAAATTTGAAACAACCACATCACGAATTAGTCTGCTTATAGCAGCAATCTGATTATCTGTTAAAGCCGCTATTTCAATAATCCATTTTACTTTTTTACCATGATCCAAACCTATTTTTGTACCGGCCAAGACTTCTCCTTTCACCAATGCAATGGCTCCTGCTTTAAATGCTGTATAATTAATGACATAATCTAATTCGTCAACAGCATCCTCAATCGCTTGCTGTGCTTCTTTTAATTTTTCTTCGACACTCGCAATTCCTTGATGAAACCCAATAACTGTTCCCACTAAAACATCTGAGTCTGCTTTAAGGATCATTTCTTTAGCCATCTTTACAAATTCAGGACGTATCATCGCCAAAACAAACCCATTATCAATACATTCCTGTATTAATTTTTGTACATTTTTCTTTGTATCCTCTTTTGAAATACCCGCCTGTTCCGGTGTTTTAAGATAGGTAGCATCTAAGTAATCTTGAATTCTTATTTTTTTCATGCTTACTGATTTGGTCTAGTTTTAATCCTCGAAAGTTACAAAAAAAAAACGCCCCTAATTGGGGCGCATCATTTTTTAAAGAAAAAGTATCGAAACTATTTTACAGCATCTTCTACTTTCTTAGCCGCAGCTTTTACATCTTCTTTTACCTCGTGTGCACCTGCTTTAACAGCTTCAGCCGCTTTATGTGTCTTTGAAACAATTGAATCCCCTATTACTTTAGCTTCTTCTTTTACTTCATGAGCACCTTCTTTTACCGCTTCAACACCATCTTTAGTCGCTTCTTTTACAGCAGTTGCACCTTCTTTAACTGCCTCTTCTAAATGCTCAACGCTATCTTTTGCGTTGTCTTTTGTTTTTTTACTTGGCTTACAAGAAGTCATATACACACTTACTATTGCTACCAATACTAATACTTTAAGAATTTTCATAATTTGATTTGTTAAGTTAATGATTTTCCAAGTGCAAAAGAACAACTAATTTAATAAATAAAAAAACCGATATTTGTCGTAATTGTAACAATTCAGTCGGAATGTTTAATTTCGGGTGAAAAACGACACAGCATAAATGCAAAATATAAACTTTGTGCAATAACAAATGAGTAGTTACACATCAATCCTAAACTTATGGAGCATAAACAATTACGTTGGCTATTTCTACTCGGTTTAGCAATCGTATGGGGAAGTTCATTTATCTTGATGAAACTAGCACTAAAAGGACTTACTCCCGTGCAAGTGGGAGCTTTAAGAATGATCATTGCAGCTGTTTTTCTACTTATTGTCGGATTTAATAAAATCAAACTGATACATAAAAGACATTGGAAGTACATACTATTAAATGCGCTTTTAGGAACCTTTATCCCCGTCTTTTTATTTGCTTATGCTATTCAAAACATCGATAGTACTATCGTTGCAATTTTAAATTCTCTAACACCCCTGATAACTTTGATTTTGGGTTTTCTATTTTTTGGCTTTTTCTTTCGAAAAATACAATTATTAGGTGTTTCAATAGGCTTGTTAGGAACTGCATATCTGATCAGTCGTAGTGCTTCTCTTAATCCGGAAGACAACTATTGGTTTGCTTTGGCAGTAGTTATAGCATCCATCGGTTATGCTTTTAACGTAAATATTCTAAAAAAATATTTATCTGACTTAGATGCTACTGCAATAGCCGTTGGAAATTTTTTGTTAGTACTATTTCCTGCTATTATTGTATTAATTGGGACAGGGTTTTTTAAACAGAATTTTACAGCATCACCTATACTACCGGCTATAGGATATATGAGTATCCTGGCAATTGTTGGAACGGCCATCGCCAAAATATTTTTCAACAGATTGGTTCAAATCTCTTCTACAATTTTTGCTTCATCAGTAACCTATCTAATTCCGATTGTCGCATTATTTTGGGGTGTTTTATACGGGGAAAAGATCCATATTACCCAAATTTTTGCCGGAATTATAATTCTTCTTGGTGTTTATTTAGTCAATAGAAAACAACACTTCTAACCTGAGTTTTTTTATTTACTTTTGCTCACTCAAAAATCGTTGACCGTCATATATAGGAATAACAAAAAATGAATTCACCAAAAAGAATAAAAATTATCAGTGCAATTATGATTTCAATTGCTGCTGTCTTATGGGGTTTTGATGGTGTTATACTCACACCAAGATTATCGAACCTCAATGTAGTTTTTGTGGTGTTTCTTCTTCATGCACTTCCTTTTATTCTGATGAATGCCTTCTTTTTTAAGCGTTATAAAGAGTTGAAAAAACTAGACAGAAATGCCCTTATCTCTTTGGTGTTAGTAAGTGTTTTGGGTGGTGCTTTGGGCACAATCGCTATTGTTTATGCCTTGTTTTTAGTCAATTTTCAAAACCTGTCTGTAGTTGTGTTACTGCAAAAATTCCAACCTATATTTGCAATAATTTTGGCAGCAATTTTTCTTCATGAGAAAGTCAGTAAGAAATTTTATTTATGGGGAATTATCGCAATTATCGGTGGTCACTTTTTAACATTTGGTTTTAATATACCTAATTTCCAAACGGATACCAATACGATGAAAGCAGGGCTTCTCTCCGTATTTGCATCCTTTGCTTTTGGTAGCTCAACGGTATTTAGTAAGAGCTTGTTGAATAAATTAAGTTTTGACACCGCTACTTTTTTTCGATATGGAATGACCACATTACTCTTATTTCCTGTAATTATTATACTGGGAAAGTTAGGAGACTTCCAGCTAATTACACCTACGAATTGGCTTATTTTTGGAATTATCGCTTTGACATCCGGCACCGTAGCTATTATGTTATACTACTATGGACTCAAAAATATCAAAGCGAGCCATGCAACTTTATTAGAATTGTTTTTTCCGATTTCCGCTATTTTATTCGATTACTTAATCAATGGAATTGTATTGTCTGCCGTTCAATGGATCAGTGCAACAATTATGATATTCGCTATTATTAAAGCAAGTCTGTATTCTAAGAGGAAGAAGAAATAGGTTGCTGGTTATTGATTGCTTACTAGTATAATTAATTGCTGAAGACCAAACATATTATAAAGATTACTTATTTTTGTAGTTATTTTATGCATACACTCATACTCAACATAGAAACCACTACTAAGAACTGTTCTGTAAGTCTGTCAAAAAACGGTCAATTAATCGCTCTTAAAGAAATCAATGAAGGTGGCTATTCACATGCTGAAAATTTACATCCCTTTATCGATGCCGTATTACAAGACACTCAATATAATTACACAGATTTATCAGCCATTGCAGTAAGCAAAGGTCCCGGCTCTTATACGGGTTTACGCATTGGTGTTTCTGCAGCAAAAGGTTTGTGTTTTGCTTTGGATATTCCTTTAATTTCCATTGACACCCTACTAGCTCTAGCCTATAAAGTTAAAGTAGATTCTGATGTTATCATTCCGGTTTTAGACGCCCGTAGAATGGAAGTATATCAAGCTGTTTTTACATCAAAATACCGGCAATTAGAAACGACAAAAGCAAAAGTTGTTGAAAAAGACACCTATAATAAGTATCTCGATAAAGGAAAAGTAACTTTTATCGGTGATGCTGTGGAAAAAATTAAAACATTCATCAAACATCCAAAAGCTGTATTTATTGAAAATGAATTCCCATCCGCCAAAGAAATGATCGCCTTATCCTATAAAAAATTCTTACAAAAAGATTTTGAAGATGTCGCTTATTTTGAGCCTTTTTACTTAAAAGATTTTATTGCGATAAAATCAACAAAGAAATTCTAAAACCAATATCCAATATTAAAATTCCACGTACTGCTTTTAATCTCAGGAGAATAAGAGTAGCTAAGTGTGATTGGCCCTGCTATGGATTTAATTCCATATTGTAGTGCATAACCTGTTTTAGCATCATCAAAAAAGTTGCCCTTATCAAATATATCTTTTTCTGCTCGTCCTACATTTGCAATGGCACTTAAAAAATTGTTTTTAAACAACTCATAACGTAAGTGCAAAGTTGTTTTTAAATAAGAACTATTTCCAAAACCTGCAAAAGCATATCCATAAAAAGTAGAATAATTGTTAAAGTGGTTTTTGTTATTCCCTCCTAAATGATGGTCTAAAAATGGATTTTTATTATCACCAAATGTATAACCCGCTTCAGACTCTATCTGAGTTGTGAATCGTTTTCCAAATGATTGAGCATATCCAAACCTAATTCTACCTTGTAAAAAATGATTGAAATTGTCTTGATAATCAGAAGAGAGTAAATGCCATTTTGCTTGGGTTTCAAATTGTATTCCTTTTTTAGGGAAACTAACCTGGTCATAGGTGTCAAACTTAATCGTTCCATAAACATTCCCATAATTTGATTTTTCAAAAAAAACTTTATTATCACCATCATTGTCATGAAGGTTCTTGGTCATTACTTCTTTATAGAGATGTTCAACACCAAGTCTAATAGCATAGTTTTCTTTATAAACTGCTTGAGTATAAAAACGGTTTGAAATCTCTAGATAATCCAGGTTTAAATATTTAATTAGTGGGTTAAAACTGGAGTCGTCAATTTTAAAATCTAGATTAAACTCAAAGTTTTGAAGTAAAGATTTAAACCCATAACTTAAATAAAACCCATTATCTACAAAATAAGTAAAATTATATCTTGGTTTCTCTCCAATAATTATATCAGCGGACATCATATCATTATCAAATAAAAGATGTTTTTTAGTGATATTTAAGAGCACTCCTGCCTTAAAAAGCGCATCGTAATGAAGACCGACTTGCAGAAATGTTTTAACTGGATTTTCAATTACCTCAATTGTTAAATCCCAAGCAGTAAGATCTTCTGTCAACACTAATTTATGTGCTATATTTGTGAAATTGTCCGTAGCATATAATCTATCTATTCCATTAAACAATTTTTTAAAACTTACTTTTTCACCTTTTTTTATTTGTAGTTTTTCAATAATATAGTTTTCTGTATAATCTTCATTTCCGGTTATATTTATACTGTTAACTATAAATTCTTCTGGCAATATGGGCACGTGATATTCTTTTCTGGTAGCTTTTTGTTTTTGTGCTATTTTTTTCAATTCATTTAGGTGTACGAAAGCAGTGTTGTAACCCAGTGTAACTATCTCATCAAATTTATCGAAGGATACCACTGAATATTCAGAAATATTGGGTCGTATATAAACTTGCACCTTGTCTTTCTTTTCCATATTTTTTTTACTAAACATTGGATAACTTGAAATTTGGCTTAAGACATCTAGCACCGAATTGATTTCTTCTTTAGTCTTTAATTTACCGTCACCTACATCTATACCAATAATCAGGTCTGCTCCTAAATCTTTCATTTCGTCAATGGGGAAATTATTAAAAATACCTCCGTCAACAAGCATTTTTCCGTCTAGCATTACGGGCTTTAGCAAACTTGGAAATGAGGCGCTTGCTCTAACTGTATTCGGCAAATATCCTTTGTTTAATAGTACTTGTTCGCCTTTTTCTAAATCGGTTGCAATACAGTAAAAGGGAATGGGGAATTTATTGAAGTCTTCAATATTGTTAATGTGCTGTGTATATTTCGAAAACTCGTTTAAAAAACTATTACCGGACATAAGACCTTGTGGAAATTTAATTTTTTTATCATCTAGGGATAGTTTCACAACATACTTGTGCTCATTTTCTTTTTGAAAAAAGGGCTTTGATCTTCTTGGGATATCCTCATCCATAAAGTTTTCGAATTTCATTTCTTTAGAGATTTTCTCAATCTCATCTGCTGAATAGCCTGCTGCATAGAGAGCACCAATAATTGCGCCCATACTAGTACCACCTACAAAATCAACACGGATACCCGCTTCCTCAATAATCTTTAAAGCACCAATATGCGCATAACCTTTAGCGCCACCTCCACTTAAAACAACCCCGACTTTAAGGTCTTTTTCTTGGTCGAAAGATTGACTTTGCACTGTAACTGTAAACAACAGAAAAACTAATATATATGTGTATTTTTTCATTTTATAATTATTTTGCTGTCATATAAGACAGACATTCATACTTTAAACTTTATTCGTGAGACTCTAAAAAATTATTCTAATTTTTTAGTTAGTCGAATTAATCCCGCTTTTTCAGCGGGTTATTGGGTTCAGGGTTCTACCCTGAGGTTTAATACCTTTTATTTCACTCCGTTAAGAACTTGTGCGCAATTTACGCCATATTTTAAATCTATTTAGTAAATAATACATAATAGGAAGCACAATCAACGTTAAAAATGTTGCGAAGGTCAATCCAAAGATTACCGTCCATGACATCGGTCCCCAAAAAGCAGTATTATCACCTCCTGTATAAAATTGCGGATTAAATTCTGTAAATAAGGTTGCAA
>JAOZTK010000038.1 GCA_029942185.1 Flavobacteriaceae bacterium
TATTATCAGACTCTAACGTATAAAAGTAAAAACCACTTTTTAGATTGTATTTTTCTATCGGAATTGTAATAATATGTTTGCCGTAATCAAGGCTTTTATTCTCCAAAATTCTTGCGACCAAATGTCCACTCGTATCATAAATTTTCAATGAAATCTTTTTGGTTTTATGTAGTTTGAAGGAAACATAGATTTCTTTTATAAATGCTTTTGAATCCAATCTAGTAAGTCCGAAAAGTTTTGTGGTGCTACACCATGCCCTACATGGTATTCCTTGTAGATGTATGCTATTTTTTTGTTTTGTAAATACTCCGGTGTTTTTCGTGCCCATTCAATAGGGATAACTGGGTCTACACTTCCGTGAGAGCAGAAGAAATTTAAATTTTTATAAGGAGTTTTATCTGAAGGAGTAGCGATCAATTCTTTATTGATATAACCGCTGAGAGCGATTATATTTTTAATCTTTTCAGGAAAACTTAAAGCCACAGCATAACTCAATATAGTACCTTGGCTGAAGCCCATTAAAAAACTTTTTGTAGCATCAAAATGATAGGTCTCTTGTAATTCGTCGATAAATTTTACCAATAGATTTCGTGCATGAAGCGCTTCAGGAATATCAGAGAACTTGCTGTCACCCGCTTCAAAATGTATCGTGTACCAAGCATAACCGCCAAAAGCCAATGATAATGGAGCTCGTGCACTGATGATTAGCAATTCATCCGGCAATTCATTCGCAAATGAAAATAAATCTTGCTCGTTACTCCCGTAACCGTGTAGCATTAATAATAAAGGAGGATTTGAAGTTGCTACTTTTGGTTTTCGGACGATGTGTTTTAATGAGTACGCCATAAAAAGTATTCTTTAATAAAAAAAACTCCTAAAACATTGTTATAAATGTATAGGAGAATTTTTAAGTTAATTCTTAATGCTATATTTTTAAATTCCTTTAAACCAATCTTGAAATAGGTCTCCCAAAAGGGGCATTTTTTTCTCTTCTCCTTGTATGGCTCCAATAAAACCGATAATCCATAACACAAACAAAAGAATTCCTATGGCTCTTGCCGCCCATGAAGAAAATTCTCCAATAAAACTGTTTACTAATAAAGCAAGACTTAAACCGATCATTTGACGTATGTGAAAGGCTGCAAAAGTATTTTTCTTGTCTTTGTTCATCACATAAGCGATGATAGTGCCAATAATAGTGATATAGCTAATTATGGCTGTGGTTTTACCCGCTTCTACCGTGTTGGTTGTAGTAGGTTTGTTTTGGTTTTCTGACATAATGTTTTTTAATTTTAGATTATTTTTACTCGGTTGTAAATATAGTGTTTTTCTTTGGCTTCAAGTAATAGGTATTTGACTTTTAGGTTAAAACTAATTTATTTTTGTTGAAAATTCCATAGACTTTCCCTTTCAGATCTTTTCCAATAAATGCTGAATTATTCGATGTGGAAAGTATATCATTTTCTGAAAAAGTCCATTTAGTATCCGGTTCAAAGAATGTTAGATTGGCCTTTGCACCCTCTTTTATTTCTGGTTGATTGATATGGAAGACGGCTCTGGGCTTGTACGTGATATTATCGATAAAATCATCTAATTCTAATACGCTGTTTACAGCTCCAAAAAAACTCTCCATACCAATAGTGCCATATTTTGCATAATCGAATTCCTTTTTTTTATTTTCTATATCCAGCGGCCTGTGATCACTGGTTACGATTGCTATCGTTCCGTCTTTTACCCCTTTTTGTAGTGCTTTTATTTCTTTTTTTGTGCGTAAAGGAGGATTCACTTTATAATTAGAATTAAAGTTTACTAATTCTTGATCGCTTAGTGTTAAATGGTGAGCGCTTACACTACAAGTTATATCCAAACCTTTATTTTGTGCATCATTGATAAGTTTTACAGATTTTGACGTGGAAATAGTTGGTATATGCAAACGACCACCTGTATATTCCAAGAGGTATAAATCACGAATTATTTGTAACTCTTCCGCTAAGTTAGGATTGCCTTTTAACCCAGTTTCAATAGTAAAGTCGCTTTCATTTGCTACTGCCTGATTGCTGATTAGTTCATCTTTCGGAAAACTCATCAAAAGACCGTTGAACGCTTGTGCGTATTGTAAGGTGACTTTTAATAAATTGGGGTTTTTAATGGGACGTTTATAATCATTAAAAGCAATAGCTCCCGCTTGTTGCATATCGTATAACTCTGCCATCTCTTCTCCTTCAGCTTTTTTTGTCAGGCTAGCTATAGGGTAGAGGTCTGTTGCAAAGGGACTCGCTTTGCTGAGTAGATATTCAACACTAGCTCTATTGTCTGTAATAGGATGTGTTATTGGATTAATGGCAATTGCAGTAAATCCACTTTTTGCTGCTGTCTGCATTCCATTTTTTATGGTTTCTCTTTCTTCGTAACCCGGTTCTCCAAAAGAAACGCTCGAATCAAACCAGCCTACAGATAGATGTAAGTTCGGTAGTTTTAATTCTTTGATGCTTTTTGATGCTTTGATTGTTGCAGCTATTTTTGTAATAACTCCTTTTTCAATTAAAACATCACGTTTTTTTCGGTGTAAAGGACTTTTTTTGTCAATAATTACAGCTGATTTAATAAGTAAGTTCATAATTTATAAATATTTTAGCAATAGAATCTCGATTAGTATAAAAAGGAATGCAAGTAGTACAAACCACTTAAAGTAAGATTGAATGCTCTGTTCTTCAGTCAGTTCAGATAGCGCTTCTTTAATGTTTGTATATGGGTGAATATTCTTATTAGTTTTTGTTAAGTCGGACATTTTAAAAAAAGACAAACTACTTTCATTTTGAGGATTGTTAAAAGCCAAATTTTTAATAATTTCAGTTTTATTAACCACTTGATAAAAACCGGCCTTTTGAGGTTGTTTGTCGGTGATGAGTATGACCTTTTCCGATTGTATTTCTTGTAATGGAATAAAATCAAATCGCTTATTAGCAATATGCAGTACTTCGTCTTGTTTTAATTTTTCACGGATAGAGATACGATTCTCTTGACCTATTCGATAACTTAATTGTGTCTGTAATAAACTGTGTTTTCCAATATTGTATAAAATGGGAACTATTAATGGAGCTTTGGTGAAATTACTACTCTTACTGTCTAAAGGAGCAGCAATCCAAAATATATTCCCTTTTTGTTTTTTTATTTGACTGATAAAACTATCTTGATTCTCAAAACTCAAAATAGGTTGTGGGTTTAAAAGAGCACTTTTAAAATAGGTAGTAACAATTGGATATTGAAAATTTGAAACTTTTTTATCAAAGACATTTCGCAAGATAGGGTGTGAAAAATGAATTTTTGTCACTTGTAAACTATCTGTTTGTCTGTGGATAAGTTGTCCGATTCTCAATTGTTTAAAAATACTATTGAGCTCATCTACGGTGTTATTCTTGTTGGGAATGATAAGTAAATTCCCTCCGTTTTTTGTAAAGTTATCGAGTTTGCTTTGTAGATTTTGTGGGATTTTAAGCAAGCCGTTCAAAACGACCAATTGTTGTTTGTCTATTTGTTCAAAATTGAGTTGATCGGGTTTTTTCTGGCTGAGATTAAACTCATCCGAAGTGTAAATTCTTTTTAAAAAGGAAGTGTTTTCTGAAATTTCCAAAACATTGATCTTATTCTGTTGCTGAAAACTAATATAATAGACATTGTCAAAAAGATATACATCATCGGCATCAATTTTTATCGTGATATTAGCAATCGTATTTGGGATACGTAGTACTAGTTTTTGATAGGTATCAGCAGCTATGTCAATCGTATTTTTTGCTAAGACAATTTTGTTTTGTAGTGCATTTACGCCAACACTTCTATCTTCGTTCCCTTGGTTTCGCAAAATTATTTCTAAAATAGTATTGTCTATATTCCTCTCAATAATTGAGATGCTATCTATACTGATATTGTGTTTTAGTTGCGATTGAAGTTGAATATAATCAAATGCAGTATTTTTTGAAAATATACGACTATTTTCTGCATCATTTTCTAAGATTGATGCTGTTTTCTCTGTATTTTGAAAATCAGATATAAACAGTAATTTTCTATTTTTTCCTGAATGCTCATCTAATATTTGCTGTGTTTTAAACAGCTGTGTTTTTAAAGAAGTTTTTAAGGGGCTGTAAGTCGTGTTTTTAAGATGTTCAACCAATGCTTTTTTTGATAAATCCGTGTGAATACGATTGTTTGTAGCGAGTATATACCATCCTTTTTGGGGTAGATATTCAGCGATGTCGTGCACAGCCCTTTTAAACAACTCTCCTTGTTCTCCTTTTGCTTGCATACTTATTGAGTTGTCCACATAAATAGCGGTAAGCCAATCTTTTGAACTGTCATTTTTTGAAAAATAAGGCTGTGCAAAGGCAATAATAATTGCAGCAAAAATTGCCAGACGAGTCAATAGGACCAGCCACTTTTTTAAACGGGAACTCTTACGTGTTTGAAGTTCAATTTCTTTTAAAAATTTGACATTTGTAAAAGGAGTTTTTACAAAACGTTGTAATTGAAATAAATGAATTAAAATAGGAATCAGTAAAGCAAAAAGTACGTAAAGAATTTCAGGATGCTTAAACTGCATTTTTCAAAAGATTTTTCAAAAATAGATAAATTTTTAGGATTACAATCATAAGCCTTCAAATAGTTACGCACAAATTATAAAACTGATTATACTAAATGTATCGTCTGTTTCCTGTCTGGTCCAACAGATAAAATTGTTATTGGAACTTTCACGTATTTTTCAATATAGTCAATGTATTCATTTAGCGTATCAGGAATTTCATTTATAGCTTGAATTTCAGTGATGTCTTTTTGCCAACATTTGAATTCTGTGTAAATAGGTGTTACCTCTTTTTCATCAATAGAGTAAGGAAAATGTGTAATTATTTTTCCTTTATATTCGTAAGCTGTACAGGCTTTTATTGTGTCAAAACCTGATAATACATCGCTTTTCATCATTGCCAATTGTGTAACGCCATTTATTTGGACAGCATATTTAAGTGCGACTAAATCCAACCATCCGCATCTTCGCGGACGACCTGTAGTTGCCCCGAATTCATGACCGACTTTCGCCATTTTTTCACCATTTTCATCAAACAATTCCGTTGGGAAAGGACCTGAACCCACACGTGTAGTATATGCTTTCATAATTCCATAAACTTCACCAATTTGGTTGGGAGCAACACCCAAACCTGTACAGGCTCCGGCAGCAGTTGTAGTAGATGAGGTTACAAATGGATACGTGCCAAAATCGATATCTAATAGCGAGCCTTGAGCACCTTCTGCTAAGATATTTTTATGCGCTTCAATTGCTTTGTGTAGATAGCTTACACTATCCACAAAAGGTATTTGTTTTAGGGCTTTAAGACCTTCAAAAAATGCGATTTCTAATGCTGCTAAATCAAAATCAATAGCAACATCAAAATGGGAGAGCATTTTTAAGTGTTTTTGGGTCAATTTATCGTAACGTTTTTTCCAATCAGGAAGCTCTAGATCACCTACACGTAAGCCATTACGCCCTGTTTTATCCATATATGTAGGGCCAATTCCCTTTAATGTGGAACCTATTTTCGCTTTCCCTTTAGATATTTCACTAGCAGCATCTAATAAGCGATGCGTTGGAAGAATCAGGTGTGCCTTACGCGAGATAAGTAATCTCGAAGAAAAATCTATTTGATGCTTTGCTAGGTGGTCGAGTTCATTTTTAAAAATCACAGCATCAATCACAACTCCGTTACCTATAATATTTATTGCATCTTTGTGAAAAATACCTGATGGTATGGTGTGTAAAACGTGTTTTTGCTCATTAAAAACCAAGGTGTGACCTGCATTTGGCCCTCCTTGAAATCTCGCAATAATATCATGTTGTTTTGTGAGTACATCAACAATTTTTCCTTTTCCTTCATCACCCCATTGTAGCCCTAATAATAAATTAACTTTTGACATATTGTTTTTTATAAATATTTATGATTTAAAAATAAGAAGTCTTATTTTTTATTTTTTTTTACTGATTTCGTTGTGCCGTAAAAGAGTAATGAATGCTTGTGAATTGTCACGTTAAAAACTTCTTCAATTGTGTTTTTAATCAATTCGATTCTCGGATCACAAAACTCAACGATTTTATTAGAATCTTCAATGATCAGATGGTCGTGTAGCTTGTTAAAGTATGACTTTTCATAAGAAGAGTACTTTTTTCCAAACTGATGTTTTCTGACCAAATTACATTCTAGCAGTATTTCAACTGTATTATAAATCGTCGCCCTACTTACGCGATACTTTTTTTTATTCATCAAAGCGAACAAGGTGTCAATATCAAAATGTTCTTGTTGCTTGTATATTTCTTCCAGAATAGCGTAACGTTCCGGTGTTTTTCGATGTTTTTTTGATTCTAAAAATTGTGTAAAAACATTTTTTACAATTTCGAAATCACTTTGTTTTGTCATTTTGTTAGCGTATCAATCAATAAATACAAAAGTAAGAATAAGCTAATGTGAATTCAAAATAAATATAGAAAGTAATTAAAACTTATCCACAGGTTTTGGTTTGCAATTCAAAGCTCAAAACCCAATCCTTGATCTAATGATTTTATTCTCTTTCCACTTTTCTAACCCCTTCAATATTTTTTATATTGGCAATTAACTTATTCAATTGGCTAATATTTTTGATGCTTACACGTATATGTCCTTCAAAATAACCGGCTTCTGTATCGATATTAATTCTTTGAATATTGACATTCATAGTATTCGAAATCATCAAGGTTACTTCATTGATAATCCCTATTTCGTCAATTCCGGATACCATTATATTTACTTTAAATTCACGTTGTGTAGAGTCAATCCATTTAGCTTGAATGATTCGATAACGATAATTGGCACGTAAATTAACAGCATTGGGACAATCTTTTCGGTGTAATTTGAGCCCTTCGTTAATGGTCGTAAATCCAAACACTTGATCTCCAGGTATGGGATTACAACATTTTGAAACAGTATAAGGCAAACTCTCTTCATCTTTTCCAAAAACTAATAGATCATATTTTTCTGTTACCTCATCTTTAAGTACAGAACCAATAGGTTTTTTCCTTCTAATTTTACTTTTTAAATAAGAATAGACACCGTTACTCTGTTGATTTGCGAACTTTCTTAATTCGGTATTTGTAATAGAACTGTTCCCTATTCTATAAAATAAATCCAGGCTGGTTTTTAATTTAAAAAAGCGAACCAAATTATTGATTGTTTTCTCGTTGTATTTAATTTTTAGAGAACGTAGTTTTCGACGTAATATTTCTTTTCCTTCTTCTCCAATTTTTTTCTGTTCTTCTTTAAGAGAATTTTTAATTTTTGAGCGAGCTCTTGAGGTAACTGCAAAATCTAGCCATGCAGGTTTTGGTTTTTGATTGGCCGATGTAATAATTTCTACTTGATCACCGCTTTTTAGCGTTTTACTCAGTGGAACAATTTTACCATTTACTTTCGCTCCACGGCAATGCTGACCAATCTCAGTATGTACTGCATAGGCAAAATCAAGGGGTGTTGCTCCTTTGGGTAGTGATTTAATATCACCATTTGGGGTGAATGTATAAATCTCTTTGGAGTATAAATTTAGTTTTATATTCTCCATAAAATCAATGGCATCCGGTTCTGAGTTCTCCAGTGCATCTTTGAGTTTATTAAGCCAATTTTCTAAACCTGTTTCTTTCCCTTTTCCGTGTTTATATCTATAGTGAGCCGCATATCCTTTTTCAGCAATTTCGTGCATACGATTGGATCTAATTTGCACTTCCACCCATTTCCCGTTATGACCCATGACCGTGGTGTGTAATGCCTCATAACCTGTTGATTTGGGTTGGGTCATCCAGTCTCGCAGTCGCATAGGATTTGGAGAAAAATGATCTGTAACTATTGAGTAAATCTTCCAAGCATCGTGTTTCTCATCTTTACTATGAGGCTCGTATATGATTCGGATGGCAAATTTGTCGTAAATTTCTTCAAAATCTACTCCTTGTTTAAGCATTTTCTTGCGAATAGAAAAGATAGATTTTGTACGTCCTTGTATTTCGAATTTAAGTCCTTCATTTTCTAAGGATTCTTCTATAACGGCAGTAAAATTTGCGATGTATTCTTCGCGTTCTTCTTTAGTTTCTCTTATATGGCGAGCAATTTCGTAATAGACCTCGGGTTTCGTGTATTTTAAACCCAAGTCTTCTAATTCGGTTTTAATTGTGTAAAGTCCTAATCGATGAGCCAAAGGGGCATAAATAAACAAAGTTTCAGATGCTATTCGTGCTTGTTTATCCGGAGGCATCGCATCAAGAGTTTGCATGTTGTGGAAACGATCGGCAATTTTAATTAAGATAACCCGTACATCGTCATGTAATGTCAAAAGCATTTTCCGGTAATTTTCTGCTTGTACAGAGGCATCATCTTTTTTTAGATGTGATATCTTTGTAAGACCATTAACAATACGAGCAACTGTCTCTCCAAAGAGTTGTTCGATATCATCTAAAGTATATTTTGTGTCCTCAACTACATCGTGTAAAAGTGCAGCAACAATAGAAATTGCGTCTAAACCTATTCCGTCGGCTACAATTTTCGCAACAGCGATCGGATGAAAGACATAAGGTTCTCCACTTTTCCTACGTTGGTCTTTATGCGCGTCAATGGCAAGATCAAAAGCTTTACGGATTAATTTCTTATCCTCCTTGGAAAGCTCTTGATAGGTGCCTTGAAGAAGATTTTTATACAGACGTTTTAGTTCTTTTGATTCTTCCTCTAAGGTCGCAGTATATGCCATAGGGTAAAAGTAACTAAATAATTAAGAATTAAGAATTTTTAATATTATTTTTTGCGAAACACTTATAAACGCATTAACTCATCAATTTTTTAACTCTTTCCAACAAGGTAGGATGTGAATAGTGCATGAAAACATAAGTAGGATGCGGTGTTAGATTGCTTAAAGAATTTTTCGAAAGCTTTTTTAAAGCTGAAATAAGTGGTTTTTCATCATAAAATGTTTTGGCATAATAATCAGCTTGGTATTCAAATTTTCGAGATAATAAATTCATAAATAGGCCTGTAATTTCAGAAATAGGGCTATATAGTATTCCAAAAGCAATAATGCCTATATGAAAACTAGGAATTGTAACACCTAAAGCTTGTGCAAGTAACGGACTGTCAATAAACAAAGAAAGAACAAAAAGAGTGATTCCGGTTGTAAGGATGCTCAATACTAAATTATAAATCGCATGTTTTTTTTGATAATGCCCAATTTCATGTGCCAAGACACCTACAATTTCATCAGTTTCTAAATCCTTGATCAAAGTGTCGTATAAGACAATACGTTTTTTGGGACCAAATCCGGCAAAATAGGCATTGGCTTTGGTCGATCGTTTACTTCCATCAATAACGAAAATATTGTTTAATTTAAACCCTACTTTTATGGCAAAACTTTGAATGGCCTTTTTTAAATCACCCTCTTCCAGTGGTGTCTGTTTGTTAAATAACGGTACAATTAAAGTGGAGTAGAAAAGATTGATAAATACAGAAAAAACAGTCACTAATCCCCAAGTGTACAACCAAAAGTTTTTACCTGTTTTTTCATAAAACCATAAAATAGCAAAAAGTAAACCACCACCGACTAAGAGCATGAGCAGAAGTCCTTTTAGCTTGTCCAACCAAAAAGTTAGTTTGGTAGATTTGTTAAATCCAAAATTCTCTTCGATAACAAAAGTGTGATAATAAGAAAATGGAGTTGAGATAAGATCATTAACCAAGAGTAGTATCCCTATGAATAATAAGCTGATTACTATTGAATTATCGCTAAACTGCCTGACGAAATTATCGAGCCAAGCAAATCCGTCTAAAAAGAAAAATAATAACATAAGTACGAAGCTAAACAAAGATGACCAAATAGAAAACCGGTAATTTGTTTTCTTGTATTCTTGGGATTTTAGGTATTCATTTTGGTCAAAGATTCCTTTTAAAAGCTTTGGAATTGGATCCTTATAATGTTTTGCGTTGAGATAGTTTAAAAAAGTGTCCCAAATGAATTCGAGTACTATAATTGCAATAAAGAGATAAAATAAGTTTTGTGGTGTCATGTAGTTGGAAATATCGCCAAAGATATAAAAAAACCACTTTGGTAATCAATCTCAAAGTGGCATTATAAATACAAATCCAAGTTTTATTCTACAACAAGTTTTTTACACGCCAATTTATGTCCGGATTTAAATTCTAACAAATAAACACCCGCTTTTAAACCGGAAAGATCTACCTCCTTGGAAATACCGATGTTTCTAGACATTTTGTAATAAAAAACTTTGACAGCATTCATATTGTAAATAGAGATTTCGTTGTTGCTCTTGTTTGCAATTTCTTTGTTGCAGATGATATTTAGTTTTTTATCAATAGTTGGATTTGGATATATGTCAAACCATTCTGTATTGAGATTAGTTATAGTGAGACCTGTATTATTTTTATATACTGCTGATTTAGGTGTATATATATCATCATAACCAGTTATGACAATATCTATTTTTCCATCTCCATCAATATCACCACTATCAGCATCCCCAAAATAGGAAGCATTAAATGTTGTAATATAGGTGTCAGTAAAGGTGTCACCACCTTCATTTGTGTATATAGTGGCAATATCATTTCCGTCACCGGGAGTTGTTGTTACACCTACCAAGAAAAGATCTAAATCACCATCGTTGTCAAAATCTCCCCACTCTAAAGAACTGTGAGAAACTCCTGAGAAACCGGGATCTAATTCTGTAAAAGTACTATCACCATTATTCTTATATAATAAGGTAAATCTATCAGCACCACTTCCTCCTGTGCCTGAAATAACAAAATCTAAATTGCCATCTGCGTTGTAATCACCCCATTCTACATCACCTAGCCAACCTTGATGAATTGGGATGCCTGATTCAGTAAAAGTTTCATCGCCATTATTTGTAAATATTTTTGTGTAAAAAGTATCCGTTCCACCGGTATTATCATCAAAACCGGATAGTATGAAATCCGGGTAGTTATCATTATTGTAATCTCCCCAACCTATTTCTCCATTATTCATCCCCGGTAAATTGACATTGGTCAGTTCACTAAATGTGTTATCTCCATTATTTTTATACAGTTTTGTTACGCGTTCAGATGCTCCCACACCCGTAATCGAGATGTCTAAGTAACTATCATTGTTAAAATCGGATAGCGTTATATCACCTTGCTCTATGGGAGTTATCCCCGAGCTTAAATCTGTAAACGTACCATCATTATTGTTGATAAAAACTTTTGATATATCGGTATAAGATGCATCTTGACCAACAATAACAAGATCTAAATCGTTGTCATTATCTATATCACCCCATACTGCTGCTCCCATATAAACAGGAGGAAGCGTAGATGTTGTTGAAAATGTATAAGAACCTCCATCGTAGATGTATAAGCCACCAACAATACTAGCACTATTATCCATACCTGAAATAAATAAATCTAAATCTCCATCATTATCACAGTCGCCAAAGGCTGTTATAGAGAAAGATAATTGTGGTAATACTGCTCCCATGTCAGTGAACGTTTGAGCGCTAATAAAGTATCCGTTAAGGACAAATAATAATGTAAATAATTGTTTCATTTTATTATGGTTTATGTTAATTGTTATTTATAAGATCTGCGATTTACCGTATTTGTTTTAAGAGCTATAAATGTACGTTTTTATTTGATAATAAGATTTATTGTAGAATTCTTAATTTAATTTGTTGTTTTTGGGGTTATTTATAACTTATCCTATAAGATTACTGCTTTGCTATCTTAATAGTTTGTTCTACTTCATTGGAAAATATTCGAAGAAAATAGATTCCTTTTGAGTAATTGGACATGTCAATTTCACTTTTTGTGGTAGTTTGTAATTCTTTCCCTAACAAATTATACAATTTAATGACGTCAATCTTTGTAGTAGCACTAGAACTTATATACAATTTTCCGACAACAGGGTTTGGATAGACATTAAAAAAAGGCGTGATCTGCTTTTGTATTGTCAATGCGGTTTTTCCGTAAATCGCTTTGTCTCCATTTGAGTTGGTCAGTGTTAATATTTTGTTCTGCCCTTCAGTTGCAACTAGGAAATCAAAGGGAGCAGAACTCGAATCCATCAGGAAGTCAACGTGATATAATTCTGCATAATCATTGTAATTGGGGTCAGTGCAATCAGACAAGGTTGAACCCATAGGGTATAAAAACACTTCTGAAGAGCTATAATTAAAATTTGAAATTCCACTCGTGCTATAACAAGCATAGAATTCAAATTGGGGAATATTATCTGTATCAATCCAAAAATTTGCACCCATATGTGAAAAAGGATCCATTTCAATTACCGGTGGTGTGACATGCTCTACACCGTCAATAATTACATTGTATAAATACCAATTTCCTTCTATTTCAGTTGGCGCAGGAGTAAAGTAATCATTGGTAAGTACCACTTGATCTCCATTAAAATTAGTGATTGATAAAGTTTTGCTGGCATCTGTTTCAGTTGTTATGCTGTATGTGAAAATAGTAGCAACCTGATTCTCAAAAAAACCCACATAGAATTCTCGGAATTGTTGATTATCATTTAGTTCACATTCATCTAGATAAATTGTCAAATCTGTAAACTCAAAAGTATCTGAAGCGTTATAGTTAACCAGGCCGTAAAAACCTCCGGAACAAATATTTGAAGAAAGAATATTGCTGACACTTATCAATTCAATAAACGGTATTTCAGCATTATTTGGTGTTGTATAATCTACTCCGTCGATGTTTAGATGAACCAAAAACCATCTATTTTCGAATAATTCAGGGTTTTGAGCAAAACTCATCAAGGAAAGAGTAATTGCACACAAAAAGATGATTTTTTTCATAACTTAAATATTTGGAACCTCAGTAAAGGTATGAATAATAAATGAAAAGTAGCATACACTAATTCATAGTCAAATGATTATAGTATTTTTGCGATGATTTAAATTGGAGGAATAAGAAAAACAAATCAATTTAGAATCATAAATCCTAAATCATAAATAAAAAGTGCGTACTAAATCATCCCATAAAAAAAACATCAATGTAGTTACTTTAGGCTGTTCAAAAAACTTGTATGATTCCGAAGTGTTGATGGGGCAACTTAAAGCTAATGATAAAATAGTAGTACATGAAGACGACCGCAATGCTGATATCGTAATTATCAATACCTGTGGGTTTATAGGAGATGCCAAGGAAGAATCTATCAATATGATCCTTCATTATATCAACGAAAAAGAAGCAGGAAATATTGAAAAGGTATTTGTTACAGGTTGTTTAAGCGAACGTTATAAACCGGATTTAGAAAAAGAAATACCGGATGTAGATGCTTATTTTGGCACGCAGGATTTGCCAAATCTATTGAAAGTACTCGGAGCCGATTATAAAAAAGAATTGGTAGGCGAGCGTTTAATTACGACGCCAAAACACTATGCATATCTTAAAATATCAGAAGGTTGTGATCGATCGTGTTCCTTTTGTGCTATTCCATTAATGCGAGGCGGAAATATTTCTCAGCCCATTGAGTTATTGGTGGAGGAATCGAAAAAATTAGCTAAAAAAGGAGTAAAAGAGCTTATTTTAATTGCACAAGATTTAACGTATTACGGACTTGATATTTATGGAAAACGGCGTTTAGCAGATCTGTTAAAAGAATTGGTGAAAGTAGATGGAATTGAGTGGATCCGTTTGCATTATGCCTATCCCACAGGTTTTCCAAAAGATGTGATTGAATTGATGAAAAATGAATCTAAGGTTTGTAATTATCTCGATATTCCTTTGCAACATATTAATTCGGATATTTTAAAGTCTATGCGTCGCGGTCATAATCGTCAAGTGACAGAAAGTTTATTAGCGGATTTTAGAAATGCGATACCTGATATGACTATCCGAACAACTTTAATAGTGGGTTATCCAGGAGAAACACAAGAAAAATTTGACGAACTAAAAGATTGGGTTCGTGAGACGAAGTTTGATAGGTTGGGTGTTTTTGCTTATTCACATGAGGAAGATACGCATGCGGAAAAATTGGAAGATGACGTGCCGGAAGAAATAAAACAGGCACGAGTTGCAACAATCATGGAGCTTCAAGCAGGAATTTCTTTTGAACTCAATCAAAAAAAGGTTGGATGTGCTTTTAAATGTATATTTGATCGTCAGGAAGGTGGTTATTATATCGGGAGAACACAATACGATTCACCGGATGTTGACAATGAGGTTTTGGTTGACGCTAATAAACATTATATCAATATTGGAAAATTTATAAATATTGAGATTACGGAGGCGACGGACTTTGATTTGATTGGAAAGCCCGTGTAGTTCTCACGCAAAGGCGCGGAGGCGCAAAGAATAATGAAAAATAAGATTAAGCATTAATAGGATAGAACAAAAAATATAGCTTAGCGCCTTTGCGTCTTAGCGGTAAAAAATGAATAATGAAATCAAGAAATGAGTTGAATAGTATTGCAACAGATATTGTTGATGCAGTTTTTCATGTTCATAAAGAAGTAGGACCTGGATTGTTGGAGAGTGTTTATGAGTTGTCTTTGTTACAAGAGTTTAAGTTGAGAGGTATAAAAGCAGAATGTCAAGTGTCAATTCCGTTAATATATAAAGGAGTTGAATTGTCAAAAGGTTTTAAAATTGATATTCTTGTAGAAGATGATATAATTTTAGAATTAAAAGCAGTAGAAATTATTCTACCAGTACATAAAGCACAGATTATTTCTTATTTAAAACTAGCAGACAAAAGATTAGGGTTTTTAATAAACTTTAACGTACCATTAATTAAAGATGGTATCCAACGAATAGTAAATAATTTTTAAACTTAGCGCCTTTGCGTCTTAGCGGTAAAAAAAATCATGCAAGAACACAGATTATCAGACTGGTTACCCACTACAAACCGCGAAGTGAAAATTCGGGCTTGGGATGCCTTAGATGTTATTATCTTTAGTGGAGATGCCTATGTGGATCACCCCGCATTTGGTCCTGCAGTTTTAGGGAGGATTTTAGAAAATTTAGGCTTACGAGTTGCCATTATTCCACAACCCAATGTAAATGACAATCTACAGGATTTTGAAAAAATGGGTACGCCCAAACTTTTCTTTGCTGTTACCGCCGGTGCGATGGATTCCATGGTGAGTAACTACACCGCCAATAAAAGACAACGAGACAAAGATGCTTATACACCAAATGGCGACAAAGGGTTTAGACCGGATTATGCGAGTATTGTTTATAGTAAAATATTAAAAGAAAAGTTCCCTGAAGTTCCTGTTGTAATAGGCGGAATTGAAGCTTCTCTACGTCGAGTAACTCATTATGATTATTGGAGTGATAAATTGAAAACCAATATTTTATCAGAATCAAATGCTGATTTGTTGATTTATGGAATGGGTGAATTACCACTAAAGGAATTAGTCAATCTTTTACAAAAAGGAGTGCCTTTTCATTCGTTAAAAACCATCAAGCAAACTGCAGTATTGATTCCTAGTTTTGAAAAAATTCCCAAGAATAAAAATTGGGAAGATGTTGAAATTCATTCACATGAAAAGTGTTTACAAGACAAGAAAGCTTTTGCATCCAATTTTAAAATATTAGAACAAGAATCGAATAAAGTTTTTGGCAGACGAATTTCACAAGAGGTAGCGGATGATACCTTACTCATCAATCCACCTTATGCAACGATGACTGAAAAAGAAATTGATTCTTCTTTTGATTTGCCTTTTACTCGATTACCACATCCTAAATACAACAAACGAGGTCCCATTCCTGCCTACGAAATGATCAAGTTTTCAATCAATATTCATAGAGGTTGTTTTGGTGGTTGTAGTTTTTGTACTATTTCGGCTCATCAAGGAAAATTTATAGCTAGTCGCAGTCAGAAATCAGTATTAAAAGAAGTTGATGCTGTGGCTAATATGCCCGATTTTAAAGGCTATTTATCAGATATTGGTGGACCATCAGCTAATATGTATCAGATGAAAGGCAAGATACAATCGATCTGTGATAAATGTATAGCGCCATCTTGTATTTCGCCGGTGGTTTGTTATAATTTAGATACTTCTCACAAACCGCTAACCGAATTATATCAAGCTGTTGATAAACACCCAAAAGTTAAGAAATCTTTTATTGGTAGTGGTATTCGTTATGATTTATTGGTGCCCGAATTCAATAAAAATGCCAATCCTAAAGAATTAGCAGACTACACCAAAGAAGTCTTAACCAAACATGTTTCGGGTAGACTAAAAGTAGCGCCAGAGCACACCTCAGATCGGGTTTTAAAGTTGATGAGAAAACCTTCTTTTAAATATTTTCATTCTTTTAAAAAGCAATTTGACGAGCTTAATAAAAAGCTACATCTGAATTTACAGTTGATTCCTTATTTTATTTCTAGTCACCCGGCAAGTGAATTAGAGGATATGGCAAATTTGGCTTGTGAAACTAAGGATATGGGCTTTCAATTGGAACAAGTACAAGGTTTTACCCCAACACCCATGACAGTTGCTACGGTAATTTATTATAGTGGTTATCATCCTTATACCTTAAAAAAGACTTATACACCTCGAACAAAAGAGGAGCGTAATAATCAACATCAGTTTTTCTTTTGGTATAAAAAGGAAAATCAAGCTTGGATTCGGAATACCTTAACTCGTCTTGGAAGGATGGATATGTTGCGGAAGCTATTGCCTTTAAAAATAAAGAAGTAAGTTGTTTTTCTTGTTTTTTTTAGTTATCTTGCTCTTATTAGATGTTGTTGTTTAATCCAAGTTGATTTTGGATAGCAGCAAATGAATTTTTATTTAAATGCGACTGAAAATAAATGACCTAACGTGTTATTTAAAATAGTTGACATGGATTGAGATATTAACAATTTAAATAAAGAAGAAATGAAAAAATTTGGAGTGTTGTTAGTGTTGGGATTAATCCTAAGTGTCCTGTCTTCGCCAAATGGGTCACCTAGAGTAAAATTCAATTTCAAATGCATT
>JAOZTK010000039.1 GCA_029942185.1 Flavobacteriaceae bacterium
TTTAAAAAGTCAATACCAGCTTATTGTTAATTACGTGTTAATCTTTATTTGCAGGATAAAATCCAAAAAGTAGATGGAATGCTTTCAAACTCCTTGGTTTCTGCATTATATTCCTTAGACCGCACTCAGTCTATCAATGCGCCATGCACGTATTATCTGTTTAAAATAACAGTAAATCCGTTTATGTTATATAGTAGCTATTAGACCGCTACGCTATTAGTATAGTTCCGTTACTCTGGCTACTACTAAATTATTTTTTACGGACTTTGCTTGAAACAGCAACTATTATCTTAAATTGAATAAAGCTTATTAGTTATAGGATAGGTTTGTAGTTCTATGTACGACTTTGATGCACTATTATTTGACAACTTATTTTAAGAGTAATTAGAAAATTTAATGAGAAAAAGCATAACAATCAATATCTGCATGTATTCTTTAAATATATATTGTCATGATAATCAGACAGGTAGTTTGAAGAAGTTCTTTTTGATCTGGAAGCATTTTTCATTTCCAATCACAACTTGTTAATCTCTTAAATAATCTTAATTTCGCAACCTAAAATAATTGAGAATAATATGTTATCAGTATCTAACCTTTCGGTACAATTTGGGAAAAGAGTTTTATTTGATGAAGTGAACACCAAGTTTACACAAGGAAATTGCTATGGTATTATAGGAGCAAATGGTTCCGGAAAATCTACTTTTTTAAAAATATTAGCCGGCGAAGAAGATCCCACGGCCGGCCATGTTCATTTGGATAAAGGCAAACGAATGTCTGTGTTAACGCAAGACCATTTTGCTTATGATGAATACCGCGTATTGGAGACTGTTTTAATGGGAAATAAGCCTTTGTTTAATTTGAAAAATGAAATGGATGCTATTTATGCAAAAACAGATTTTACCGATGAAGATGGTATTAAAGTAGGGGATTTAAGCCTTACTTATGAAGAAATGGGTGGTTGGACAGCCGAAAGTGATGCGGCTAACTTGCTTTCGTCTTTGGGGATTAAGAGTACAATTCACGAAACAAAGATGGCTGAATTGGATAACAAAGACAAGGTACGCGTTTTGCTCGCACAAGCTATTTTTGGAAATCCGGATGTGTTGATTATGGATGAACCTACCAATGATTTAGACTTTGAGACAATTGGATGGTTGGAAAACTTTTTAGCAAATTATGAAAATACCGTAATTGTCGTATCGCACGATAGACACTTTTTAGATGCTGTTTGTACACATGTTTCGGATATTGACTTTGGAAAAATAACTCATTATTCCGGTAATTATACTTTTTGGTATGAGTCCAGTCAATTAGCAGCAAGACAACGCGCACAACAAAACAAAAAAGCTGAAGATAAAAAGAAAGAATTAGAGGAATTTATCCGTCGTTTCTCAGCGAATGTCGCCAAATCAAAACAAGCGACAAGTCGTAAGAAAATGATCGAGAAATTAAACATTGGTGATATTAAACCCTCTAGTCGCCGGTATCCGGGAATCTTTTTTGAACAAGAACGCCACGCAGGGGATCAGATTCTCAATATTGAGAATCTTTCAAAATCGGTTGAAGATGAAATGTTATTTAAAGATATACATCTCAACTTGAATAAGGGAGATAAAGTAGTTGTGTTGTCACGTAATTCAAATGCGTTACATGCCTTTTTTGAAATTTTAATGGGAAATAGAGAGGCAGACTCCGGTGAGTTTAAATGGGGCGTAACAACGACTCAATCTTATTTACCTGTTGATAACACACCTTTTTTTGAAAATGATGATAATTTAGTAGAGTGGATGCGTCAATGGGCAAAAACAGAAGAAGAAAGAGAAGCTGTTTATCTCAGAGGTTTTTTAGGTAGGATGTTATTTAGTGGAGATGAGGCACTCAAAAAATCAAGTGTGCTGTCCGGAGGTGAAAAGGTGCGCTGTATGTTGTCACGTATGATGCTGTTACGAGCTAATGTGCTACTGATAGATGAACCGACCAATCATCTCGATTTAGAGTCTATCCAAGCTTTTAATAACGGTTTGAAAAAGTTTAAAGGCACCGTGCTGTTTACGACCCATGACCACGAGTTTGCCCAAACAATTGCCAATAGAGTTATTGAAATTACACCTAAAGGAATCATCGATCGTATTAGTACTTTTGATGAGTATATCGATAACCCCAAGCTTAAAGAACTCAGAAAAAGCATGTATTCATAATTTTATTCCGAGCTGAGCTAAAGTAAAAAAGTAAATTAAATCAAATACAGATGAAATCAAAAGATTTTTATAAAGAGCTGAAAATTACTTTAGAAGAAAGTACTATTTTCCCTGTAAAATACCTGTATAAATTTATTGTTCCTACTAAAGGTGAAGGGATTGAGAAAATTGAAAATATTTTTGATAAAATGGGAGCTGTTATTACTACAAAAGAATCAAGCAAAGGAACTTATACCAGTGTCTCCATTTTAGTTGAGATGGACTCCGCAGATTTGGTTATTAAAAAATATAAGGAAATCGCGACTGTAGAAGGAGTTATTTCACTTTAAACCTTTGTCTTTTATTTCATTTAGGGCATCTCTAATTTCCAATAAAGTATTGTAGATTTTTTCATTAGAAGCTTGTGCTTTTGTATTTTGTGATTGATCAATAGATTTTTGTAATTCCATTTGAGACAAAACCTTTTCTTTGAAATTAGCAGAATCCACAATTCCAATCAATTTCATATCACTTCCCTCGGGATTGCTTTGCCCGGCAGTTTCAATTTTAAGAATTCGCAAATCAAAATATTTTAAAAAGGGATTATCAATAAAGGTCAGATCTTGTATATTTTCTAAAGGAATTGTTTTTTCAACTTTAAAAAAAATTCCTTTTTTAAATTCTAAATGTTTATTTGTCAGTTTACATTTAAGATTTTCGTAGTAACGTCTCGCTATGTATTGTCCATATCCTAGAAACCAAATAAGAAGAAAAGGTATTCCAATAAGGGAAATCAGCAAATAAAAGGCTGCAATCCAAAAAATATACTTTTTTATTTTTGGTGTAAATTCTGCTTGCTGTATTAAATTTGATTGTAAAGCCATACGATTTATTTTTTGTTGTTTTGTAAACTGCCAATAGATAGGGAAGTGGCAGCCGTTGTCACAAAGCTACAATAATATTAAGGGAGTACAGTCATTTTGTTCTCAATTAAACGATTGTAGTATTGTTGAATGTATGCTTTTAAAAATATTTCCAGTCTTTTAATTGTTTCCGGTTCTTTTAGGAACAAATTATTTTTGAGTAATTTGTCTGTCTTATACAGATAAAGCCCTACACTTTTTCCATCTCTATATTGCAAAAAATAGGGATCCGTTATTAATTGCCAGGTTTGATTGATGTAATTTACTGCAAAAGGAATTGAATCGTTTTGACTGTCCGATCCAAAGCTTACAAAATCACCGCTATAATTGAGTTTCCGTAATAGTAAAGGTAATATATCAATTTGTTGTGTGACTGTAGAATCTATTTTTGCCAATGCTGATTGGGAAGGCTGATAAAAGATTATTGGAACTGCAAAAGCCCCTAAACTGTTTTGGTATTCCGGTAAAATTGTTTGATTGCAATGATCGGCGGTGATGATAAAAATGCTATTGTCAAACCAAGGCATTTGGGAAGCCTTCTTAAAAAATTGCTTTAAAGCATAATCGGTATACTGAACAGATTTGTGAATGGGTAAACTGCCCTCTTTAAATGTATTGTGATATTTTTTTGGAATTTTAAAGGGATGATGTGAGCTAATTGTAAAAATACTCGCGAGAAAGGGTTCTTTAAAAGTCCTTAATTTATCTGCGGTAAATCCTAAGAATTCCTCATCCCAAATGCCCCAACTCCCGTCAAAATCATCTGAATTGGCATATTCGTCATAGCCGTAGTATTCTTTGTGTCCGGACATATTCATAAAAGCATCAAAACCCATAGAGCCGTTGGGTGCACCGTGAAAAAATGCAGTCTGATAGCCTTTTTCTTCCAGAATATTTCCTATCCCATTAATGCTATTGGTAGCATAAGGTGATAAAATATAAGGTTGTACCAAGGAAGGAATAGACGCAATAATTGAGGGTAATGCATCTATGGATTTACGACCGTTTGCATACGCATTTGAAAAAGTGTGACTTTTTCCAATTAATGAATCCAAAAAAGGTGTGTAACCTCTATATGCTCCATTCAAAGCTCCTTTATTAAGGCTGCCTATGTATTCTCTCGCCAAACTTTCAACAATGATAATTACTACATTTTGATTTGTAAATGCGCGAGCTGTTTCAAAGTGCTTAAAAGGTGAATAAATTGCATTTAATTCCGATTCAGAATAATAGTTTTTGGGTTTAAAAGACTGTTTGGTTGCGGTTTTTATAATCGCAAAAGGTGTGTTGAGAACAATGGCTAATTCAAGCGGGTTTTTCGTATAAACACCTGCATTATTAAGCGTGATAGGGCGCGTGGTTCGTGTAAAACCACCTCTGATTCCGATGATGGAAAAATAGGCGACCATCAGAAAAATAAAACTGCTAATCACGTAAAAAGGAAGAGTATTAACCTTAGAAACTTTTACTTTTATAGTTTTATAATAGCGATAACTCCCATAGACAAGAATCGTCCAGAGCACAAAACCCGGCCAATAGTCTTTTAAAAATTGCCCGAATAGCAACCCGATATTTTGCTCGTTAGTAAACATAAAAACATCAAAAGTGCTTCTTTTTAAAATAAAGTCAAAATAAAAAATATCCAATGTATTAAAAGCATATCCAATGGCATTTACAATTAGGAATACAAAGAATAAAACTTTTTGATAGGCTTTAGTATTTCTTGATTTTAAAGGGATTAGCGATAGTAAAATAAACAAAGAATTAAGATAGAGAATTGCGGTTAAATCAAAACGAAATCCACCCCACATCATGTAGAGCAGTTCAGAAACACCTACCTCTGAGAAATGATGTTTGTTGTAAGCAAAAAAGATTAGTCTTGTTATTTGATAGATGACAAAAACAACGGATAAACGCTTTAATAAGACGAAAAGATTTCGAAAACCGGATTCTTTAAGTAGTTTGTATAAAGTCATAAATACGTGTGATAATCCGAGAGAGTGGCAGTAATAATTTTTGTTTGAATGTTCGTTACAACTGATAGCACATAGTTACCGGCAAACTATTGTTGATTGTTGCAAAGATAAAATAATAAAGTGGATGTAAGCTACAAACTACGTATAGCAAGCATCTAAAGATGTTTTGTATAGTATATTAGGAACTTCTGAGGTTTATTACCCACATTTAGAATGCCCACAACTTTTACAAGTCAAGCAACCTTCCATATAAATCAAGCCATCCGGGTCGTGACATTCGGGACATCTTTTATCTACAGCTTCCGTGCCGTCCGGAACAAAACGTTTTAGGGTACGTGAAACACCATTTTTCCAAGTATTGATGTTTTCGTCCATCAAGTTGAGGTTATTGACTAAATCAACGACGTAGTGCAATGGCATTCCATGACGTAAAACACCTGAAATTAGCTTGGCATAATTCCAAAATTCTTTGTCAAATGAACGTGAAAGACCTTCTATGGTAACACGATATCCGTCCTTATCTTTATATTGAAAATCATAACGCGAAATACCTTCTTTATCTCTACTCTTGATAACCCAGCCATCTTCAACCCATTCCGGCAAATTAAAAGCATCTTTCATTTTACCGGTAAAAATTTCGTAAGGTTTGTTATCCATCAAACCAATAACAGCCAACCATTTCTCTTCGTCGTTAAAGAAACGTACGATGGTCGCATCTAGACGTGCCGGACGTTTGCCTCTAAAGGTTTCCGAATTATCATTACTATCTTTATTTTCTTCATCATCGGCTATCAATATACCGCTGCGGGATCCGTCACGATACACTGTAATTCCTTTTAATCCGTGTTTCCAAGATTCCACATAGATATCGCCTACTAATTTTACAGAAACATCAGCTTTTAAGTTAATCGTTGAGCTGATAGAATGCGTGGTGTATTTTTGCACCAAAGATTGTAGCTCAACACGTTTTTCCCAATCAATTTCCGGTGCTGTTGCACCGTAATAGGGACTTTTAGTGATGTCGGTTTCTCCGGTAATCTCCATCCAATTTTTTAACTTAGAATGGAAAACAGTAAATTCTTCAAAAGCTTCACCCATGTCGTCTGTAAAATCAATTTTTACATTGTCATCATTGGTGTTTACTTTACGTCTACGTTTATAAGTCAGTAAAAATACGGGTTCGATACCTGAAGAAACTTGCGCTAACATGCTTAGGGTTCCGGTTGGCGCAACGGTACTGATGGAAATATTTCGTCGCCCGTTATTCATCATTCTGTCGTATAAATCCGGGAAATCCACTTTCATCATCTGTACAAAATCAGATTTTTCTTCGATATTTCTATTGAAGATCTCAAAAGGGGCACGTGTTATTGCCATGTCAATACTCGAATCAAATTCTCCTTCCAGTTTTTTACGCATGAGTGTATCGACAAACTCTAAAGCATCTGTTGTGTCGTATTTAAATCCCATTGCTGCAATGGCATCTCCGAGGGCTGTAAAACCCAATCCAGTACGACGTCCCTTAATACCGGTCTCGCGCAAGAGCTCCCACGTGCTTCGTTCTGCATATTTAATGTGCTCCGATTCGGGATCCGTTTCAATTTTGTTGAGGATACGATCTATAGCTTCCAGTTCCAAATCGACTAAATCATCCATTAAACGTTGTGTTTCATAGACAACTTCATAAAACTTTTGATAATTAAAATGCGCCTTTTTGGTAAACGGATTTTCTATAAAACTAAATAAGTTTACGGCTATAAGGCGACAACTATCACCGCCTTGCATGGCTATTTCTGAACATGGATTAGTCGAAACATTTTTAAATCCAGGGTATAGGGAAGAGGTGGAATAATCATGTTGTTTATCCCAAAAAATCAATCCGGGTTCCGCTGTATTATGGGCACTTTTTATAATAGTATCCCAAATGTCTTTTGCCTTTACTACTTTGGAAATTTCAGGGTTCGGACTGTCAATAGGCCATCTTAAGGTAAAATTAGCATCGTTGATTACCGCATTCATAAACTCATCCGATAAGCGGATGGATATATTGGCGCCTGTAACCTTGGTCAAATCCTGTTTGATAGTTATAAACTCCAAAATATCAGGATGTGCAATATCCATAGTTAACATCAAGGCACCGCGTCTTCCATTTTGAGCAACTTCACGTGTGGTGGATGAAAAACGATTCATAAAAGATACTGCACCGGTAGTAGAACCTGCAGCATTTGAAACATCTGCATCTCTTGGCCGTAATTTAGATAAATCCGTTCCAACACCACATCGTCTTTTAAAAAGTTGTGCCATTTGTTGATCTGCATGAAAAATTCCACCATAGGAATCTTCAACAGCCGGAATGACGATACAGTTAGAAAGGGATGCGATTACTTCGTTATTTCCAAGTCCATACATCACACTGCCTTGAGGAATGACATACTTAAAATCTTTAAATAAGTTATATATTTTTTCTTCGGTAAGTGTGTTTCTGTTTTTTCCATATTCTGACAAACCTTCAAGAGATTTGTCTTCGTTCATCTTGATATAGTTTTTCTCAATTCTGGCGAATTGAACTGCCATACGTCGGTGCATATCTTCAGGAGATTGCTCTAAGTAATTTCCATTTGAATTGCGAACAGCATATTTATTTATCCAGGTAGTGGCTGCTAATTCATCACCTTTAAAAAATTCTAATGATGCCGATAACACCTCGTCGTATGTATAGGTTTTTTTCACCTTATTGGCAACTATATTTTCCAATTTATTGGGTATTATGTGGTTAATTAATGGTAGTTTTTGTAAATCGAATGGAATGAAATACGAGTGTAAAAGTAATATAAGATTTAGTGTGCAAAATAAAATTGCAAATAAGTAATTAACAAATTGTTGTTGATAAAATTAATGGTCTGAATCATGGGCATTTAGAACAAAAAAATAAAAAATAAAAAACACTATGCAAAACATAATATATATTATTAAAGCATGTATATCAGGATTATAAAGCGTCTTAATTAAAGGAGTAGTTTAAATAATACTGTTATTTTTGTCAAATAAATATTTGTAAATATATAAAAAAAATTGTACGAGTGTTCTAAACTTTTTTATCTTTGATTTTTATTAATAAACTAATCTAATGATATGAAATTATTAAACGGAAAAACCGCTATTGTGACGGGTGCTTCACGCGGAATAGGTCGCGTTATCGCTTTAAAATTTGCAGAAGAAGGAGCCGATGTTGCTTTTACTGATTTGCTTGCGGATGAGCATTTAAAAAGTCTTGAAAATGAGTTAAAAGAAATGGGTGTAAAAGCGAAAGGATATGCATCGGATGCGAGCTCTTTTGAGAAAAGTCAAGAAACAGTTTCTGAAATTTTAAAAGAATTTGGCAATGTAGAAATTTTAGTCAACAACGCAGGAATCACTCGTGACGGTTTACTTTTGCGAATGAATGAAAAACAATGGGATATGGTGATAGCGATCAATTTAAAATCCGTTTTTAATCTGACTAAAGCGGTTTTATCTCAAATGATGAAACAACGTAATGGAAGTATTATCAATATGAGTTCTGTCGTTGGAGTTAAAGGAAATGCGGGACAAGCAAATTATGCAGCTTCAAAAGCAGGAATTTTGGGCTTTACAAAATCTGTCGCCTTGGAGCTGGGCTCAAGAAATATACGTTGCAACGCTATAGCACCGGGATTTATCGAAACGGAAATGACTGCAAAATTAGATGAAGAAACCGTAAAAGGCTGGAGAAAAACAATTCCTTTAAGACGTGGAGGAACTCCCGAAGACGTTGCAAATGCATGTGTTTTCCTCGCTTCTGAGAAAAGTAGTTATATCACAGGACAAACACTTCACGTGGATGGAGGGATGTTGACATAAACGATAAATTATTTTGAATTTCCGGTGTTGTTATTTGTAACATTTAGCTGTAAATACGGACTAATAGGCAATAACCTAAAAATTAATCTTTATGATTTTTGTAACAACTGAAACATTACCTGATAAAAAAATCATTAAAACATTAGGAACTGTACGTGGAAGTACTGTTCGCGCTAGAAATATCGGTCGTGATATTTTTGCAGGTCTCAAAAATATTGTAGGAGGAGAAATATCTGAATATACACAATTATTAGCCGATGCACGTGAGCAAGCTCTACAAAGAATGTTGCAAGATGCGGAGCAATTAGGTGCAAATGCAGTTGTAAATGTACGTTTTACTACTTCGCAAGTGATGCAAGGAGCGGCAGAAATGTTAGCTTATGGAACCGCTGTAAAAACCGAGTAATGATGGTATTGATGCCTTTTCTTATCGTTGTTTTCTACCTGTTTATTCTAGTAGCACTGGTTTATCTGGTGGTGAAACGTATTCATGATAAAGATAATGAGGATTTTGAACAACGAGATAACTAAAGAAACGAGTAGCACACAAGTGGGTAGATGGGGAAGCGCTTAAAAACAAGATAGGAGGAATGAATTCAAGTATACTATACTTTTTACTGGCGTTGGTTGTTGCTTTATTTGTTGCTGTTTTTTTGTACAGCACTCCCAAAAAGAGAGAAAGACCTTTTATACTGCTGACAATACTTCGTCTATTGTCGGTATTTGCAATTTTAATGCTTTTGATCAATCCCAAATGGGAAAAGCAAGAATTAAGTGTTTATAAGCCACAACTCTTTGTCGCAGTTGATAATTCATCGTCTATTGGTTTTGTAAATGGAAAAGAGCAAGTAAAAGAAGCAGTGGCACAGATTGAGAAGCATCAAAAATTACAAGAAAAATTCAAAATTAAGTACTTTAGATTCGGCTTAGAAACACACTTGTTGGATTCTTTATCTTTCTCGGAATCACAAACCAATCCCACAGAACTTTTTCAACAGATTTCCACCCTTGCCAGTGAATACAAAACACCTGTTTTATTGATTACGGATGGCAATCAAACCACGGGAAATTCGTACGAGTATTACCGATTTGGAAATCCGATATATCCCATTGTCGTAGGCGACACTACTCGGTATATTGATTTGGAAATTACACAACTAAATTCCAATCAATACACTTTTTTAAACAATAAATTCCCTGTTGAAATTTTCACTTTATATAAGGGTGGAGAAGTAGTTAATACTCAGCTGTCTATCTTTGAAAAAAAGAAAAGAATATTTAGACAAAATCTTACTTTTTCAAAAGAAAATCCATCTCAAAGAATTTCCTTAATGCTTCCTGCAAAAGAGGTAGGGCAACACTATTATCAGGCTGTAATTACAGCTTTAAAAAATGAAAAAAATACGCAAAACAATCAAAAAGATTTTTCTGTTAAAGTTGTAGATCAACAGTCCAAAATATTGCTTTTAAGTAGTATTAACCATCCGGACTTAGGCGCTGTAAAAAGGAGTATAGAAAGCAACAAACAAAGAAAAGTAGATGTCAAAATTGGTTCAAAAGGAGCTGTTGATTTTTATAAATACCAACTGATAATTTTATACCAGCCAACCGCTGAATTAGGAAGCTTTATCAAGACCATTAATTCGAGGGCGATCAATACAATTACCATTACAGGTGAAAAAACAGATTGGCACTTTCTAAATAAGGCTCAAGAGGGTTTTTCAAAAGATGTGACCAACTTATCAGAAAATTATTTGGCAGAATTTAACAGGGTTTTTCCTGAATTTGTTGTTAAAGATATTGGTTTTGATCAATTACCACCTTTAAAAGATAAGTTTGGAAGCATTCATTTTAATGTACCTTACCAAAATATATTGTATCAAAAAATTGGAAATACAACAACAGAATATCCGCTTCTTGCTAGCTATACGGTTGGAAAACAAAAAAATATTGTCTTGTTTGGAGAAGGTTTGTGGCGTTGGAGAATGTTGAATAAGATTGAAAAACAAAGCCATAGAGTCTTTGACGATTTTTTCGGGGCTCTAGTACAGTATGTGGCAGCTTCAAAAGAAACACAACAACTACAAATTGATTATCAAAAACTTTGTTTTAGCAACCAGCAACAATTGATTAAAGCATCCTTTGTCGATAAAAATCATAAAATTGATACAAGGGCATCTATTTGGCTTTATTTGAATGATAAACAAACAGATCAAACAAAAAAAATTCCTTTTTATTTAATTGGAAATCAATATCGCGTTGTCTTATCAGATTTAAAACCCGGAAAATACAATTTTCAAGTGGTCGTATCAGATCAAAAAGCGAAAAGCTTTGGAAGTTTTAAAGTGTTGGATTATAATGTAGAGCAACAATTTATCACTGCCAATACCCATAAATTAAACACGTTAGCTCAAAAGTCAGGGGGACAATTGGTTTTCCCGGATCAACTAGAAACGACACTTCAAGCATTGGTTAAAAACAAGTCGTATCAAAGTATTCAAAAAAGCAAAAAAATATCCAAACCTTTGATAGATTGGCATTGGTTATTAGCTTTTATAATCTTATCTTTGTCGGGCGAATGGTTTATTAGAAAGTATAAAGGACTTATATAATTTAATATTGCGAATTTGCAGTGAGAAAAACCAAAAAATAAAACAAGAACGTACCGCATAGCTCACATAAATATTTAGTATGTATTGCGTATAAAAATTTAATTTAAAAATTTATATCATGAACACAAGAAGACAACCTGATTTTCAACTACCTAAAGCCTCTTTTATATTAATAATACTAGGAGTAGTTTTACTGGTTTTATTAATGAAATCAGCTGTGACAATAGATGCCGGTGAATCCGGTGTATTATGGAAACGTTTTGGGGGAGGTGTCGTTGTAGATCAGCCACCTTTAGGAGAGGGTTTTCATTTGGTAGCACCCTGGAATGAGGTGATAAAATATGAAGTTAGACAACAAGAGCTTACTGAAAAAATGCAAGTTTTGTCTTCAAATGGATTGGATATCCGTTTAGAAGCTACAGCTTGGTATCAACCGGATCAAAAAAATCTCGGAATGTTGCATAAAACAAAAGGGGAAAACTATTTGGACAGGGTTTTAAAACCTGCTATAAGATCAGCGACCAGAAGTGTTGTTGGGAGATATACTCCTGAACAAATCTATTCTTCAAAAAGAGATGCAATCCAACAAGAAATCTTTGATGAAACAAAGAAAATCACGGATGATCAATATGTTCAATTAAATGAGGTTTTGGTTAGGGATGTAACACTGCCTGCGGCCATTAAAGATGCAATTGAAAGAAAATTGGGACAAGAACAGGAATCTTTAGAGTATGAATTTAGATTGGTAAAAGCGACAAAAGAAGCAGAAAAAGTGCGTATTGAAGCACAAGGAAAAGCAGATGCTAACCGTATTTTAAGTGCCTCTTTAACGGATAAAATTCTTCAAGATAAAGGAATAGATGCTACTTTGGAATTATCTACGTCTCCCAATACTAAAGTGGTAATTGTAGGTGGAAAAGACGGACTGCCTTTGATACTTGGAAATAATTAAAGTTAAGATTTTAGATTTCTCATAATATAGGAAGTAATAAAGAATACCACAAATCGCAAATCGTATATCGTAAATCAACAATCATAAATCTAAATCAAATGAAAATATTAGCAAACGACGGAATTGCACAAGCAGGAATTGATGCTTTAGAAGCAGTAGGTTACCATGTAATCACGACCAATGTTCCTCAAGAAAAATTAGAAAAATATATCAATGAAAACGGTATTGATGTTATTTTAGTAAGAAGTGCCACAAAAGTACGAGCTGAATTAATTGATGCTTGTCCTTCTATAAAAATTATCGGTAGAGGTGGAGTTGGTATGGACAATATTGATGTGGACTACGCCAGAGAGCAAGGATTGCACGTAATTAATACACCTGCAGCCTCCTCTCATTCAGTAGCGGAATTGGTTTTTGCCCATTTCTTTGGTATGGCACGTTTCCTTCACGATTCGAATAGAAATATGCCACTTGAAGGTGAAAATAATTTTAAGGGCTTAAAAAAATCCTATGCTAAAGGAACTGAACTACTGGGTAAGACCCTGGGTATTATAGGTTTTGGTCGTATCGGACAAGAAACAGCTAAAATAGGATTAGGCCTTGGTATGAACGTAGTCGCGTATGATCTTTTTGTAAAAGAACAAGTGGTAAGCTTGGATTTCTTCGACGGTCAAAAAGTAGATTTTGATATCAAATTAATTTCCAAAGAAGCCGTTTTACAACAAGCAGATTTTTTGAGTTTACACGTACCTGCACAAAAAGAATACGTAATTGCAGATAAGGAATTTGAAATGATGAAAGCGGGAGCTTTTATGGTCAATGCAGCAAGAGGTGGCGTGGTAAGCGAAGTAGCTTTAGTAAAAGCACTAGAATCCGGTACACTCAAAGCAGCCGCCCTTGATGTTTTTGAAAAAGAACCAACACCGGAGGTAAAATTATTGATGAATTCAGATTTGTCCTTAACGCCACATATCGGCGGTGCTACCGTTGAAGCTCAAAGTCGTATAGGTACGGAATTAGCCTCACAAATAATTAGTATTTTTAAAGAATTGTAGATCGATTATATTCGTAAAAGACTGAAGGTCACAAGACATAAGATGTAACAAGACCATAGACTACGGACTAAAAACTACAGATTAAAGAACAAACCCAGAACCCAACCATTAACACAACTCACGCATGGCAATAATCAAACCTTTTAAAGGACTCAGGCCTCCCAAAGAATTAGCTAAAACGCTAGCATGTTTACCTTATGACGTAATGAATTCGGAAGAAGCAGCAGCGATGGCAGAAGGAAAACCGGAATCATTATTACATATTACACGGGCTGAAATATGTTTTGATACAGAAGTGGATTCGCATAGCGAGGAGGTTTACATGCGAGCGGTGACAAATTTTAAAGACTTTCAAAAAAAAGCCTATTTAAAATCAGATACTGAATCTCGTTATTATATTTATGCACAAACCATGAATGGAAAGACCCAATACGGTATTGTGGGTGGAGCTGCTTGTGCGGATTATGATAATGGAATTATCAAAAAACACGAATTAACACGTCCGGACAAAGAAGAGGACAGAAGAGTACTTACAAGACACTTAAACGCGAATATCGAACCTGTATTCTTTACGTATAGAGCTGTTCCGGAGATTGATGCAATTGTGACGCATATTATTACCAATAAAATGCCCGAATACGATTTTACTTCGGAAGATGGTTTTGGACATCATTTTTGGGTGATTGAAAACGAGGAAACAAACAAAACTCTTGAAAATTTATTTGCAACGAAAGTTCCGTATACCTATGTGGCCGATGGACATCATAGAACGGCGGCTGCTGCGGGAATTGGAAGAGAACGTACAGCGGCTAACCCGAATCACACAGGGGATGAATCTTACAATTATTTTATGGCAGTTCACTTTCCGGACGATCAATTACAGATTATTGACTACAATCGTGTGATAAAGGATTTAAATGGCTTATCAGCCCCTGAATTTGTGGCAAAAGTCAAAGAAAGTTTTGAGATACATGCTGAGCGTACTGAGATTATAAAACCGAAAAAACTACATGACTTTTCCATGTATGTCGCCGGTAAATGGTACGGTTTAACCGCAAAAGAGGGGACTTATGACGATATGGACCCTATTAAGAGTTTGGATGTAAGTGTACTGTCTAGTACAATTTTAGAGCCCATTTTAAACATCAAAGATCTTCGAACCAGTACTCGAATTGAGTTTGTGGGAGGAATTCGCGGGCTCGGTGAATTACAAAAACGAGTAGATGCTGGTGAAATGGCGGTAGCCTTTGCTCTCAATCCGGTAAGTATGAAGCAGTTGATGCATATTGCGGATACAGGTAATATTATGCCACCAAAAGTAACTTGGTTTGAACCAAAATTGCGTTCGGGATTGGTTATTCATAAATTGGATTGATTTTTTTGTTGAGATCTGCTGTAAACGTTTCTATAAAAAAATGGTAACCATTGAATCCTTTGCGATAAAAATAATGATAACATGCTTATTAAAGAGCACCTACACAAAATAAAACAAAGCCTATCTGACAAAGTAATCCTGGTTGCTGTAACCAAAACCAAATCAAATGCCGATATCATGAAGGCATATGATGCGGGGCATAGAGATTTTGGAGAAAATAAGATTCAGGAGATGGTTCGGAAATACGAGGAGCTTCCCAAGGATATCCGTTGGCATATGATTGGACACGTACAGCGAAACAAGGTTAAATATATGGCTCCGTTTGTACATTTAATTCACGCAGTTGACAGCTTAAAGTTGCTTAAAGAAATAAACAAACAAGCCAAAAAACACCAGCGTGTGATTAACTGTTTATTACAAGCTAGAATCGCTCAAGAAGAGACCAAATTCGGAATGCCTTTTAATGAAATTGATACTTTAATAAAAAGCACGGAATTACCTGATTTGCAAAATATTAAAATTACAGGATTAATGGGGATGGCAAGCTTTACAGACGATAAAAAACAGTTGAGAAAGGAATTTAAATCCCTATCAGATTTTTTTAAAAACTTAGTAAAATCTCAAAACAAAACCGAATCCAAAATCGGAGATGCACCTAGCTCATTGCAGCACAATCTTAAGCTGACTATACTTTCAATGGGAATGAGTGCGGACTACCTAATAGCCGTAGAAGAAGGCAGTACGATGGTTCGTGTAGGAAGTGCCATATTTGGTTTGAGAAATTATATCTAACCCTCCTAACAGGTCTCCGAGACCTGTTAGGTTTGAAAAAGAACATGTAGTTTTCGAGATTGATTAGGTTTTGTATTAAGAAGCCATACCTCACAGGTTTTCAAAACCTGTTAGGATAACCCTCCTAACAGGTCTTCGAGACCTGTTAGGTTTGAAAAGAACTTACAGTTATCCAAGACTTGCTAGGTTTGAAATAAAGTAAAAAAAAAACTATAAAAATGAAAAGTATAACATTTGAAGAAGAAAAGTATTATCACGTTTACAACAGAGGAAATAATAGAGAAAACATATTCATTGAATCTCAAAACTATTCCTATTTTTTTGAATTAGTTAAGAAATATTTGCTTCCTGTCGCAGAGATTTACTCGTATTGTCTATTACCCAATCACTTCCATTTTGTTTTACAAATAAAAGAAAAAAAGGATTTGCCAAAGTCTTTTAGAGAGGGAAAGATAAAATTACATCAGCCTTTTTCTAATATGTTAAATACATATGTAAAAGCAATCAATAAGAAATACTCAAGATATGGAAGTTTGTTTCAGGAGCATCTCAAAAAAGTTGAGATAAAGGATGAAAACTATCTCAGAAATCTTATAATTTATGTTAATACAAATGCAAGTCATCATGAAATAGATGATTTTGAGAAGTATCCCCATTCATCATATCCAGCTTTGATTAGTGATAAGCCAACTTTGTTACAGCGAGATAAAGTACTCAACTTTTTTGATGATAAACAAAATTTTATATTTGTTAACCGTTTAAAGAAAATTGATTTAGAATTGATAAATGAGTTGCTTTTTGAATGATTTAACCCTCCTAACAGGTCTTCGAGACCTGTTAGGTTTGAAAACAATCATACAGTTTTTAAAACCTGTTAGGATAACTCCAGAGAATTTTCTAATTTTGTCCTTATGCAAAAACAAAAAAAAATAGTACTTACAGGAGCTCCGGGTACGGGTAAATCTACCATAATCTATGAATTAGAAAAGCGGAATTACCATTGTATGCATGAAATATCTAGAGAAGTAACCTTAGAAGCTCAAAAAAACGGGACAGCTCAGTTATTTTTAACCGAACCTTTACTATTTAGCGATATGTTGTTAAAAGGAAGAGAGCAACAGTATCAACGTGCCAGTAAATTAAAAAACAAACTCATATTTTTTGACAGAGGAATTCCCGACGTCCACGGTTATTTAAACTATATCAGTATGAATTATCCGGATAGCTATTTAAAAATTAGTAATAAAAACAAGTATGATTTTGTTTTTTTAATGCCGCCTTGGGAGGATATTTATGTACA
>JAOZTK010000040.1:0-9760 GCA_029942185.1 Flavobacteriaceae bacterium
ATATCCTAATTTTTCCAAAGCGGGAATCACATCAATTCCTTTGGACGTAATTACAATTCGAGCATTGTCTTTATTAAAATATTTTTGTGCCACTCGTTGCACGTCTTCTATAGATACCGCATTTATTTTTTTAAGATAGGTTTCGTAAAAATTTGCGGGTAACTCATTCTTTTCAATATTTAATGCATAGCGTGCAACTGTCTCCGGTTTTTCAACTGCCATTACAAATTTTCCTGCATAGCCTGCTTTAATATTTTTTAAGTTGTCCGCGGTTACTTTTTCAGTTCGAATTCTATTGTATTCTTTTAAAATTTCAACAACCGTACTGTCCACAACTGCATTACGTACTTGTGTGCTTGTTTTAAATTTTGAAACATATTTATCGGGTCTAAGGCTTGATCGTGCTCCATAGGTAAAACCGTGTGCTTCACGAAGATTCATGTTTAAATAAGAATTAAAATCACCTCCCAATATTTGATTTGCTACTAAAACGGCGTGATAATCCGGATCTTTCATTTTTAAATTAGTAGTACTGATGACAGAAACTTGTGATTGTGAAGCATGAGGCATGTCGATAAAATCAATTTCTGTCTTTTCAACATTAGCGATATTTGGCATGTTATAATGTGGTAATGTTCCTTTTTTCCAATTGCTGAAATTTTTTGTCACAAGATTCTTGACGCTTTCAAATTTTACATCTCCAACTATTACCAAATAAGCATTGTTCGGTTTATAATAAGAATTGTAAAGGTTTTTTATGTCTTGCAACTGTAGTGCTTTTACACTTTTGATTGAATTAAACTCACCATAAGGATGATTGCTACCATACGCTAAAACATTTTCTACGCGTGCGGCAATAGATTGCACACTTTTTTCTCCTGATTTTATTCCATCAACAGTTTTGGCAATTTCTTTATCGAGTTCTTCTTGCGAGAAAACAGGATTTAACGCACCATCCGCCATAAGGGCAAAAACCTCCGGAAAGAATTTGGACAGTGAACTCATACCCGCGCCCAAACTACTATAGGAAATACGAGCTCCTAAAAAATCTACTTTTTCATTAAAATCATCTTTTGAAATAGCGGTAGTTCCACTTCCCAACAAGGAGCCCAATAACTGAGACATTCCCGCTTTTTCTCCTTCAAACAAGGGTTTATTGTCTATGGTTAGGGTTGCGGAGACTCGTGGTAATTTATGGTTTTCGACAACCAAAACTTTTAGGCCATTGGCCAATGTAAAGGTTTGCGCTTGTCCTAAATTAATTTTTGGAGCCGGTCCGGGTGTGGGTTGTATATTTCTATCAAATTTAGTTGACATAGTTTGTTTTCCTGTTTTTGTAGTAGCGCAACTCATCACAAAAAGTGAAAGCATTGCTAAAAATAATATATTTGTTTTCATGTGTTTTTATTTTGAAGCTGTTTTCTCTGTTGGCAAATATTTAAGTTCCAAGCGCTGATTTTTGTTGAGGTATTTTTTGGCAATTTGGCGTATTTCTTCACGAGTAATTGAATTGTAAATATCAATTTCTTTATTGATTAGATTAATATCACCGTAAAGCATATAATAACTGGCAAGAGAATGAGCGATACCTTGTACACCGGAATTTGAATTCACAAACTGATTTTCAAATTTATTTCGTAATTTTTGGAGTTCTTTTTCTGAAATAAGTTCTTTTTGAATTTTTACAACTTCCTCGTCAATTTCATCTAAAAGAGCATCTAAAGTGGTTTTTCCTAAAGGCATACCGTAAATAATATACAAACCATAATCTTCTTGGGTAAAATTAAAAGCGCCTATTTGAAAAGCCATTTTTTTATCATCTACAATCTTTTTATACAAACGAGAACTTTTTCCACTACTCAATATGGATGAAATCATATCCAACACATAAGCATCACGAGTTTTCATAGATGGGATTCTGTAGGCGGCTACAATAGCGGGTATTTGTATGTTGGGATCGATGTATTTTGCTTTACGAGTAGTAGTTATAGGTTCTTCCGTAAAGGTTTTACGTTGAATTTCTTTCCCTCTGGGTATGGGTCCAAAATATTTTTGAATTAAATCTTTTGCCTCTTTTTTATCGATATCACCAGCCACGACTAAAACTGCATTATTCGGAATATAAAACTTCTTATTAAACGCGATAAATTCTTCGAGAGAAGCAGCGTCTAAATGATCCATTGACCCGATGGTTGTCCAACGATAAGGATGTTTGTCAAACATGTTTTTTTTAACTTGAGCTAAAAAATTTCCATAGGGTTGGTTGTCAACTCTAAGGCGTTTTTCTTCTTTGACAACTTCGTTTTGTGTATCGACACCTATTTGATTGATAACCGGTTGTAACATACGATCCGATTCCATCCAAAGTCCTAAAGCCAAATTGTTTGACGGAAAGACTTCATAATAATAAGTTCTGTCTTCATTGGTGTTCGCATTATTGGCACCTCCATTTGAAGATACTATTTTAAACCATTCGCCACGTCCGATATTTTTAGTTCCTTCAAAGAGAAGATGCTCAAAGAAGTGTGCAAAACCGGTACGGTTTGGGTTTTCATTTTTTGCCCCTACATGATACATGACTGCAGTAGTAACTACAGGAGCTGAATTGTCTTGGTGTAATACTACGTGAAGACCATTTTCTAAGTCGTATTCTTCAAAAGCTACTTGTTGTGCCATATTGATTTGAGTGATTAAAAAAACACTTATAAATGTCATTAATAAGTTTTTCATTGTGTTTTGTGATTTAATTTATAAAATATGTAAAATTGTTTTAGTTAATTAGTATCCTTAAACATTGGAATGTTACCAAAAAAAGTTAATACCCTATAGACGGTACTACTCCACCGTAACAGCTTTCGCTAAATTTCTGGGCTGATCTACATTACAATCTCGCATCACTGCAATATGATACGATAGAAGTTGTAATGGAATTGTGGTTAGCAGTGGTGTAAAAGCTTCTAAAGTTTCCGGCACTTCAATAATATGGTCAGCAATTCCTTTTACCACGGAATCACCTTCGGAAACAATACCAATAATTTTTCCGTGTCTAGATTTTATTTCTTGAATATTACTGACTACTTTTTCATAATGACCTTGACGTGTAGCAATTACCACCACGGGCATGTTATCATCAATAAGTGCTATAGGACCGTGTTTCATTTCGGCTGCGGGATAACCTTCGGCGTGGATATATGAAATTTCTTTTAGCTTTAAGGCTCCTTCCAATGCAACAGGAAAATTATAACCTCGTCCTAAATACAGGAAGTTTGGAACCTCTTTATAAATGGCTGCAATCTTTTTGATATGTTCATCTTTCTCCAACAATAGTTTAATCTTCTTTGGGATTTGAATAAGTTCTTGTAGATAAACTTGAAAATTAGGAGCTGATATATGCCCTTTCTTTTTTCCTAATTTTAAGGCTAAAAGTGCTAGAACAGTTATTTGCGTTGTAAATGCTTTTGTAGAGGCAACACCTATTTCAGGACCGGCGTGTGTATAAGTACCTGCATGTACTTCACGTGCAATGGACGATCCGACTACATTACAAACTCCATAGACAAACGCTCCTTGAGATTTTGCTAATTTAACAGCTGCTAAAGTATCTGCCGTTTCACCAGATTGTGAAATTGCAATAACAATATCATTTTCGGTAATAATAGGATTTCTGTATCGAAACTCAGATCCATATTCTACTTCTACAGGGATACGCGCGATATCTTCGAATAGATATTCTGCGACCAAACCTGCATGCCATGAGGTACCACAAGCTACGATAATGATACGTTTTGCATTGAGAAAACGTTCAATATTATCATCGATACCACTCATTTTAATAATACTTTCATCAGGGAGTAATCTTCCACGGTATGTATCAATAATAGCATTGGGTTGCTCGTAGATTTCTTTTAACATAAAATGATCAAATCCTCCTTTTTCTATCTGTTCTAAACTGAGTTCTAATTGTTCAATTTTTGGATCTTTTACAAGTTGATCGTCATTTATTTTGTAAATTCTAATTTCCCTATCTAATTTGACAATAGCCATTTCACCATCTTCCAGATAAATAGCATCTTTGGTGTATTCTATAAATGGCGTTGCATCAGATGCGATAAAAAATTCTTTGTTGTTTTTTCCGATTCCCATTGCAATCGGACTTCCTAATTTGGCGACAATAAGTTCGTCAGGTTTTTTTTTGTCAAATACTAAAATCGCATAAGCTCCAATCACTTGGTTTAAAGCCAGCTGTACGGCTTTTCCTAATTTACACTTTTCTTGTGTTTTAATCTCCTCTATTAAGTTGATTAAAACTTCGGTATCCGTATCACTGTGAAAGTGATAACCTCTAGAGACTAATTCTTTCTTTAGGGTATCGTAATTTTCAATGATTCCATTATGGACAATTACCAGATTTTTGGACTGTGAAAGATGTGGATGTGAGTTGATATGATTGGGCACACCGTGAGTTGCCCAACGTGTATGTCCAAAACCAATATTTCCTTTTACGGAAATATCATTTTTTATTTTTGCTTGTAAGTCACTTACTTTTCCTTTGGTTTTTGACAAGTTGATATCTTTTCCATCATATAGTACAATACCTGCACTGTCATAACCTCGATATTCAAGTCTTTGTAAACCTTGAATAATTATTGGATACGCCTTGCGATATCCAATATAACCGGTAATTCCACACATTTTTTTTTATTTTTTAATTCTTTTCAGAATAAAATATTTCTAACTTTATTCTATTTTCTTCAGAGCTTGGCAAGTTGCCTTTTAACACGAGTCCTTTCGGATTAGTATTGTAACTTTTTAAAATTGTATCGGTGGTAATTTGCGAGTTTGGTATATTATACGTGTCAAACACTTTTATTCCCAAATCGTATAAGCTTACTTCAGAATCGAGTTTGATAAGTTCTGAAATATAATCGGTAATATGAAATACATATTTCTCCGGTTCATCCTCGCTATCTTTTTCTAATACACCTCCAATACTACCCATAGATTGTGGCATAGCATCCAATAATTGTGTGTCTTCATCCTCTCCAACAGCATATAAATACATGCGATTGGGTGTCCAATCTGTCGTGTAATCTTGATCGATATACAGTGTTATTTTGGCATCGTTAATCAACCAGTTTTTAGTTCGGATTATTTCTAATTCGTCGGGAATACCATTGGCATTATCATCTTCTCCAAAAAGCTTAATAAGTGCAATTGATCCTGCTGTTCCGTGTATAAAAAGTTGCTCTTCTCCATTAATCGGGTCGATGGAACCTATGATGTTTTGAAAATCACTTGCAGTATAATCTCTTAAATATAGATTTGATTTAACACCCGAAAACGGAAATACTAAAGATTGGGGTGTTCGGATTGCAACATTTTCTTCACCGGTAATACCATTTCCGTTTAAATCTTGATCTTCTTCTTCATCTACTTCAAAATCATTAGAATAATAAATAGTCATGGTGGCATTAGACATAGCGAGTTGCATCAAAGCAGCATCATTCGGGTTCGTTTCAATAGCTTCAAAGTACAATCCTCTAAAAAAATGTTGAAAATTTGCGTTACTGGCAAAGTCACTTCCGGCAGCATTGTCTTGAAAAATAGCTTTAATACTATTATTATCAAATGGTATTTTTAAAGAAGGTTCTAGCGTTGTTTTTTTTATTGAGTCCGTTTGATACAAATCTTTAGAGCTTACATCCGGATAATTTGGATATTTATATCGCTTTACGACAAGCATCGTATCGTTTGGATTAGGAGCAATTAGATTGCTGTACAAAGGTGTTGAAGGATTTGTCTTTGTAAAACTATCATCACTATAATACTTTTTTGTTTCAGTTGGATCCTCAGGGTTGATTGTATTAAGGTAAGTACCTAATTCAAAAATATTTAATTGAAAAGTCTTATTTCCGTTTGTCCAAACAGAATCAAGAACAAATTTGGGAACCTCGTTATCATCCACATCAGTTTGTGTCCCATCAAGGGTAGCAAAATAAGGAATGTCAACAATAACCGTATCGATAACTGCATTAGTGCCAAAATCAGGATTGGTGTCCACAAGCGATAACTGCGTAACCAAAGATGTTTCTAATTTACCGAATACAACATCTCTATGTACGCCTATTAAATACTTTGAAAGAGCATTTGCTTGATTTCTTTCAATATTTTTACTATAAGCTATTATTTCAGATGTATATTTATCAGTTGTGAAAACGTCGTTGTCGACAATATCGACACCTACATTTCTAAAATCCTTTTCACAAGATAGTACTCCAATGAGCATCAACGCACTTAAACTAAGATACTTTAATACAATTACAAACTTTTTTATCATAAATAAGTTCAATTAAAAAATTTACATGATTTCGTTAAGAAGGAAGTCCGTATAAGGTTTTTCAAACTCTTCTTTAGAATGGAATTTTAGGGTTGGTTTTTTTAGTTCTTTGGCGAATTTAGTAATCTCATCTGACAAATCTTCACTGCCAAAAATAATAACATCAGAATTTTGAGCAGCCAATTTTTGTAGGCTTAAAAAATTTGATTTTTTAATAAGTTTTAATTTGTCATCTTTGATTCCGTCAAAATTTATTTTTTTTATTAGTGCTGTACTTAAAACACCTTTAAAACTATCATTATAGAGTGAAGTAACTATTTTACTATCTTTAAACAATGCATCATTTTTAAAGTATTCTTTTAAATATAAGGGAATTAACGATGTCATCCAACCGTGAAGGCAGATTACATCAGGAGCCCAATTCAATTTTTTTACCGTATTGATTACACCTTTTGTAAAAAAAATGGTCCGTTCGTCATTATCTTTAAACAACTTCCCCTTTTCATCTGTAAAAACAGCTTTTCGTTTAAAATAATCCTCATTATCGATAAAATAAACTTGCATTCTTTCATTTGGAATAGAAGCCACTTTGATAATTAAAGGCACATCAATATCATCGATAATTAAATTAACTCCTGAAAGCCTGATTACCTCGTGTAATTGATGTCTGCGTTCGTTTACAACCCCAAACCTAGGCATAAAAATTCGAGTTTGTATCCCTTTTCTATGCGCTATTTTCGCTGTTCCAAAAGACCTAAATGACATCTCTGATTCAGGCATATAAGGTACTACCTCTGACGAAATTACTAATACTTTTTTATCCTTCATAATCCTCTAAACTTTAAATGTTGTGACAAATCACTTCATGAATGCAAAAGTACAAATTTTTAGTGTCTTATTCGTCTTTAATTGGTAAGTTTGTAGGCTTTTAACAAAAAATTATGCAGATATTTACAACTGTAAAGACCTTAAAACTAGCTTTAAAAAATGTACTCCCTAATCAAACGGTTGGCTTTGTTCCTACTATGGGAGCACTTCATAAGGGACATTTATCTCTAGTAAAAAATGCGAAAAAAACAGCAGATAGAGTTGTAGTGAGTATTTTTGTCAATCCCACACAATTTGATCGAAAAGAGGATTTAATAAATTATCCCTCAACATTTCAAACGGATATTAAACACTTACAAGAAGTATCTTGTGATTTTTTATTTGTTCCAACAATAAAGGAAATGTATCCAAATCATACTGAATCACAAGTATTTGATTTTGATGGATTGGATCAAGTTATGGAAGGAGCTCATCGAAAAGGACATTTTAATGGAGTAGGCACAATTGTCAAGAGACTTTTTGAAATTGTACAACCCAATTTTGCTTTTTTTGGAGAAAAAGATTTTCAACAATTACAGATAATAAAAAAAATGGTTGAAAAGGAATCTTTACAGGTCAAAATTATTGCAGTACCTATATTTAGAGAGCCGGATGGATTGGCAATGAGTTCGAGAAACTCAAGACTTACAGATTTGTACAGAGAAGAAGCTCCTTTTATTTTTCAAACCCTACTAAAAGCTAAAGCAATGTTTGACGGAAAAAATGCAATAAAGACGACAAAATGGGTAGAAGAAGCTTTTAAAAACCATCCGTTGCTCGTTTTAGAATATTTTACGATAGCGGACGAATCTAATTTATTGCCTTTCCGGAAAAATGATAAAAAAGAATTTGAAAAAGGAAATAAAAATCAAAAATACAGAGCTTTTATTGCAGTTTTTGCCGGTGATATTCGTTTAATTGATACTATTGCATTGTATTAATCTGGGTTATTCAATGGAAAATCATCTATTTCTCTGTAGCGCTCCGTATATTCTTTAAACTTGAATGCTATCTAACTATTGATAACAAAAATAAAAAGTAACTTTGCCCCATGCAAATACAAATTCTTAAATCAAAAATACATCGTGTAACTGTTACAGGTGCAGACTTGAATTATATTGGAAGTATTACCATTGCTGAAGAATTGATGGAAGCGGCTAATATCGTTGAAGGAGAAAGAGTACAAATAGTCAATGTCAATAATGGCGAACGCTTAGAGACTTATGCAATTCCAGGACCGAGAAATTCAGGGGTCATAAACCTAAATGGTGCAGCAGCCAGAAAAGTAGAAAAAGGAGATGTACTTATTCTTATTACCTATGCAACAATGGATCATGAAGAAGCCAAAAAATACAAACCTTTATTAGTTTTTCCTAATACTGAAAACAACAAGCTAAAATAGTTTTTGAAAAAAAGATTCAAAAAAATAACATTGATTATACTCCCGGTAGCTTTGGGAGTTTTTTTAATTTGGTGGTCACTCTCAGCACTTTCTGAATCTGACAAACTTGAAATCAAAAATGCTTTAAAAAACGTTAATTATTTTTGGGTATTTATTTCTTTGTTTTTAGGCTTGTTAAGTCATTTGTCCAGAGCCTATCGATGGAAATTTTTACTAGCTCCTCTTGGCCATAAGATTCATTTTACAAATGGTATATTCACAATTTTTATAGCTTATTTAATCAATCTTGTTATCCCACGAGCCGGTGAAATAGCTCGTGCTACAGCCATTAGCAAATACGAATCAATTCCCTTTGAAAAAGCATTTGGAACTATTGTTGTAGAACGAATTGTCGATGTAATTATGCTTTTGCTAATTATTGTCATTGCTTTTTTTTATCAATTTGATTTATTGAAGAATTTAATTCTAAATAAAATTCCGAAAGAGCCAATTTATCCGATTTTATTGTCGCTTCTTTCAATCTTGTTGGCAAGTGCTTTTTATGTTTTAATTCGAAAGTCAAAAAATGTTTTTTTTGAAAAAATTCGAAATTTTATAACAGGTTTATTGGAAGGGGTAAAAAGTATTTTTTTTATGCAAAAAAAGTGGGCTTTTTTAGCGCATACTATCTTTATTTGGGCGATGTATTTATTGATGTTTTATACACTATCTCTTTCCATACCCGAAGTATCAAGTATAGGTTTTGGGGCTATTGTAACTGGTTTTATTGTAGGAGCGTTAAGTATCGCCACAACTAATGGGGGTTTGGGAACCTATCCGCTTGGAATACAGCAAGTTCTTATCCTATTCGGAATTGCCTCAAATCCTGCTCTCGCCTTTGGTTGGTTAATGTGGACAACGCAAACTTTTATGATACTCTTTTTTGGGGGAATATCATTTTTAGTTATGCCATTGTATAACAAAAAGTCTTAATAGGATTCTACTTTCCGAAAACTTTCTTTAAAAGACTTTTTTTCTTTTTAGTTTTAGCCTTTGGTGTTTTAGGACTATCCTCATTTTCAGTATTTGAACTATGATGAATAGTGTTGAGTTCATTGTCTTGATTTTTGTCTTGAAGAGTAGTGTTGAACTGATTATCTAGGCTTTTGTCTTGA
>JAOZTK010000040.1:9860-16428 GCA_029942185.1 Flavobacteriaceae bacterium
TCTAGGCTTTTGTCTTGATGAATAGTGTTGAACTGATTGTCTAGGCTTTCGTCTTGATGAATAGACTTTTGCAAAAAGTTGGGTTGTTGAAAAGGTTTTTCATATTCGGGATGCTTGATACTCAAATCCTTAACATACTGATCGTAATCCATATCTCTCTCTTCTAAGAACCCCATTAAATAACGTTTAGAAGCCTCTGTTCCTCCTGTTTTTTCTTCAATTTTTGAAAGAATCTTATGTAGTGCATCCATCTTGTGAATAGCATATTGTGGCGCTGCTTTACTTTGAGAATAATGTGCAAGAATCTTCTTTTTATCATCAACTTTTGTTTCAAAATTAATTAAAAGCCAAAAATATCGTCCATTTTTTGCTAAAAATTTTGAAATTAATTGCATGGGTTCTTTTTTCTCTAACCGCTCTGATAACATATCTGTAAATAAGGAGGGCATGTCAGGATGGGTTATCTTTTTCAAGGATTCCCCTATCAATTCATACTCTTCATAGCCGCTAATTTCACAAAATGAATGATTTGCATAGTCAATTATGTTATCGGGACTAATTTTAAAGTTAAAAACTGCAGATGGATTTATCGTTATTTCCTTATCAATAAGGGTTTTTTCAAGGTGTTTTGCCATGATATTGGAGTTAAGGGGTTCGTAATAAAGGTCAAAGCTAAAAATATATTATTATAAATCAAATTTTTTTTAAAGGATTTTAAATGTTTTTTCTAATTCATTTCCAAATTCATCGACCACAGTAAGTATATAATCTCCTTTTTTAGGCGCAATAGCTACTTCGTGAATAGTTTGTGTAGTGGTTATATAATTTGTGTTTAAATACCAAAATACTTTTGTTTCCGGTTGTACGTGTTTGAGTTTTAGAATAAGGGTGTTTTTTTCTTCATTAAAATCTTTTGGTAAAAAAATATGTTCTTTATCAAAGGTGTTTACAAATGCCATCGGTGTTTTAAAAAGGGCTATACAATTAGCACGATAAGGAGGTAGCGGTTTGTAAAAGGGATTGTGTAATTGAAAATAATAAGCTTGACTAGGAGGTAATACAAACCAACTTTTATGTTTCATATTTGCCAAAGACTCGCAAGAGCTGTTTACACGATACGATTCTGTTTTGTCTAAATGCACCCATTGATGATAAGGGCAAGGTCTTGTTCTTAGTCCGGCTCTAGGCACCCAAATACTATCAATTTCTAAACAAATATCAGTACTTCGATATCCGCTAAGTTTACAAGTTTCTATTTTTTCCAATTCGTCATAGGGTGGAGAAAACCAAGGAGAATCAGGTAATAAATCAAAGACGTCAAACAAGATAGGAGCTGCTACACTTGTACCGGTTAGGCCCGGCCGACCTTCTCCATCTGCATTGCCTACCCAGACTCCAACAACATATTCAGAATTGACGCCAATCGCCCATGCATCACGAAATCCAAAACTTGTACCGGTTTTCCATGCTATTGGTTTTGAAGCTTCATAAAATTCCCAGTTTTCTTCCCCTTCAGGACGATTTACTTCGCGCAATGAATTAAAAGTAGTATAAATTGCTCCAGCATCATAGATGGGGTACTCTTCTGTTATTTTCCCGAAAGCTACCGAGTTGCTTTTTAGATAAGATAGATTTGTAAATTCTTTTTTATGGTATTTTCCTTGCAACTCATCGTAATGCAATAAAGTACTTGCCAAATTCGTATATGCTCTTGTTAAATCCCATAAATTACTCTCGGCACCTCCTAAGATTAAGGACAAGCCATAGTGATTTGCTCCTTTAGAAATGTCGTAAAGTTGTAAATTCTGCAAATCGTGATAAAACCTTTTCAAACCGTATGATTGTAACATACGAACTGCAGGAATATTAAGTGATTTTATCAAAGCTTTACTCGCAGATACTGCACCGTAATACTTTAAATCAAAATTTTCGGGTTTATATCCGGCGATTTGTGTGGGAATATCGGCAACTAATGTATTGGGTAAAATTTCACCGGCATTGAGTAATGATGTAAATAAAAAAGGTTTGAGAATACTACCTGTACTCCGAGCTTTATCAATAATATCAACATCTTTCTGATGGGTTTTATCAGTAGGGGAATTCCCGACATAAGCAATGATCTTTCGAGTTTTAACAGCAATAATAATCGCAGCAATATTGTATATATGGTTTTGCTTTAATTCCATATAATGCTGTTTTACAATACTGTTTAATTGTTCTTGTTTTTGAATATGAATACTGGTTTGAATACGTTGTCCTTCATTTTTTTTTCTTATTTTTTCCAACAAATGTGGTGCAGTTTTTGGTAATGAAAAAGTTTTATCCGGTAAGGTTTCTTGTGTTGCTAAATGATAGGTAAGGGAATCAATAATCGCTTTTTTAAAGAGTTTTTTTAACAATCTATTTCGTTTGTTTTTGAGTTTTAAACGATTTTTATTGATGTTGATCAATCCGGGAGCATTCGGTAAAACGGCAAGAGTAGCATTTTCTGCCCAAGATAAATTTTCAGAATTTTGTCCAAAATAACGCCAAGAAGCCGCATTTAATCCCACGACATTACCACCAAATGGAGCATGTGAGGCGTATAAAGAAAGTATTTTATCTTTGGAATGACGAAATTCTAATCGGGTTGCTAAGATTAATTCTATTGTTTTTTCTTTATAGGTTCTCGCTTTATTTTTACGGGATAGACGAATTACTTGTTGTGTTATAGTGCTTCCTCCTCTGATTACTTTCCCCGCTTTTCTGTTTTGCTTATAGGCATTAAAAATAGATATCGGATTAAAACCCCAATGTTTATAAAAATAAACATCTTCATAATGCGTGATACATTGGACAAATTTTTCGGGAATTCTTTCGGTTTCAGGAAAACGCCATTGCATATCAGTGGCTATTTTGGCTCCTAATAACTCCCCTTCTACACTTTCAATTACCGTTGAGGTGGCATCTTTAAAAAGTGGTTTGGGCAATGAAAAATAATAAACCAGCAAAGCTACCAACAGTATTGAGAGTTTTATTCTATGAATAAATAAGAATTTTTTCATGAACCTTAGAAAAGAGTAAAGTTACAATTTTGGAATTATTATCGACTCAATAAAAAGTGTAAAATCATAAATGCACAAATAATTAAATTATTTGTGCATTTCTTTTTTTTAAACCGTAAGAATTATAACCAACCTTTAATCAATTTGTAAATATCATTTCCATTAGCCAATAGAAGTAATCCCATAAGAAGAACGAAACCTATTATTTGGGCATATTCCAAAAATTTATCACTGGGTTTTTTACCCGTTAGCATTTCAAAAAGCACAAAAAGGGCATGTCCACCGTCTAAGGCAGGTATAGGCAAGAGATTCATAAAGGCAAGCATGATTGATAATAAGGCTGTAATACTCCAAAATGCTGGCCAACTCCAAGTTGCCGGGAAAATATTGCCAATTGCAATAAATCCTCCGACTTCACCGGCTCCCTTTTTTGTAAAGACATATTTAAATTGCGACATAAAGTCTTTTAGCGTTGTTAAACCCAAATGGTTTCCGCGTTTAATACTTTCAACAAATGAATACTCTTTATGTTCTATTTTTAGCGCCTCTTTTAAGGAAAAAGTATAGACCCCAATTTGATAGGCCTTGTCCGCCTTAATATACTCCGGCGTAACCGGCAAAGTAATAGTATCGCTATTGCGTATAACTTTTACGAAAGCTTTTGTAGAATCAATTTTTTTGGTGAATTCGCTCCAATAAGTAACGGGTTTAGAATTCACTCCAATCACTCTGTCACCACTGATAAATCCTGATTTTTCCGCAACAGAATTAGGTACAATGGAATCAATAGTCGCTAAATGGCGTTCAGTAAAAGGTCGTAAAACTCCTTTTTCCCACATGATACTTCCAATGTTCTCGGGTAAAGCAATTGTTTCTGTTGTGCCATTAGTATGCGTTACTTGTATGTTTTCAACATTTCTTAGAAAAAGCAATTTATTGACATCGGTTACATCAAAAGGTTCTTCACCATTGATATGTGTTATTTTATCACCGTCTTGAAATCCGTATTCCTTAAATATCTCATTTACCGCAAATCCATATTTTACATCTTCTGATTTTACGTAATTTTCTCCCCAAACATTTACGATCATTATATAAATAAAGATTCCCAATAAAAAGTTTACAGTAACTCCACCTAACAGAATAATCAGACGTTGCCAAGCCGGTTTTGAACGAAATTCATACGGTTTTGGAGGAAGTTTCATCTGCTCTTTGTCCATGCTTTCATCGATCATACCGGATATCTTTACATAACCTCCCAAAGGCAACCAACCAATGCCATATTCTGTATCTCCTTTTTTAAAGGAGAATAATTTTTTACCCCATGCATCAAAAAATAAATAAAATTTTTCAACGCGAGTTTTAAAAATACGTGCCGCTATATAGTGTCCAAATTCATGAAGCACAATCAACAAAGACAAGCTCAATAAAAATTGAACTATTTTTATAAATATTTCCATTTAAGAGTGTTTATTTCAGCCGACAAACCTACGTAAATTTTATCATTTTTGTAGTACAAAAAAACGGCAGAGAAATGATTTATCAAACCGACTCGTGTTTTAAAAAGAGAAAAAAGATTTACTCCTTAATTAATTTTTGATAAAAAAATCCTTTATCCGTAGCAATATGCAGTATAATAACACCGCTAGGCAAGGTGCTTATATCAAGTGTTGATTGCGAGTTATTCTGCTCAAATATTTTTTGTCCTAATGAATTATATATACGAGTGCTAATCAGTAAAACGGCATCTGTTATTTTGATGGTCAAATAATCTTTTACAGGATTCGTTATGGGTGTAATACCCTCTATGAGTTGATTATTAATTGATAAACCTGAATTGTAAACTACGTGGTTATCTTTACTGATAATGTGGAAATCAGGGTCAAAAAGCACTTGAACCGCATCGAGGTTTATTGGTTTTGTAAATAACTGACCGTTATGCGTATTGTTAAGAATTATCCATTCATCATCCCCGGCATCACCAATAACTCTTAAAGAAATTGGCATTTCAAAATAAGGAACCGAACTATGCGATTGAGTTTGGTCAACTTTTATATACAAATTATCCGCATCTTGATTCCATTGTATTTGATAAGAAGGATAGCCTTCACCCATAAACCAGTCCGAAAAAAATTCATTTAAATCCAAACCACTTTGTACTTCAAAATGATTTTGAAGGTCAATTGTTTTGGCATATCCATAAGCTAGAGTAGGGTCATCAAGATAGTTTTGTATGGATTGATAAAAATCTGTATCACCTAATTTGTAACGTAACATGTGCAAAACCATAGCCCCTTTGTTATAACTTAAGCGTTGATCAAAAATTCGCCAAAAATTGGTAGTATCCGAACAAAAAACAGATCCAGCATTGGAAGTGGTTATATGATCTACCTTGCTTTCTCTCCACTCCTTAAAAGAAGTTTCACCATCCAAATGTTCTTTGGACAGACCGGTTAGATAGGTGGCAAAACCTTCGTTAAGCCAAATATCTTCCCAAGAAGCACAGGTTATTTTGTTTCCAAACCATTGGTGGGCTAGTTCATGTGCAATTAAGTCTCGCCCAAAAGAACCCATAAAAGTCATGGTAGTGTGTTCCATTCCGCCACCTAATCCACATTGAGCATGGCCGTATTTTTCATCGGAAAAAGGATACATTTCAAAAAGATTTCCAAAAATTTCTATAAGATCTACTGTAACTGGAGTGCTGGCTTGAACAGCACTCAAATTTTCGGGATATACATAATTAGTTATTGGAAACTCATCACCGGTACCTTCATATGCCCAATCGTCATAAACAGTGTAATTGGTAACAGCAATAGCTATAAGATATGCAGGAATCGGATATCTATGCTTCCAATGTGTCGTTTTATTTGATCCGGTAATAATTTCAGATTTTAACAAACCATTTGAAGCGGTTTTGTATTCATGGGTGCCATTAAAAAAAAGTGGATGTGTTACATATACGTCAATTGAATCAATTTTATCAATTAAATCTTGTTTACAAGGCCACCATTCCATGGCACCGTAAGGTTCTGACAAGGTCCATAGATTTGGTATTCCATCATGTGTGCTTTGTTCATAAATTCCAAAGCCACCACTGGTGGGATTTCCGTTATACGTGATAGTTAAGGAATCTGAAACACCTGTATTTTGTGAACTTGGCAATGTAATTACAACTTCATTTCCCGTATGGGTATATGCTAAACTACTTCCGCGTTGAACTACCTGTATTACATTAAGATTATCTGCTAGGTCAAAAGTGATGGTATTCATGGTTTCGGCAGCTTCCCAAAAAGTAGTAACAGCACCACTAATAGCAGCTGGAGAGGATCCGGGATCAACTGTCCATTCTAACCGATGGTATTTGATGTCGTAATTCGTAGTATTTGGATTTCTTTTGAAATCGATTCTTTTTTGGGCTGCTCTTCGTTCTAATTTTAATAGATTTTTTAATTGCTCTGTGTTTTGTGCTTGAGATATAATACCAATAAGTAGCATTAGTATTAGTGAGATATTTTTCATGC
>JAOZTK010000041.1 GCA_029942185.1 Flavobacteriaceae bacterium
ATAAACAATACCATCAAAAGAAAAGCATATTTTAGATACTTCATTGTGTGTTTTTTAATATGTGACAAATGTACTAAAAATAGCAAGCTTTTTTTATAGATAATTCTGAATAAGCTAAATAATTATATAAAGCTTTCTAAACAAGATTATTATTTCCAAAGGCAAAAAAAAAACAAACTAGGTTTGAATTAAAATACGATATTTGCAAACACATGCAAAAAGTAGTTTTTTATATATTTTATCCTTTTATATGGTTGCTTTCCAAAGTGGCATTTCCTGTTTTGTACGTAATTTCAGACTTTTTATACTTTGTTATATTTTATTTAGTTGGTTACCGTAAGAAGCTGGTTTTGTCCAATTTAAAACGTGCTTTCCCGAATAAACCCGAAAAAGAAATTCTTAAAATTCGTCGCAAGTTTTATCATCATTTTGTAGACATATTTATGGAGATGATTAAGACTTTTACTATTTCTGAAAAACAAATGATGAAACATTATAAGTTTAAGAATCTTGATTTATTAGAAAACTTGGCAAAAAAGGGAAAATCGGTGATATTCATCGGGAGTCATTATGCAAATTGGGAATGGTTTATCAGCGTAAATTTACATCTTGATTATAGTTTTTACGCTTCTTACACCAGAATTAGCAACAAAGTATTTGAAAGAAAATTAAAAAAATCCAGAGAGCGATTTGGAATTAATATGGTTTTGACAAAGGACACAATTCCTACGATAGCGAAGAATTACAAAGAAAATAAAATAGGTTTTTACGGTCTTTTAAGTGACCAATCCTCTGAACCTTATAAAACCTATTATTGGTCTGATTTTTTGGGCGTTCGAGTACCCATACATACGGGAGCTGAAATGCTGGCAAAAAAATACAATTGTACTTTTGTAATTATGGAAATTGACAAAGTTAAAAGAGGCTATTATGAAGTTGCTTTTGAACTTGTAACGGAGCATCCAAGAGATTTTGCTGACTATAAGCTTACAGCTATATTTTTAGAGAAATTAGAAAGACAAATTCGAAAAAAGCCGGAATATTATTTCTGGACACACAATCGATTCAAACACGAAGGAAAAGAGGAAGTGAAACAGCCTGTAAAAGTGCTCTTTGAGAAGAAATAACTTTTTTCAGGTTTAATTATTAATACGATATTTGCAAATAGATGCAAAAACTGGTTTTTTATATAGTTTATCCTTTTGTTTGGTTGCTCTCAAAAGCAGCATTTCCGGTTTTATATATTATTTCTGATTTTGTATTCTTTCTGGTTTATTATCTTATAGGATATCGTAAAGAACTAGTATTGCGTAATTTACAACGTGCCTTTCCAGAAAAAACCCAAGGAGAACTTCGTGTAATTCGTCGTAAATTTTATCATCATTTTGTCGATGTATTTATGGAGATGTTTAAGACCTTTACAATATCAAAAAAACAAATGAGGAAGCATTATAAGTTTAAAAATTTATCTTTGTTAGAAGATCTTGCAAAAAAAGGGAAATCCATGATTGTCGTTGGAAGTCACTATGGCAATTGGGAGTGGGTTGTCAGTTTAAATCTACACACCAGTGTTAAGGCGTATGCGACTTATACAAAGATAAATAATAAAATATTTGAGAATAAAATAAAAAGTACCCGAGAAAGATTTGGTGGATTTATGGTTTTAAAAGAGGATACGATTGCGAATATAATCACGAATTACAGGAATAAAACAATAGGTATTTACGGCCTCTTAAGTGACCAATCTCCACAATTAAGCCGTGCTTATTATTGGAAGGATTTTTTAGGAGTGCGAGTACCAATTCATACGGGCGCTGAGATGTTGGCGAAAAAGTACGATTGTGCTTATGTGAATATGCAAGTGAAAAAAGTTAAACGTGGCTATTATGAGACCGAATTTGAACTTTTAGCTGAGAATCCGAATGGCTTTCCGGATTATCAAATTACAGATATTTTTCTAAAAAAGTTAGAAAAGCAAATACGGGAAAAACCCGAGTACTATTTATGGACACATAATCGATTTAAACACGAAGGAAAAGAGAAAAAATCAAAAGTAAAGGACTAGAATTTTATTTTTGCTTGTTTTTAACATAATTTAAATAAGCGATAAAAAAAGTTCAACTATTTTTACAAAATACAATTTAATATGAAGTTAAGAGCAGTAAACGTTTCTAAAAAATATGGCAGTAGATTGGTTGTCAATAATGTTTCCCTTGAGGTAAATAGAGGTGAGATTGTCGGCTTGTTAGGCCCGAATGGTGCAGGGAAAACAACTACATTTTATATGATAGTCGGTATGATATCGCCCAACTCCGGATCCGTATATATTGATAATGATAATATTACCGATGATGCGATGTACCAAAGAGCCCAAAAGGGTATTGGGTATTTAGCACAAGAGGCTTCTGTTTTTCGAAAATTATCTGTTGAAGACAATATTAGAGCAGTATTGCAGTTCACAAAACTTACAAAAAAAGAACAAAAAGAAAAATTAGAAGCTCTTATTGAAGAGTTTGGCTTGGGACAGGTTCGCAAGAACAGAGGAGATCTACTTTCGGGTGGTGAACGCCGCCGTACTGAAATAGCGAGAGCTCTAGCTTCGGATCCTAACTTTATATTATTAGATGAACCCTTTGCAGGTGTTGATCCAATCGCTGTAGAGGATATTCAAAATATCGTATCACACTTAAAAGATAGAAATATTGGTATTTTAATCACAGATCACAATGTTACTGAAACACTTGCTATAACTGACAGAACTTATTTGATGTTTGAAGGAGGAATTTTAAAAGAAGGAACACCTGAAGAACTCGCCGCAGACGAATTGGTAAGAAGAGTTTATTTAGGGAAGAGTTTTGTGTTAAAAAAACGGGTTTTGTAATAAGCTCACGAGGATTAAGTTGCAAATTCTGTCTTTTTTTCCAGTAAATTATTAGCCATAGAAAGTATAATATACAGTATTATAATTATTGGAATTGCTGAGATTTTTAATAATACGATCAACAATAGCGCCAGTATTAGAAACAAATATTTTACAAGGTTATCTTTAAAGGAAAAGTTTGAAAACTTTAATGAAAACAAAGATAACTCACTATTCATCAAGATGCTTCCTAAAATAGTTGTAACAACCAAGAAATAAGTTCCATTCACCATGTTTACGGCCCATTCTTTACCATAGATACTTATAAGAGGTAGCGATATGACAAAGAGTGTCATGGCAGGTGTCGGCAATCCAATAAAATCATGGTCTTGTCGGTCGTCTACATTAAATTTAGCCAATCTATAAGCGGCTGCCAAGGGTATGATTAATGCTAAAAACGGCAAATAGTTTATTTCTTTAAAGTTGGATAGATAATCAATCATTTCCCAATCGGCATCAGATTTATGCAAAAGTTGAAACATGACAATACCTGGTACAACACCACTTGTAACCATATCTGCTAATGAATCTAATTGAACTCCAATCTCGCTTTCTCTATCTAAAATACGTGCTATAAAACCATCAAAAAAATCTAAAAAGATACCAAAGAATACAAAATATGCAGCGTGTTCTAATTGGTTTTGAGTGGCAAATAAAATTGCTATTAAGCCGGTGGTAAGGTTTAATAGGGTGATTAAGTTGGGAATATATTTTTTCATTAAAGTTTAGATCAGTTGATTCTTAATGAATGGTAAAAATAGTGATTTGTTTTAAGAGAAACACCAAGTAAAGAGTTTTTTTTACTTTTACCAAAATATTTAAACGTGGGTTAAAAGCTAAATAGTTAGACATGGTATAGTATCCCGTAGCTCCGGGTAGGAGTTTTTGGGTTCAGTTTCGATAATCATCGGGACATCTTGGAATTTATTACTTTTTATTGAAAATTTGATGGAAATTTTTGTTTTACTTTTATCTGTTGTACTGGGGATTGCAATCGTACTCTTTTTAAATCCTAAAAAGAAAATAGTTGCTTTGCTATTAACCTTTAGCGGGGCTTATTTACTTTCCATAACCATGCTTAAATTATTTCCTGAAGTTTATGCAAAAGGAGATGAAAACATTGGGATTTTTATTATCCTTGGATTAATAACCCAGTTGGTTTTAGATTTTTTCTCAAAAGGGGCAGAGCATGGTCATGTACATACTTTAGGATCCAATTATTTTCCGTGGGCATTGTTTGTCAGTTTGAATATACACGCTTTTATGGAAGGTTTGCCGTTAGCAGATCATCAACATCACGAGTTATTGTGGGCAATTGTCATACATAAAATACCAATTGCCATGGTTCTTGCGAGCTTGTTAATTCATTTTAAAGGAGCAAAAAGTTTTGCGTTTTTATTTTTATTAATTTTTGCGATTATGACACCCTTGGGAACTATTATGGGGAGTCGAATTTCTTTTTTAGTTACTTATAGCAATCAAATAAATGCGATTGTCGCCGGAGTGTTTTTACATATTGCTACTATTATTTTATTTGAATCCTCGAAGGACCATCAATTCAATATTCAAAAATTTACGGCTTTAATAATAGGAGTTCTTTTGGCTCTGTTATTGTAAACATGAGTCCGGCTTAGGGTTTGATATATAGAATTAAAAGAAAAGGTAAGGTTATAACCTCAGTTCGGTATAAGTTATTCTGCAATGAACTAGGCAATGCTTACGCGACAATTTTGTGTTTAAATTAGGTGTAAATAAACGCAAATGAATAATCTCGACCCAAGGGTCAAGGGTACGAGGTATCAAATAGGAATTTTCTTTTTTATTTCAACAAGCGTCGGGGAATTAACCAAAAAAATGATTAAAACGTTATAATCCTCAGAAAATATGAATATAATATTTATATGATTACTCCTTTAAATCATACGCCCATTTAATCTTTTTTAGTAAATTTGCATTCAATTTTTATACACTACTATAAATTATAACATATGAAAATTAATATTATCTTATTTGCATTATTAGTGAGTTTCAATAGCCTTGCTCAAAACAATGTAAAAATTGTCATAAATAATAATCAAACTTTTAATTTTTCAAATTTTGAATCAGTACTTGTTAAAAATAATCAAGGTGATCTTAAAATAAACGTAGCTAGATATCAAAGCGATGCTATTGCTGAGATTCCAAGAAATGAGATTTTAAATGTAGAAGGCAAACCAAAAAAAGGTTTTATATTAATCCTTGACATAGACTTTAAAAATCATTTTGAAAATCTTCCTATTTCCGAAGAAAAAACATTGTCAATAAAATACACCGAAGCTCAATCTGGCGAAAATTACGTTAAAGATGCTTTAAACAGAACTGAAGATGGAAGCGACAAGCAACAATTTGATATTTATTTTGAAATTCCACTAGAAAATCAATTGCTTGTAATGGAAATACAAACAGGAATATTACGAATTAAACGCTTAAATGAAACTGAATTTAAAGGTCATTTTTATGGTGATTTTTCATATCCTGATGCTCCTTATGAAGCCAAAAATACTACCGAACATATTAGAGGAGATTTTACACTTAAGTTTAATAATACTTTTAATTACTAAACAATTCTGATCCCTATTTCTATGTTTACTCTGATATTCTAAGTTTAATTTTGTTGGGAAATTAATATTTAAGGTTATAAGAAGATAAATGTAAACCATTACTGATTCTAGGGCAAATGCACACTTATAAGTTTAAATATGTGTTTTATCCCTTACACCGAACTGAGGTCTATAAGTTATTCTGCAATGAACTAGGCAATGCTTACGCGACAATTTTGTGTTTATATTTGATGTGAATAAACGCAAATCAAAATAGATTTGGTTTCTATATATTTTTTGTATATTGCAATACTATAACCAATAATTTTAAATAAAATGCCAACAAAAGCCACCAGATTATTTGATTATCCTTATATTCAATTAAAAGAACACAATCTTTCAAAAGCCCTTAATACCAAGGTTAATGGAAAGTGGGTTGCGACTTCAACTGAAGAATTGATACAAAAAACCAATGCTATTTCAAGAGCTTTGCTACGGCTAGGAGTCAAACCAAATGATAAAATAGCAGTTATTTCCACTACAAATAGAACGGAATGGACTATTATGGATTTTGGAGTTTTACAAATTGGTGCTCAAAACGTACCCATCTATCCTACTATAACAGCTAAGGACTACGCTTATATATTTAATCATGCAGAAACAACTTATTGTTTTGTTTCGGATGAAGAAGTGTATTTGAAAGCAAAGGAAGCATTAAAGGATTCTCCTACAATAAAAGAAATTTTTTCTTTTGATGAAATACCGGGTTGTAAAAACTGGAATGAATTACTTGCTTTAGGAGCAGACGAAGCGAATCAAGATAAAGTAGAAAAGAGAAAAGATGCAGTAAAACCGGATGATTTGGCTACTTTGATTTACACCTCCGGTACTACGGGAACTCCGAAAGGGGTTATGCTTACTCATAATAATATTGTCAGTAATGTAAACGATTCCGTACCTCGTTTACCTGTTATTCAAGAAGGAACAAATATTTTGAGTTTTTTACCCGTATGCCATGTTTTTGAACGTATGTTGCATTATTTATATATGAATGCAGGAGGAAATATTTATTTTGGTGAAGGACTTGATAAGATTTCGGAAAATATTAAAGAGGTTAAGCCGGGATTAATGAGTGTTGTTCCCAGACTATTAGAAAAGGTATACGACAGTATTTTGGGTAAAGGAACCGCGCTTCGTGGAATTAAAAAAGTTTTGTTTTTTTGGGCAGTCAGACTGGGGTTAAAATACGAGCCTTACGAGGCTAATGGTTGGTGGTATGAAAAAAAATTGGCGATAGCACGTAAATTAATCTTTAGTAAATGGAAAGAGGCTTTAGGCGGTAATTTAGATACAATGGTATCGGGAAGCGCCGCTTTACAACCACGTTTATCGCGTATATTTGCTGCAGCTGAGATGTATGTAATGGAAGGTTATGGGTTGACAGAAACTTCCCCCGTTATTTCAGTGAATAAGTACGATGGCAACCTTTTTAAGATTGGATCTGTAGGAAAAATAATCCGTAATGTGGAAGTGAAAATAGCAAAAGATGGTGAGATATTGGTCAAAGGACCTAACGTTATGCAAGGCTATTATAAAGATCCGGAACGTACGGCAGATGTTATGACAGGAGATTGGTTTCATACAGGAGACAAAGGAGAAATTGATGCAAATGGTTTCTTGACAATAACGGGGCGTAAAAAGGAAATATTTAAAACATCAGGAGGTAAATATGTATCGCCTGCACTCCTAGAAAATGAAATGAAAAAAAGTCGCTTTATCGAGCAAATAATGGTTGTAGGAGAAGGTGAAAAAATGCCAACTGCCATTATACAACCCGATTTTAATTATGTGACAGAATGGGGAAAACGTCATGGTATCCTGTTTGAATTTGATAATGAAGATTTAATTAGTAATGAAAAAGTTTTAGCTCGAATTCAAAAAGAAGTGGATGAGCACAATGAAGTTTTCAGCAAATGGGAAAAAATTAAGAAGTTTAAATTAACACCCGAAATTTGGGGTATAGATAATGGATTATTAACTCCTACCATGAAGCCCAAGCGAGATAAAATCAAGCAGAAGTACATACATTTATACAATGAATTGTACGCCGACTAATCTTGTAGTTTTTTGTCACGAGTATTTTATAAACCTAAAGGCGATAGATGTTAAAGTAGGATATTTTAATACCCCGATGAGCTACGTCGGAATTTAGGGTTAGTCTCGATAATTATTAGAATGTCATGAGATTAAATACAATTTATTTTTTGAACTGAGGCTAATTTTCTTTTCTTAAGTCTTAGTTTCCTTGTGATGGAAAGATATTAATCATATTTTTTTGGATTATAAAACCTCTTGTAAATATTTGTTTTTTAGTGTTATTCTGCGAAGTGAGAGCACTTTGCATAGCAGACATTATTTTGCAGAGTTGTGCAACGTCAAATCGTCTTTTGGAATTTGAGTGTTGTTGTGATTTTTAGTGAGGGTAGCTTTTCGATAAACAAGTTTTGAATCGAAAAGAAAGCTGTTTGAGGTGCTAATTTGCGACTTCGCTTAAAAATTTAATTCTGACTAATCGTAATTCTTCCTCTTCGTATTCTCCCTCAAATTCGTCAAAGGCATCTTGGATTTTATCTGTTTTCGATTCTAAGAAATAATCAAAGATTTCCTCCTGTTGCTCTTCGTCCAACAACTCGTCAATTGCATAGCTAATATTCAGTTTTGTTCCCGAATAAACTATTCGTTGCATTTCATTGATGAGTTCTTCCATATTGAGACCTTTTGATCTCCCAATATCTTCCAGTGGAATTTTTTTATCTGTATTTTGGATAATGGAGAGTTTTAAGGAGGAATTGATACCTGTACTTTTTACAATAAGATCGTCCGGCCTTAAAATGTCATTTTCTTCAACATATTTGCTTATTAACGCCACAAATTTTTCACCGTATTTTTTAGCTTTTCCTTCTCCAACACCATAAACCTTTGATAATTCATTAATAGTTATGGGGTATTTTATAACCATATCTTCTAATGAAGGCTCTTGAAAAACCGCGTAAGGGGGAACATTGTGCTTTTTTGCTACGGATTTTTGTAGATTTTTAAGCATTTTATAGAGTTTTTCATCGGATGCACCAATTCCGCCACTCATTTTTGTAATAATTGTACCATCGTCTTCTAGGTTGTAGACATGATCTTCTGTCATCATAAAAGATTTAGGTGATGTAATAAAATTAAGTCCTCTTGTTGTGGATTTTAAAACGCCATATTGCTCAATTTCTTTCCGTAGATAACCGGCAACTAACAATTGTCGAATAAGCGCCATCCAATACAAACTGTCTTTTTCTTTTCCCTTTCCAAAACACTCTTTTTGATCAGTTTTATGAGATTTTAGCATCGCATTTGCGTGCCCAATAACCGTATTGACTATATTTTTCGCTTTATATTGCTGATTGGTATCTCTGACTGTCTGCAAAATTAACTTTACAGCTTCTTTAGCTTCTTGTTTTTTCTTTGGATTACGAGTATTGTCATCCATATCAGCCCCTAAGCCGTTAATTTCATCAAATTCTTCACCGAAATAATGTAGTAAATACTTTCTACGACTCATTGAGGTTTCGGCATATCCTATTACTTCTTGTAACAAAGCATGTCCAATTTCTTGTTCAGCGACCGGTTTCCCCGATAAAAACTTTTCTAATTTTTCAATATCATCGTAGGAATAATACGCCAAACAATAACCTTCACCACCATCACGCCCGGCTCTACCGGTTTCTTGATAATAACTCTCTAAACTTTTAGGAATATCATGATGTATGACAAAGCGAACATCAGGTTTGTCAATTCCCATCCCGAAAGCGATGGTTGCTACTACCACATCAATATCTTCCATTAAAAACATATCTTGATGTTTTGCTCTCGTTTTTGCATCCAGACCGGCATGATAGGGAACCGCTTTAATATTATTTACTTGCAATACTTCCGCTACTTCTTCAACTTTTTTTCGACTTAAACAATAGATAATTCCTGACTGATTTGGATATTTTTTAACAAATCGGATGATGTCTTTTTGAACATCTTTTGTTTTTGGACGTACATCATAAAATAAATTGGGTCGATTAAAAGAGGCTTTAAATGTATTGGCATCTGTTATTCGAAGCGTTTTTAGAATGTCTTCTTGTACTTTTTCAGTTGCTGTTGCAGTCAATCCAATAATGGGTACATCATCTATCTCGTTAATTATATTACGTAAATTACGGTATTCCGGACGAAAATCATGTCCCCATTCTGATATACAATGAGCCTCATCAATTGCGACAAAAGAAATCGTTTGTTTTTTTAAAAATTCAGTGTAATCTTGTTTTGCCAAAGATTCCGGGGCAACGTATAGTAATTTTGTAATACCTTCTTCTATATCACTCATCACTTGTCGAACTTCTCCTTTATTTAAAGAAGAATTTAAAACATGTGCCACACCATAATGCTCTGAAACTCCTCTAATGGCGTCTACTTGATTTTTCATCAATGCAATTAATGGAGAAACTACAATGGCAGTTCCATCATTTAAGAGTGCAGGTAATTGGTAGCAAAGTGATTTCCCACCTCCTGTTGGCATAATTACAAAGGTATTCTGACCATCCATAACACTTTCGATAACTATTTCCTGTAAACCTATAAAGTTATCAAAACCAAAATACTTTTTTAGAGCATCTTTTAAACCAAACTCTTTTGTTAGCATCGTATTTGAGTGTCAAATTTTTTAGATATTTTTGCATCAGATATTGTTTAAATTGCGATGCTCTTTTGACATATACGAATATAACAATAATTTATTAATAAATCAGTTTTATATTTTTGACTTTTTTATTGAGTAATAAAAGTTTTTTCTAACCTAAAACGATACGATGAACAAGAATCATAATATTTTAAAAATTGCTAAAAAAACATTGGCGATTGAAAGTGAAGCAATAGCAAATTTAATAGATTTGCTAACGGTAGATTTTGAAAAGGCGGTACGAACTATTATTACTTCAAAAGGTAGAGTTATTGTAACGGGTATTGGTAAAAGCGCTAATATCGCTACAAAAATTGTCGCGACTTTTAATTCTACAGGAACACCCGCAATTTTTATGCATGCAGCAGATGCAATACACGGTGATCTGGGTATTATTCAGAAGGATGATGTCGTTTTGTTTATTTCAAAGAGTGGTAATACTCCGGAAATTAAAGTTTTACTTCCTTTAATTAAAGATTCCGGCAATAAAATAATTGCTATTTGTGGCAATCAAAAGTCTTATTTAGGAGAAAAAACGGATTTTTTTATCAATTCGTATGTAAAAGAAGAAGCTTGTCCTAACAATCTAGCTCCTACAACAAGTACAACAGCTCAACTGGTTTTAGGAGATGCAATAGCGGTAACTTTGTTACAATTAAGAGATTTTCAAAGTGGAGATTTTGCGAAATATCACCCGGGTGGCGCTTTGGGTAAAAGATTATATATGCGTGTTGAGGATATCATGCATAAAAGTGATAAACCGTTTGTGAATCCAAATGCTGATATAAAAGATGTTATTATGGAGATTTCTTCTAAAAGATTAGGGACTACGGCAGTTATTGAGGATTCACTAATTATTGGAATCATCACAGATGGTGATCTACGCCGGATGATTGAAACCCATCAAAATTTTGAAGATCTTTCAGCAAAAGATATTATGAGTAAAAACCCGAAAACGATTCTTAAAGATGCTTTAGCTGTAGACGCATTACAAACTATGGAGAACAATAATATTACACAATTATTAGTTGTTGTAGACGATAAATACTACGGAGTGATTCATCTACACGACTTGTTAAAAGAAGGGATTATTTAATCAAAACAGGAAAACTCAGGTTCAAAGAAAACCCATACATTTAACCCTTGTAAAATAGACTTGCATAAATAAAGGAATTTATGAGCACTGACAAAAAAAAAGAAATGTCATTTTTAGGCCATTTAGAGGTGTTGCGATGGCACTTAGTACGATCTAGTGCCGTTGTGTTAATCTTGGCAACGATTGCTTTCTTATTTAAAAATATAATTTTTGATAAAATCCTATTAGCACCTACTAAACTGGATTTTTTCACATATAAACTCTTGTGTAATATCTCAATGTTTTTCACTTCTGAAGGTATGTGTATAGAAAAGCTTCCCTTTACACTTCAAAGTTTAGGGATGTCAGAGCAATTTTCTATACATATCTGGGTTTCAATTGTCGCAGGTATTATTGTAGCTTTTCCTTATATTATCTGGGAAGTATGGACCTTTATAAGCCCGGGTTTGTATAAAAATGAACGCAAATATGCTATTTGGTTTGTAATCGTGTCTTCGCTCTTGTTTTTTCTAGGTGTTTTATTTGGTTATTATGTAATTACACCTCTTTCGGTAAATTTCCTTGGGAATTATTCTGTAAGTGATTTAATCGATAGGAACTTTAAAATTGGCTCTTATATTTCGATAATAAAATCATCTGTTTTAGCATCCGGAATTATGTTTGAACTTCCGATAATTATTTACTTTTTAACTAAAATGGGACTGGTTACTCCCGATTTTTTGAGAAAATATAGAAAACACGCGATTGTTATCGTATTAATTCTAGCTGCTGTGGTTACACCACCGGATGTTATTAGTCAGATTATTGTGACGATTCCCATTGTCGTTCTTTATGAATTGAGTATTTTTATCGCTAAAGTTGTCTATAAAAAACAAGAAAAGGAACTCGGATTAAAAAAGACCAAATAAATACGATAGTATTTTTATCGCTTTATTTTTTTGAATTTCAGTCTAACCGTAAGTCTCTCTATTTTTGGTAGTACGTTACTTTTTTAACCTTATCCCACGCACCACGCGTAAAATCAGGGATCTTTAATGAAATACCTTGATTGGTAGCGGATATTTTTGAGAGCTCAATAATGGATGACCATTCCGCTGCGTCGTATACATCTTGGTCTAATGGAAGTCCATTTCTCAGACAATAAATAAGTCGATAATCCATAATAAAGTCCATGCCACCATGACCTCCAACTTCTTTGGCTTTTTCTTCGATATCTTTGACAATGGGATGCACATACAGTTTTAGTATCGAATCACGTTTCTCATCCGACAAGAAATGATGCGCATTGGGATCAAGGGCAATCCCTTCTCTAGGATATTTTTGCACAAAACCCTTAGTGCCACTAATTGTGTGTAATCTGCTGTAGGGACGTGGACTCGTTACATCATGTTGTAACATAATGGTTTTGCCTTTTTCTGTTTTGATGATACTCGTATTCATATCCCCCTTTTGATAATTTCTTTTGGCATAATCTGAGGAGTCTCCAAATTTCTTTTTGGCGTAAGCGCTCATCCCAAATTGATTAGTGGACATCGATACCAGATAATTCATTTTATCTCCTCTATGAATATTCATAACGTGACTTACAGGACCTAAACCGTGAGTAGGGTAGGTGTTACCATCTGTTTTTTCAAGATGTTTTAAACGCCACATATTCCAATAGCCTCTATTCTCTTCAAAATTAAGCCATCTTAAATCGTGAATATAAGCTCCTTCTGCATGCACAATCTCACCAAATAAACCCTGCTGAGCCATATTTAAAGTGGTTATTTCAAAAAAATCATAAATACAATTTTCGAGTTGAATACAATGCTTTTGTGTTTTTTCTGCAGTTTCGACCAACTGCCAACATTCGGCAATGGTCAATGCTGCAGGCACTTCTGTTGCGATGTGTTTTCCGTGTTCCATAGCATAGACGGCAATAGGTGTATGTAAATCCCAATGCGTACAAACATAGATTAAGTCGATATCCGTTCTCTCACATATTTTTTTCCAATCCTCTTCACCTGTATAGCTGTCCGCTTTTGGAAAACCTTTGTCTATTAAAATTTGTTGACTTTTTTCGACATTTTCAGGAACTACATCACATAAGGCGACTATTTTTACATTTTCTATAAATGTATAGCGATTAACAGCTCCTATTCCTCGCATACCGAGACCTATTATAGCCATACGAACTGTGTCGATGGGTTCACATGTTAATTCGATGACATCTTTTTGCCCCGCTGCTCGTTTGGGTACAGTAAACACTTCTTGTGCCTGATTAACTAGTATGTTTTTCTTTTCTTTAGGATTGTCACTACAGGAATAAAATGATAAAACAAGTGTTAGAAGTACTGATAATTTGATAATTACTGCTCTCATATTATTATATTATGAATTATTTTTGATTTGTATTAATAAATGTAGCTCTGTATTAAAAAATACGAGTATTTTTTTACCCAAAGAAAAAGTAAGCGACGAGAATAGCAGCGATTATTCCTGCCAAATCAGCGATTATTCCTGCGATTGCTGCGTATCTTATATTTTTAATTTTAACGGAACCAAAATAAACTGCTAATACATAAAAGGTTGTTTCTGTCGAACCCTGTAAAATAGAAGTTAATTTTCCCACAAAACTATCTACTAGTTCAAAATTATTCCCCCAACTTTCTACCATAAGTCCTCTGGCACCACCACCACTCAAGGGTTTCATAAAAGCGGTTGGTAAGCCTTCAACAAAACGAGTATCAAAACCCAATAAGGCAAAAAAGTTTTCCAAACCAGTGATAACAATCTCCATAGCTCCGGAAGCCGTAAACACACCCACAGCTACTAACATCGCTATCAAGAAGGGAATGATCATGATTGCTATTTTAAATCCGTCTTTAGCTCCATCTATAAAAGCATCGTATACATTTACCTTTTTGAAAGCCGCTACTGAAATAAATGTAACGATGATACTAAACAATAATACACTGGTTAACAGCTTTGAGAATAACTGCATTTGATCGGGATTCAGAGTTCCCAAATAAAAAATTAATGCTATTATAAAAACAGTAGCTCCTCCTAAATATAAGAGTACCGTTTTTTGTAATAAGTTTATTTTTTGGATAAGAGCTGTTACAATTAATCCAACCATTGTTGAGATAAATGTCGCGATCAATATAGGTATAAAAACATCTGTAGGGTTCACCGAATTAGCCGAAGCACGTAGCGCTAATATACTAACAGGGATTAATGTCATTCCGGAGGTGTTCAGAACTAAAAACATGATTTGAGCATCGCTGGCAGTTTCTTTTTTTGGATTTACGCTCTGTAGCTCTTTCATTGCTTTTAAGCCGATGGGAGTTGCTGAATTGTCCAAACCCAACATGTTTGCAGATAAATTGAGAATCATGGTTCCAATTGCAGGATGATCTTTCGGTAGTTCGGGGAATAACTTTGTAAATAACGGACTCAATAAACGAGAAATGATTTTAATCAAGCCACCTCTTTCCCCAATTTTAAGAATTCCCATCCATAAAGCCAAAGCACCGGTAAGCCCTAAGGAAAGCGTAAATCCGTCTCCGGCTTTAGTAAAAACGGCTTCCACAATTTTAGAAAAAACTTCTGTATCACCTAAAAAAATGAGTTTAAATAAAGCGACTACAAAAGCAATAAGAAAAAAAGCAATCCAAATATAGTTTAAAGCCATAATCAATCAGTAATCAGATAAATTTTCATGTAAATCTGAGACAAAATAAATGTGTTAAAATCTGTATTTACCTCGTTGTCTTGCTTTAAACAAAACAGTAGTAATCAATTCAATTAGAAAACCAAAAACCATCCCCATAATAAGCGTTGCGATAAATATCGTCTTATGATTAACATCCGGAAATTCAGGAGCTAACAAAAAACCAATTCCGGTAGGCAAACTAAAAATTAATCCCAAAAGAATCCCATGAATGGACCAATGACCCAGTGGAAATCTACTTATACCTATCACAAATCCAATAAGTGTTCTTCCCAAAATAATATTAAAAGCTAGTGTTTTTGAAACTTCATGCGTATTAACCAGTACCATATAGTAACATGCAATACCAAAAACAAGCCCCAAAAGAGTGGTGATTATCAATCTTTTTGTTTTCATGGTAGATTAGTTTGCCCAAAGGTAGTTAAATTTTTAAACTTAAAAAAATAAAAAAAAAAGACAGAAAACTCAGGTTATAAGTACTAAAAAATCCGCAAACAAGTTATTGACTTAGTTTACGGATTAGTGAGTTGTCAGTAAGTTTATACGAATTACTTCAATTTAGGGCCGGATTTTACCAGCTTCTTACCCTCTTTTGTATCGGTGTATTTATAGAAATTGTTAATAAACAATCTAGCCAGCGTTCTTGCTTTTGTTCTCCATGCTTCAATAGAATTATACGTTTTCATCGTGCAAATAATATTATCATCCACACCGGGTAACGATACCGGTACTTCTAATTTAAAAATAGGTGTAATTCGAGTTTCCGCTTTTTCAATATCACCTGTTAGAATCGCAGTGATGATGGCACGCGTATCTTTAATAGATATTCTTTTTCCTGTACCGTTCCAACCTGTGTTTACCAAATAGGCTTTGGCATTGTGTTTTTCCATCTTTTTTACTAATTCTTCTGCATATTTAGTAGGGTGCAATGACAAGAAAGCTTCTCCGAAAGCAGCTGAAAAAGTTGGGATAGGTTTTGTCACTCCAACTTCTGTTCCTGCTAATTTAGAAGTAAAACCGGATAGAAAATGGTATTTAGTTTGATTAGGAGTCAATATAGATACCGGTGGCATTACACCATAAGCATCGGCGGTAAGGAATATAACTTTTGTTGCATGTCCGGCTTTTGAAACGGGTTTTACAATATTATCAATATGAAAGATAGGATAGGATACTCTTGTGTTTTGTGTGAGACTTGTATCTGTAAAATCAATAATTCCGGCATCAGAAACCTTTACGTTCTCTAGTAGCGCATTCTTTTTAATTGCTCTATATATTTCAGGTTCCGCATTTTTATCTAAATCAATTGTTTTTGCATAGCAACCTCCTTCAAAATTAAA
>JAOZTK010000042.1:0-12630 GCA_029942185.1 Flavobacteriaceae bacterium
AATAGTATTACAAGTTTGTAAGTTGAACCTGTCTGCCTATCGGCAGATAAATCTGGCTTACCTATCGGTAGCTAAATCAGCAAGTAGGCAGGCTAATCCCGCTGTTTCAGCGAGATCTGGACTAACTACATCGATTCCCATAGATTAGGGTGTTACACTGAAGTTGCTTAACACCTTTTATTCCTCAATGGGTTTTACATAGCCCGATTTATCTTTTTTCCCAAATAGAGAAAAATGTACAAAACGTTTGGGGTGTTCTTTCATCTCACGTAAAAGTTCTTCTAATTCTTTAGAAGCATTGGTGAGATTGGTATACATTTTTTCGTCTTTTAGGAGCTTGCCCAAACTGCCTTCCCCGTTGTCTAAGTTTGTGAGAACTGAATTGATATTTTCTATGGTCGCTTGTAAATTTTTAACAGTAGTAGCTATTCCAGCTTCTTTTAACTCTGCGTTTAAATTTTTTGTAAGTGATGCAAACTCGTCTGTTACCTTTTCGGCATTCTCCAAAGTTTTTTTAAGTGTTTGCTTGTTTTGTGTTAATATATTGTTGAAACTGTTTGTGATTGTTTTAAAATTAGTCATGGATTGATCTAACTGTATCATGCTGTTTTTTAGGTGTTTTCTTGTAGAAGTGTCTAATATATCGTTAACGCCTACCAGTAAAGAATCGGCCTCTGAAATCATGCTTTCAATTTTGGCTTGAAGCGGATTTAGTTTTTCGGAAACGGATGAAAATAAATCCGATTCGATGCTTCCTATTAGATAATCACCGGATTTTGCTATTTCGCCTTCGTAAGACGGTATGATTGCCATTGCTTTACCACCCATAAGACCATCGCTATAGATTTTTACTTTAGAATTTTTTGAAAATTCAAAATCAGATTCCATGCTAAATTCTACGAGTAATTCTCCTTTTTTTGAAGGGTCATGAATAAATGTTATATTCTGAACTTTTCCTACTTGAAAACCGTTGATAGTAACTTTACTTGCAGAATTTAAACCCTGAACATTTTTATATTCTGAAAAAAAGGTGGTCAAATTTCCTTCGAATAGATTTCTGCCTTTCATATAATTGTAGCCCCATATAAACAAGGCAATAGCGCTTATAAATACCACGCCTGTTTTAAATTCTCTTGATAGTTTCAAAACGAATATTTTTGTAAATTAAAATAAATAACTACATTTTCATTCCCATATTGCGGATACAATATTACAGTATTTTTTAGAAAAACAGAATTTATTGCGAAGTAGATTTTAATAACTTTGCTACAGAAAGGCGTTCGTCTCCACGAAATGCAACAATAAAAGCAGATTTATATCCTTTTGAAGCTGCTTTAATTTGTAACTTTTTTATCAAATCATAGTTGGATGTCTTCCCTAAATAATACTTGTAGAATTTGCCAACTTTCACACGTTCTATATTCTTTAATCCGTTAAAATTATAAGATTTGGTAGCGACTCTTTTGGAGCTTGAAGCGACTTGTACTTTAAAAATTACCCCATTAAATAGTTGGTTTTCTTGGGTTATAACGCTGTTTCTCACACTGTTTTTATCCAATTCCTTTTTATATTTTTTAATACCATTTACGATAGAAGCAGCAATTTTTTGTTGTCCGTTATTCTTGCGCAAAAAATCTTCTTCACTACGATTACTTAAAAAACCGATTTCGATAAGAATTGAGGGCATGTAAGTTTGGTGTAAAACAACAAATCCGGCTTGTTTAACACCGCGTGAGCTTCTTTTGCCCGTTTCAACAAAACATTTTTCAACGATGCTTGCCATACGGATACTTTGATCTAGATAATCCTCTTGCATTAAAGTAAGACTGATAATAGAAGCGGGTGAATGTGGATCGTAGGAATAGTGTTTTTCATAATCTTTTTCCAATAGAATTACATCATTTTCACGTTTTGCAACAGCCAAGTTGGTTTTATTTCGATGTACACCAAGCACGTAGGTCTCACTACCTTTTGCTTTGTTATTCGCAGCATTTGCATGTATGGAGATAAACAAATCCGCATCGGCTTTGTTAGCTATTTCACCTCTTTTGTTCAATGCTATAAATACATCTGTTTTTCGCGTTAAAATAACTTTTGTGTCGGGCATCTCACGTCGCATTATTTTTTCTACTTTTAAAGTTACCGCTAAAACGATGTCCTTTTCATAGTTGTTTTTATAACGATTAGTACCGGTAGTTCCGGTATCTTTGCCACCATGTCCCGGATCTATAACCACTGTAAATGACTTGTTTTGTGCTTGAGTTTTATAGAAAGGTGCAAAAATTAGCAACAGTACAAACGATATTGGTATTTGGTTAAACAGACGCATTTTATTTTTATGAGATTGTTGGGAGTTTCCCCATATATTTTAATTATTTTTGACCGAGATTAATGCGCAGCGTGAAATCCAATAAGGGTTTAGTCGATTTAGGACACTCATATTCTGCGTTGGAAATAAAGATTCAGACTTTGTGCCGGATCTAAAAACCATTTACTGTTCCCACAATTATCAAGCCAATAGATACAAAACATTGGTAAGAAATTAAGAACAATACGAAATTACCATATTTTAACATAGGAGCTAACAAGGAAAAAAATAGTAATTCACAAGTAATTGTTAATAAAGAACAAGCATATCATCTTATTATTATCTATTCTACTATTCGAATATTATGGTTCGTATGCGCAAGTTTTAGAGACTAAAACCATAAAGAAACCTACTGATACTAATACGATAATCACTTCGAATAAAGGTCAGGAATCAATAAAGGATACTACTTATTCAAGCCTTACCAATCCAATAATCACACTTAAAGATACAGTAAGAGTTGATAGTGTTTCGGTAAAACGACCTAAAGAAGCTTTAAAAGACATTATTAATCATTCAGCAGATGATTACATTCAAATAGATATAAAAAAAAATATTACGAAGCTTTACAACAATGCAAAAATCCATTATCAAGATGTCGATTTAGAAGCCGGTATCATTATTATTGATTACAAAAAGAATTTGATTATTGCCAGAGGGATAAAAGACAGTACCGGATATATTCAAATACCCTATTTTAAACAAGGGAAAGAAGAATCAACTCAAGATTCTATCATGGTGAATTACAATACTGAAAAGGCTCTAATCTGGGGCTTGAACTCAGAACAAGATAACGGGATTTTAATGGGAAGTGGTGTGAGTAAAAAGGTAAACGATTCCACAATTTATGTCAGAGACATTGTGATTACTACTTCTAAGAAGAAAAATCCGGATTATTATATAGGTATTAAGAGGGCGAAAATAATTCCCAATAAAAAAATAATATCAGGAGGTGCACATCTTTATATAGTGGATGTTCCCACACCTGTTTACGTGCCTTTTGCATATTTTCCATTAACACAAACGCGTACATCCGGAATTTTAATGCCAACTTGGGGAGAAACTTCACAACAAGGTTATTTTCTGCAAAATGGAGGTTATTATTTGGCGTTGAGTGATTATTTTGATTTGGCGTTAACAGGAGATGTTTATACAAATGGAAGTTGGGGTTTAAGGGTCAAAAGTAATTATGCCTTGCGCTATAAATTTAATGGAAATGTAGGGTTTAATTATGATAATACAATCTATAGTCTTAAAGGTTTTGATGATTATAGCAAATCCATTAATTATAATATAAGGTGGACACACAGTCAAGATGCTTCTGCCAATCCCAATGCGCGTTTATCTGCTTCTGTAAATTTGGGAAGTAGTAAATACTTTAGAGAATCATTGAACGAGTACAATACGAATGCACATCAAAAAAACCAATTGAGTTCTTCTGTTTCTTTTTCAAAACGTTTTGTAGGAACTCCTTTTAATCTTAGTTTATCGGCAACGCACTCTCAAAACACCAATACAGAAAAAATTACAATGTCTTTGCCATCTCTACAATTGAGTATGGATAGAATATATCCCTTCGCGCCAAAGAACGGTTCTTCTAAAAATGCACTACATAAATTAGGCTTGTCGTATTCTATGGCCGGTGATTATCGGATCAATACGACAGACGAACACTTTTTTAAGAAACAAATGTTTGAACAGGCGAAATCGGGTATTAATCATAAAGCTAGTTTGAGCACTAATATGAAGTTGTTTAAGTATTTTACGGTAAATCCGAGTGCCAATTATAAAGAAACATGGTACTTTGATTATATCCAAAAAGAATACGACGAACAAGAAAATGCGATCGTTTCAGATACTTTAAGAGGTTTTAAATCTTTTAGAGAGTTTAGTACAGGTTTGTCATTATCAACTAATATTTATGGAACTGTCAATTTTAAAAAAGGACGTTTACAAGCTATTCGTCATACTATTAGACCATCAATTTCTTATAGTTATCGTCCTGATTTTAGTTTCTACGATGAAGAAATTTACAACCCGGAGACCGATGAAATGGATACCTATTCTCCTTTTCAAGGAGGGATTTATGGTGTGCCGGGTAAAGGAATATCAAACAGCATTGGACTGAGTTTGAATAATACTTTTGAAGCTAAAGTAATGTCCAAAGATTCAACACAAATTGAAGCGAAAAAGATTAGTCTCTTGAACAATTTGAATTTCTCTACGAGTTATAATATGGCAGTAGATACATTACGTTGGTCTCCAGTTTCTATGAATACAGGAACAAGTTTCTTTAAGAATAAGATGAGAATAAATGTAAATGCCACTATGGATCCCTATGCTATTAACGCCAATGGTAATAGAATTAATATATCAAATATCGCAAACGGAGGTAGCTTATTTAGATTGACCAATGCAGGAGTGAGTGTGAGTTATAGTTTGTCAGATAGGATATTTTCAAAGGAAAAAAAAGGAGCTAAATCCTCTAAAGAAGAAGCCGATACTTCTATAGACAAAGGAATTGCCGATGATGACATGCGAGATAATAGCAATCGGGGGAAAGATGTGAATTCTAAAAAGACTAAAAAAGCCAAATTGTTTCATTCAAAAATGCCGTGGACACTGAATTTGTCCTATTCATTGCATTATGCGAATGGGCGAGGTCAAAATGAAATTTCATCAAATTCTTTAATGTTTAATGGAAATATTGAATTAAGTCCAAAATGGAATGTAGGAATTAATTCTAGTTACGATTTTAAAGGTCGTGGTTTGGGTTATACAAGTCTTAATTTTCAACGAGATTTAGATAGTTGGAAGATGCGTTTTAGTTGGGTTCCTTTTGGTGATAGGAGAACCTATTATTTTTTTATAGGTGTTAAATCATCTGTGTTAAGTGATCTAAAATATGATAAACGCAGTATACCGGACAAACGATTGTTTTAACAAATCACTATCTCTTCGTAGGTAGTAATGTATAAATTAGCACAAAAAAAGAAAGTATTTTTTACTGACAAATATTAAATAGAAGATATAAAATTTAAACAATTAACAAATGAAAAAAATAATTAAAACACCCAATGCACCGCTACCTATAGGCCCTTATAACCAAGCGGTTTTATCGAGAAACACTTTGTATATTTCCGGTCAACTTCCCATGAATCCTAAAACAGGGAAATTGGTAGCAACCGGCATAAAAGATGCGACAAGACAAGTGATGAAAAATATAGAAGCAATTTTAACAGAAGCTGATTTAAGCTTTAATAATGTTGTTAAAGCTTCTATTTTTATTGCAGACATGAATGATTTTGGCGATATTAATACGGTATACGGAGAGTTTTTTAACGAAGCTACGGCTCCTGCTCGTGAGACGGTTCAAGTAGCGAAATTACCTTTGGGAGTTGCGGTTGAAATTTCTATGATTGCCGTTATTGAGAAATAAAAAATAAGGTGAAATAACGAATTCAACTCTCATTTTTTTTTGCAATTAAATTGCTTTAATCAGTAATTCTGCTGTGGCGGGATTGGTGGCTAGTGGAATATTATGAACATCACACAATCGCATAAGCATAAAAATATCAGGTTCATGAGGATGTTTTTCTAGTGGGTCTCTAAAAAAAAGAACTAAATCAACTTCGCCTTGAGCTACTTTAGCTGCTATTTGCGCATCACCTCCCATAGGTCCTGACAAGACTTTTTTGACATCAAATCCTGCTTTTTCAGCCTTTTCACCGGTGGTGCCGGTAGCGACCAAATGAATTCTTTTTTGAATTAAAATAGCTTTATAATCCATTAAAAATTGAATCATTTCTGCTTTTTTTCCATCATGGGCAATAATTGCTATATTCATTTTAAGTTGAATTATGCAACGAAGTTACTATTTTTTTTACTGAATCGCGAACCTTTTTGGGATATAGGATTAGGTGTAGTTGTTTTGAACTTGTCAATGAGAGTTCTTAGTGAATGATGAATAGTTTTTAATAAAAAAGGGAATGTCGTTAAACATTCCCTTTTTTTTATACTAAAATGTATATTTAATCATCTGCTTCATCAGCTGCGCGTTTCTTAATTAGTTCACTTTGAACATTAGCTGGAACAGGTTGGAACGTGTCAAAAGTTGATATAAATGATCCCCGTCCTTGTGTTAAAGAACGCAAGGTAGTTGAGTATTTATACATTTCTGCAAGCGGTACTTTAGCAGTGATTTTCTGATATTTCCCTTCTCCTTCCATACCCATTACGATAGCGCGACGTGATTGTAAATCTGTCATCACATTTCCCATCATTTCTTCCGGCATTTTAACCACTAAATCATGGACAGGTTCCATTAATTTAGGCTTTGCGTTTAGAAAAGCTTCTTTAAAAGCATGTGCTCCTGCTAGTCTAAAAGATAAATCATTAGAGTCAACTTGGTGCATTTTACCATCGTATAACATAACGCGGATGTCTCGTGCATAAGAACCTGTCAAAGGTCCTTCTTCCATAACTTCTAAAACACCTTTCATAACGGCCGGTAAATAACGTGTGTCAATGGATCCACCGACAATGCAGTTGACAAAAACTAATTTACCTCCCCAATCTAATTCCACTACTTCCGTACCCCGTACATTAAATCCTTCTGGATCCGGCATTCCTTCTTTATAAGGCTCAATTTTAATATGAACTTCTCCGAATTGTCCGGCACCACCTGATTGTTTTTTATGTCGGTAACTGGTAGTGGCAGAACGTTGTATGGTTTCGCGATAGGCGACTCTAGGTTGTTCATATACAGCATTAACACCGTAGATATTCTTTAATTGCCAATCGATTACTTGAAGGTGTAATTCTCCTTGACAACCTAAAATGTGTTGTTTGAGCTCTTTAGAGTATTCAACGACACAGGTTGGGTCTTGACTATGAATTTTACGTAAAGCTTCGTGTAATTTTTCTTCGTCTTTTCCTTCAACGGCATGTATTGCTTTTTTAATACGAGAAACAGGATATTTGATGGGCTTAATCGTTAACTCATTACCATCCGTGTTTAATGTATCGTTAGTTTCCGTGTGTTTGAGTTTTAAAGTAGCTCCAATATCACCCGCACTGAGTTTTTCAACTTGTTTACGATCTTTACCTTCCATTATAAAAAGTTGGTTGATAGTTTCAGTATCACCGGTTCGTGAATTGACTAATCGTGCTCCTTGACTTAATTCTCCTGCTTTAACTTTAAAGAAAGTGATTTTTCCTAAATTAGGGTCATTTAATGTTTTAAAAATAAAAAGAGTAGTGGGTGATTCTGTTCGTGAAACAGTTTCCCCTTCAACACTTTGTTCTTCTTTTAATTCTATTGCACTTGGAGAAACGTTATCAATAAAGCCCATAAGACGTCCGCTACCCATATCTTTTAATGCTGAAATACAGAAAACAGGAAATAACTCATGATTTAAAATTCCCTTTTTGATCCCTTCGCGCATTTCATCTTCATTCAGAGTTCCTTTATCAAAAAACAATTCCATCAATTCTTCATCATTCTCAGCGGCTTTTTCAACTAACTCGTTATGAAGGGTATCCGCTAATTCTTTTTGGTCATCAGGGATATCAAATTTTTCTGGTTTTCCGCCTTCCGGACCAAACTTGTACATTTTCATTTTAAGCACATCAATAATGCATTGTGCACCGTCAACTTTAATAGGATATTGAATTTTGATTGCATTTTTTCCGATTAATTCTACAATACTGTTGAAACTATTTTCAAAATCGGCTTTTTCATGATCTATTTGATTGATGACAAAAACGGAAGGTTTGTTGAAACGGTCTACATAATTCCATATAATTTCGGTACCAACTTCAGTTCCGTGCTGTGCGTTTATCACCATAAGAATAGTATCTGCAACACGCATTGTGGAGGCTATTTCACCGATAAAATCATCCAATCCGGGAGTGTCGAGGATATTTATTTTGTAATTACGCCATTCTGTATGAAGAGGAGTAGCAAAAATTGAATTTTGTCTTTCTTTTTCTATGTCGTGAAAGTCAGAAACTGTATTTTTTTCTTCAACACTTCCACGACGATTCAGTAATCCGGCTTCAAAAAGCATCGTCTCAGCAAGGGTTGTTTTTCCGCTATGGTGCGCCCCAACAAAAGCGACATTTTTAATGTATTTGTTATCGTATACTTTCATCGTTTATAAATTTATGATTAATGGAGGCATAAAAGTAGTAATAATGAAAGAGATAGCAACAGTTTTATGCTAGTTTTTTCAACGAATTTTGATTTTAACACAAACTTTAAAAAACAAGTTAAAAGAATCTTATTTTTTTAGTGGTATTCGTATTTTATTTTGATCTTTAATTTTTAGCAAATGCCAATTAATTTTATTTTAGGATAAACCGGAGATTTTGCCGTCTTTATCAATATACATATTTTCGGACGCAGGTGTTTGAGGAAGTCCGGGCATACGCATCATTTTTCCGAGAATAGGAATTACAAAATCTGCTCCTGCAGCAACTTCAAATTCACGTACAAAAACGCGAAAATCTTTGGGATGGCCAATTCTTAAAGGATTATCAGATAAAGATTTTTGAGTTTTTGCCATACAGATAGGCAAATGCTCTAAACCTAGTTTTTTTATTATTCCCAAATGAGTTTTTGCTATTTTTGAATAATCAACGCCGTCTGCACCATAAATCTTTTTGGCAATGGTTTCAATTTTTTCAACAATAGGTGTATTCCAATCGTATAAAGGTGTAAATTTATTCTGATCCTTTTCAACACAGCTCACAACTGTTTCCGCTAATTCTATCATGCCGTTACCTCCTTTTTCCCAACCTTCTGCAACGACAGCTTTAATTCCTATCTCTTTGCATGCGCTTATAACAAAATCAATTTCTTCTTGTGTGTCTTTTTGAAATTTATTGATAGCGACAATAGGGGTTATTCCAAAGATTTTAACATTTTCGATGTGTTTTTTTAAATTGGCAAAACCTGTTTTGACTTTACTGACATTAGGGATTCTTCGCTCGTCTCTAGAAGCTCCTCCGTGATGGCGCATGGCTCGTATTGTCGTAACTAAAACTACAGCTTTTGGTTTTAAATTCCCAGATACACATTTGATGTCAAAAAACTTTTCGGCTCCCAAATCAGCTCCAAAACCAGCTTCGGTTATTACAAAATCGGCCAATGACATTCCCATTTTAGTGCCTATAATTGAGTTAGTCCCTTGTGCTATATTGGCAAAAGGTCCTCCGTGAATAATAACCGGATTCTCTTCGAGTGTTTGTACTAAATTTGGTTTTACAGCATCTTTTAATAAAATAGCCATTGCATTTTCCGCCTTTAAATCACGTGAATAAATAGGTTTTTTATCATACGTAAAACCGATAAAAATATCGCTTAAACGGGTTTTTAGATCTTCAAAGTCTTCAGCAATACACAATATAGCCATCACTTCTGATGCCGGAGTTATGTTAAAACCATCTTGACGCGGTACACCATTTGCATAACCTCCTAATCCGATAACCATTTCTCTTAAGGATCTATCGTTCATGTCCATTACTCGCTTCCAATCGATACTTCTCGGGTCGATGTTTAAGCTTTTTATTTTGCTTTGAAGGTTGTTATCAATCAAGGCAGATAACAAATTATTTGCTTTTTCAATAGCAGAAAAATCACCTGTAAAATGTAAATTGATGTCTTCCATAGGAACTACTTGGGAATAACCACCACCGGCGGCTCCCCCTTTTATTCCAAAGACCGGTCCTAAAGAAGGTTCTCGGATTACTGCAATTGCTTTTTTTCCTATTTTGTTTAATCCTTCATTCAAACCTATAGAAATCGTTGTTTTTCCTTCACCGGAAGGGGTAGGTGTAATTGCGGTAACTAAGATTAGATTCGATTTTTCAATTTTTTTATCATCTCTTAAAGACAAGGGAAGTTTCGCTTTGTATTTTCCATATAATTCCAAATCATCTGCATTAATTCCCAGTTTTTCGGCAATTTCTACAATAGGTTTCATTTTGGTTTGTTGCGCTATAGCTATGTCGGATAGGTGTTGCATTTTGAAATTATTTAGTATTAAGATTGCTAATTTACGCTTATTTTTTAAGGGAATCTAAGTCGTGAGTTGAGATGGATAGATTTTCGGATAAATAAATTTCTTCCCATGTAAACCATTAAGTCGGGATGATTTAACAGGTCTGTGGCAAAACAAGTGTCTGTCTGTTCTCTTCCGGAATGTAGGGTTCGGAACCTAAATATCATTTATTTCCGTAAATTCGCATAAATGACAAGTAAAATAAGGAAAATACTATATCCGTTAAGCGTACTGTTTGAGGGGCTTACAAAAATTCGCAACAAATTTTATGACGAAGAGATTTTAGTGTCGAAAGCGTTTGATCTTCCTATTTTGCTCGTTGGAAACCTTCGAGTAGGCGGTACCGGAAAAACACCGCAAGTAGCTTATTTGGTAAAACTTTTAAAAGAAAAGTATCGAATTGCTGTCTTAAGTCGTGGTTATAAACGCAAGACTTCCGGATTTGTATTGGCAAATTCAAACACGGGTGTAAGTGAAATAGGTGATGAAGCCTATCAGTTATCCAAGCAATTTTCGACTATTACAATCGCTGTAGATGCAGATAGAGTTAATGGGATTAATAAACTTGTAGCTTTAAAAAGTCCTCCTGAAGTCATTGTTTTAGATGATGCTTTTCAACATCGAAAGATTCGCGCAGGGTTTAATATCTTGTTAACGCCTTATACTGATTTATACACTGATGATTCTCATTTACCCACGGGAAATTTAAGAGAAAATAGCAAAGGAGCAGAAAGGGCACAAGTTATTATTGTTACCAAATGTCCGGATCAGTTAACAGAAGAACAAGAATTTAAAACAGCAGTTAAGTTACATCCAACTCTTGAACAAACCATATTCTTTACAAAGATCTCTTATGCGGATTTTATACAAAATGAACAAGAAAGAATTAATCTTTCCGATTTAGTAGCTTATAGTATTTTATTGATTACTGGAATTGAGAATCCTCGCCCACTTTTAGAGTTCTTAGATTCTAAAAGAATAAAATACAAGCATCTATCTTACAAGGATCATCATCATTTTACGGAGTCTGATATAGAAAAGATTGAAATGGAGTTTAAAAAGTTTTCAAATAAAAAGAGACTTATATTAAGTACGGAAAAAGATTATGTTCGTATATTTGAAAGTTTGAATGTGTTGTATTATTTAGCTATTGAGACAACTTTTATTAACCATCAAAAAGATTTTGATACATTAATTTTAAATTATGTGGAAGAAAACACAAGAGACCGTAAAATTTCTTAAAGACAAAGGATTTTTAGATTTAGATTATGGAATTATTTTAGGAACCGGTTTAGGAAACTTTACAGACAACATTGATATAAGTTTAAGAATTGCTTATAAGGAAATTCCTAATTTTCCTATATCTACGGTTAGTGGACATCATGGAGAATTGATTTATGGAACAATTGGAGGGAAAAAGGTTTTGGCTTTGAGAGGACGTTTTCATTATTATGAAGGCTGGTCGTTAAAAGAAGCAACATTTCCTGTACGTGTGATGAAATATTTAGGGATTGATAACATAATTGTTTCTAATGCATCCGGTGGTGTTAATCCGGATTTTAAAACAGGTGATATAATGCTGATTTCTGATCATATTAATATGATGCCTGAACATCCGTTGCACGGAGCTAATGATAAAAGATTTGGACCGCGTTTTGTCGATATGCATGAACCCTATTCTTTAGACATGCTGATTCATATAGAAAATATAGTACGTAAACAAGGAATTAAAGTGCAAAAAGGCGTTTATTTAGCTTTGCAAGGTCCCACTTTTGAAACTCCTGCCGAATATGGAATGGTACGACGACTTGGAGCTGATGCTGTTGGAATGTCAACTGTTCCCGAGGTAATTGTCGCAAAACATATGGGCATGTCAGTACTTGGGATATCAGTAATAACGGATCTTGGAATAGAAGGGAAAGTTGAAGAAGTATCTCATGAAGAAGTGAAAAAAGTAGCAAAAAAAGCAGAAAAGAAAGTAGGAAAATTGGTGTCTGAATTTATTGTAAGTTATTCGTAGGACGAAAGCCGTGAGGCAGAAATGGTATAATAATCTATATCCAATTTAAGATAATAATTACTGTTTCAAGCAAAGTTTTTTCGCAAAGACTACTCTATCATATAACTGACCAAAAGCTAAGCTATCAAAATAGATGATATGTGCGTCGCAAATCGAAGGTCGAACTCAGGTTAATA
>JAOZTK010000042.1:12730-16166 GCA_029942185.1 Flavobacteriaceae bacterium
CTATCAAAATAGATGATATGTGCGTCGCAAATCGAAGGTCGAACTCAGGTTAATAGCTACTATATCCCATAAACTGATGATAATACATCGACACACTGTGTCGAACTTGAGTTATTATAAAAAAAAAGGGGAAGCATTTGCTTCCCCTTTTTAGATTATATAAGTATCAATTATTGGTTGATTACTCTAAATTCAGTTCTACGATTTGCTAAGTGTTCTCTTTCAGTACACGTAACACCATCAGAACATCTGTTCGTTAGACGAGTTTCACCATACCCTTTTGCAACAAGTCTACTAGAATTAATTCCTTTTGCCATCAAATAGTTGACAACTGCTTGTGCTCTTCTTTCTGATAAGTCTTGATTGTATTCAAAAGAACTACGAGAATCTGTATGTGAAGCAATTTCTATCGCAACACCTTGTTTTAGTACAGGCATTAAACGATTGTTAATAATACTCCTAGCTTTACTTGTTAAAGTTGCACTACCTAAATTCCAGTTAATTGGAAGAGGAGAATATACGATTAATTCACATTCTACTTCTTTCCAAGTAGTCAAGCCACCTTTACTAACCAATACTTCTTTGGTAACAGTTTTGTGTTTAGCAGCTACAAGATCTTCGGTTACGAAAGCATCTTTAACTAAAACAGTTTGTTTTAAAGCCGTTGTTTTTTCGGCTATATCAGTAGGAATTGCTTGAGGAGTTTCTGCCATAACAATTCTATCAAAGGTTTTGTTTACAGGAGTTATGGGTATAACTTCAGTAGTCTCTGCAGTAATATTAGTAACTTTAAACGATTTATCAACAGCAATAATATCTTTTACCACAGTAGTGGGTGCTGTAGACATAACGACTCTTTTAAAGGTCTTAAATTTCGCAGGTATATCAATAACTCTCGTTGTAGGAGGCGTTACCATTACTACTTTCTTGATTACTTTCGTTTCTTCCGGTATATCAATAGTTCTCGTTGTAGGAGGTGTTACCATTACGGTTCTCTTAACTACTTTTGTAACAGCCGGTATCTCAATAGTTACCGTAGTTGGTGGTGTCACCATTACCGTTTTCTTGATTAGTTTTGTAACTTCAGGAATATCTTTTACAATTGTTGTAGCAGGAGTTACAACAATTTTTTTAGTATAAGTACCTTGACCACAATCAGGATCAGAACCATCAGCTTGGTTACATCCGGGAACTCTATTCATAACAGCATCACTAGCTAATAACGTTGTTTTTACAGTAACGTATTGGGCAGGGATTGCTTTATAACACCAATAACGACAGTCATTAGGATCGTTTGATTCACAATCAGGAGCTTTATCACTCATTGTCCATTTTGCAGATTCTGCTTTTGTTGTGATAACTTCTTCTCCACTGGAAAATTTTGCAGGAACAATAGTTAACTTAGAACCAAAATCACTTTTTCTATATGTTAAGGTTTCAGTTCCCCATTTAGCCGGTACAACTGACATAGTTTGACCTACCTCTTTTACAACATAACTCTCTGTTTGTGTTTCATACACAGCAGGGACAATTTTTAGTCTTGTAGTGGCCGGCTGAACAATAATAGTTTCTGTACGAGTTTCGTAGACAGCTGGAACACTTACTAGTTTATGACTAGCTTCTTTAACAAGTATAGTTTCTGTTTGTGTTTCATATACAGCAGGAACTATTTCTAATTTTTGACTTGCACTTTGCACTTCAACATCAAAAGTTTCGGTCGAGTAATTAGCAGGAACTACTTTAAGGGATTGTGCAGGACCTTGTACTTGCACACTAACATCACTGTAACTAGTAACAGCTTTAACAATTCTTAAAGATTGTGCAGGACCGTTAACTTCAACATCAAAAGTTTTAGTTTCATATCTTGCAGGAGCAACACTTAGTTCTTTATAAGTGTCTTGTACAACAACAACCTTAGTCTCCGTTCCATATTTTGGAGGAACTACTTTTAATACTTTATAAGCAGGGTTTATCTCAATAGTTACGTCTTTATTCTCCCATTGATCCGGGGTTTTGCAACGTACATAACATTTTCCGGTTTCCGGATTTCTTGGCAATTCTTGTGCGAATGATGTTATACCTATTAACATCAATCCAAATAGTAAAATTCTCTTCATTGGGTTTATTATTAAATTAAATATCTTTTATAGAGATTGCAAAATTACAAAATAATTATAACAAATCTTTTTTTTAGGCCGTAACTTTGATATTTGCACAGTTAATTATTTAGTTTTAAGAATAAAAAATTAATACTTTAGAACAATAAATTCAGTCCTTCTGTTTTCTAAATGTTCTCTATCAGAACACTTTACGCCATCAATACAGTGATTAACGGGCATAGTTTCACCATATCCCCTTCCTGAAATACTATCAGGATCAACACCGTTGGCGATTAAGTAACCAACAGCTTCTTGTGATCGTTTTTCCGAAAGTTCTAAGTTGTATTCAAAATGACCTCGCGTATCTGTATGTGAACCTGACTCGACAATCATTGTTTTATTTTGAGCCATGACTACAATTATTTTGTCTAGCTCTCGTCTTGCATCCAAAGTAAGATACCATTCATCTAAATCAAAATAGATAGGATTAAGTTGTATTTTTTTATCAATAATCTTTGGAACTATAATTTTGGGTTCTTTACGAGCCGGTTGATTTTTCTTTTTTGCTTTTTTAGTTTTTTGAATAGTTCGTTTTGGAACTTGTTGTGCGACTATTTGTTTTGGTTTTTCATCAAGTATTTCTTTTTCAACAAAAATTGCTTCTGATTCTGTTTTAGAGAGTGGTTGTTCTGTAACAATTTGTTTTTGGACGATCTCCTCCTGATCAGGTTCTAAAAGTAACACTATTTGGCCGGATAAATCTGAGGTGTGAATATCAGCTTTAGCGATGTTGTTATAATCCTTTTTAAATCCAATCAGTGTATATCTAGTGTTACAATCTACATTGAAAAAATAAAACGCGCCTTTTTCATCGGTTACAATTGATTCGAGATTTTGACCGTCGTAATAAATGTCTATAGTCGCATTAGCAATTGGCGTATTGTTAAGACTATTTAAAACGGCTCCATTAATATTTTTTGAACACCTTTCAGTGCTTTCCTCTTCCGAAGCAAGTTTATTAGCCTCTATTAGTGCTTTTTTTTGTAATTCTTTTTCTTTTTCAATTTGAGCCAAGTTTTCAGCTTCAATTCTCTCGGCTTCTATTTTCTTAGCTACTGCTTTTTCATTCTTTAACCTTGCAGCAGTTTCTTCAGCTTGAGCAATTCGTTTGAGTTGTTCTTTCTCTTTTGTCTCTTTTTCAATTTGAGCCAAGTTTTCAGCTTGAATTCTCTCGGCTTCTATTTTCTTAGCTACTGCTTTTTCGTTTTTTAACCTTGCAGCAGTTTCTTCAGCCTGAGCAATTCGTTCGAGCCGTTCTTTTTCTCTCGTCTCTTTTT
>JAOZTK010000043.1 GCA_029942185.1 Flavobacteriaceae bacterium
TGTGTAAAAATTTCCATAAATTTAGTAGTATCTGCACAAATAGTACTTATTTTGTGAAATAAATAGTATTTAACCTCAGGGCATCCTGATGATTGTCGGGACTGAACTCTAAATTCCGACAAAGGGCTGCCGGGTGTAGAACTATTAAACTTTAACAACTTTTGCTGCAATTAAATTCATTTCAACACATGAAAACTCGAACTTTACTACTTTTTGTTTTTTTTATTAGCAACAACTTAATCTTTGTACAGTGTAACAGCTCAAAAATAAGCTTTCAAACAAAAACACCTTTTAAGATTACAGAATCCTATTATCAAGATTGGGTGGGTGGAATTCCCGGTGTATCAGGAACTCGGATACATTTGACAATTGACAATCTAAAACCGGATGTGATACCGGATTCTTTGTTTTTTAGAGATAATAAATTAAAAATTGATCTGAGAATAAGTCAAAAAGGAGCTATATGGGTTGCTCATTATAACAACAAGCCCAAAGAAGATTTTAATATGACGGATAGACCCGTGGGTGAATATGGAAATACACCGCCAAAAATGACTAATTTCCCTTTTGATTTGGAAAAAAATAATGCCGTATTGAGTTATTATTACAAAGGGATTCTCAACTATTATAAAATCAAAAATTTACATAAAAAAGAAAGTGTTTTCTATCCCGCCGTGAAACCAAAAACAAAATAATTTATACAATATATATAAGGCTTCCCTTTTTTTGGCACAGACTTTGATTTCTAACTACAAAACCATAGAATTATGAAAATATTTAGATTTTTTTTAGGACTGGTTGTAGCCGGTTTACTTTTTACCTCATGTTACCGTGACGGAGATGACCAGGATCCGGTATCTTTGGAAGATATCATGACCAATTACGATATATGGTATGTAGATTTTAATCGTACCAGCGGTTATGGTGATGTGCCTTTTATCTCAAAAGCTTTTACACTCACTTTTCAAGACGGCCGAATGTATGCCAACAACAATCTTGTAGGTATAGGTTTTGGCAATCTTTATGGAAAGCAAATAGGCACTTACAACACGCATAATGACGTGTTAAGTGTAAATCACAGTTGGGATGGTTCGTACAATTTTGAAGTAATTGTAGATAATCTCAACAGTATTCGATTATATAATTCTTATGAAAATGTTACATACTATTTAGAAGGATATGATAGTGATACTTTTGATTTTGATCAAGTTTTTTATGACAATATAGAATACCTTCTACAAGAATATAAGGTTTGGGCTAATATTTATACAAGTATGGAAGGGGAAATAAACGACTTTGATTATGAAAACTTTTTAGCCTTTACACCGGAGAATATCACTACTTTTTATTCTTCTCAGGATAATATATCCGTACCTATTGATGAAATATTTTGGGATTTTGAAGGCAGATATGAAGTTTTTGATATCAATGGATATAATGATAAAAAAGAATTGGAGTTGCGCTATAGCGGTGGGTTTATAGAAGAGTTTGAAATGACTATATTGAATGATGAAACTATTGAATTATATCACTACAACTCAGGAACTACCTACGAATTTGAAGGATGGGCTATCATAGAATATAAAAATCTTGGAAAAGCGTCAAAAATAAATTCAGATGAGACAGATTCCGAAGTCAATTCCGAAGGTCGAAAACGTTTTAAAGTAAACCGTAAATCCGTAGAACGTAGAAGCCGCGACAAAATGACACAAAAAAAAGGGGTATTAGAAAATCATACTTCAAAACGAGGACGTAATATAAATGGTCTTTAACCTGAATGTAGGTCCTGAATCCTAAATTCCGACGTAGCATATAGGAGTTTACATTCCATACAAAACGAAAGCCGTATTGATTTTTACATCAATACGGCTTTTCTTATTCGTTCTTATGCAATATTTAATCTTGCACGATAAAACTAATCGGTAAGCTATACTTTACTCCTACCGGGCGACCACGTTGTTTCCCCGGTTTCATTTTTGGCAGTAAACCTACCACTCGTTTAGCTTCTGCCTCTAAACGTTTGTGTGGAGCTCTTGCTTGAATTCCTGTAATATTTCCATTTTTATCGATTTTAAACATGACAAAAATTCTTTTCTTTCCAGGAGTTAAACCCAAGTCTTGCGCTAGATCAACATTAAATTTTCTAGCTACAAATTTTTGAACATTTTTAGATAAACAGTTTCTTAACTGAGTCTTATTTCCTTTACAACCCGGATAAACAGGAACATCTTCAATGATTGAAAAAGGAACGTCTTCAATGACTTCTTCTACAATTTCCATTTCTTCAATTTCCTCAATTACAACTTTTTCCTCTTCATGCGTCTCAGTAGATTCAATTACAGTTTCTTCAATTTCAACATCGTCTTCAACAACTTCAATTTCTTCTAATACCGGCGGCGGAGCAACTTTTTGTTCTTCTGGTTTTATCTCTTCAATCTCTTGTTCTGTTTCAGGGATATCTTCATCATCATCATGTAAATTTGAAGTATATGCCACTATTTGACTGTCCGCATCTTCCATGGTCTTATACTCGATTGCTACATATGTGAGTAACAAAGCTAAAACCAAGCCTAGTAACATGAATAGTTTGTTGTAATTTTCTAAGTTTGATTTAGTGCTTTTCTTAGATTGCATAATATAGAGTTTTATAATTGTGTGCTAATTTATGAATTTTATAAATAATTTTCCAAATTTATCTGAAAAAGAAAATTACTTTAAAAATTTTTATTTATTTAAATACTAGTTGATAGAGCTTATTAAATGTAAAAAAACCTAAAAACAAACCCATTGAATTGGCTACAATATCTTTCCAGTCTGCTGTTCTGTAAGATGTTAGCTCTCCTTGTATCCATTCAAGAACTATGCCAAAAAAAAATAAAGACATAAATAGTATCAATCTTGTTTTAAATGAACTATCTTTTCTAAAAACAAGCATCCAACTCCAGAATAATACGATATAAGCTGATACATGTAATACTTTATCGGAAACTCCAATGCTAGGTTTGGGTAGTTGATTCGTATTTATTAAGCTCAAAAAGGCAATTGCTACACTGACAAAAAGTGCAATATACAAAGCCTTACCCAGCAACCAATTCTCTATATGCTTTAGCATCTAATAATTCTGATAATTCTTTTGAATCGCTAATTTTTAATTTTATAATCCATCCTTCTCCATAAGGATCCGTATTGATATTTTCAGGAGTATCTTCTAAATCTTCATTAAATTCAATTACTTCCCCGGAAATAGGTAAAATTATGTCAGAAACTGTTTTAACGGCTTCAATAGTACCAAATATTTCGTCTTTTTTAAGATTTTCATCGAGTGTGTCTACATCTACAAAAACAACATCACCTAACTCAGATTGAGCAAAATCGGTTATACCTATGGTAGCAATATCTTCTTCTACCAAGATCCATTCGTGGTCTTTTGTGTATTTTAAAGTATCGGGAATATTCATGTCTTTTGATTTGTTTACTAGTATGGTTTATTTATATTTATTATTCCTAATTGTATTTATTTATTGATGATCTGACGGCTAATTTAGACTAGTTTCCTAGGTTGTATTTAAAACTAATCCCAGAGCTTATTGACCGCCTGTCATAACTTGTTGAAATTTGAAAAGCAGAAGCATCTTGGATATAATAGAATCCTGCCTGCAAATGTTTTGTCAACGCATAATCGGCCACAAATCGTATATTAAACTCTTTTTGCCCTCCTGTTATTTGATCATTTTCAATGGAATCATCCTCTCCAAAATAACGTACCATCATCATATCGTCACGTAAAGAAACATCTAGCTGTAAGTCTAAATCTCCTTTAAATTTTACCTTTTTACCTTTTAATCGCATGGTAAAAGGCAGATCTTTTATCCGATATCCTAAACCTACAACATACTCTGTTCCTGTATTTTGAGACATTGTATTGTTGTTAAAATTAAGGGTCATCATACGATCTCTATTGAGTCTTCCCGACAAGCTAAAAGAATTTTTTAATTTAAATTCTACCTTAACTAGTGGTGAAAACTCTTCTATTAAGCCTACATTCGTATAGAGTTTTTCATTAAAATAATTACCTGTTAAATCGGTTGTTAAAGGAGCGCTAGGATCGTATTGTAAATTGTTTGTGAAATTTAAAATAGAATAGGACGATCGATAAGCGTGTGATATTGAAAAACTCTTAAAACGTTTTTTAAACCACTTCATTTTCATAAGTCCACGGTATCTTACTTGCCAGTTTGGTAGTGGTATATCACGGAAAGGATTAAGGCTTACTTTATCGATAGACTGTCCGGAATAGGCTGCTAAAAAAGCCGGTAATACAACTTGTTGACTTGTGTTACCATAACCTTCTTTATCATATCCGGTTTGATTTGATAATCGTTGTGCTATTATTTCTCTATTCTCTTTAAAACGTTGGAAAAGTAAATCGCTGTCATCAAATGCAGTGCCCAACATAAAGTAACTCATACTAAAATTACCCATTTCAGTAGTAACTGATGGGGCAAATCGCGGAGCAAAGCTATCATCATCAATAATCGGATCGATTTGTTCGGATATATTGCGTGTATAAATCTTATTTGCTGAAATATCAATATCAAAATTGTTAAATGGACTTACTTTTGCAGTAATATCCAACTTGTCATAATGTGTGTTGCTATAGATTTTATTGTAATAAGGATCGTTGTCATTTTCATCATTCGGATCGTGTAAATTACGTGTTAGCAACCAACCATTTTCCAGCGCATGATTACGAATATCTACTTGGCTTCCAAAAACAAAACCTAAACTAGGTGCAAATCCTCCGGAAAAATTATCACGACCCAATATTCCAACTTCAGGTTGATAGGCCGGTAATAATGTTCCATTATTTTCCTGATAACTAAACTTTATTGTGCGAACTGCGGTAACTAAATCATAAAATACTTTAAATAATTTGCCCCCTGTTGATTTTGGTTTTGTCGTTTTTCCACCCCTACCGGATCTTCCGGACATACTCATGTTATTTTTCCCTCCTTTACCTTCAGAATTCTCTGTCTTTCCGGATTCGGTATTCCTGCCTTCATTTTTTCCTTCCTGATTTTCTGCGCCTGCTTTACCTTCTGATTTTCCGCCTTCTTCTTCATTTTTTCTTTCATTTTCTTTCGCCTTACGATTTTGTCTGGCACGACTTTTTTGTTTGGCTTTTCTCAATAATTTAGGCAATCCTATTTCAGTATAGAATTTTTTCATATTCAAATCAACCGAAAGATTGTGTGTATTGGCGTTTTGAATTGTATTGCCAATTTCTGCTGTATACGATTTAGAAGCTCCTTGCCAATCAAAATCAGCTGTATAAGAATAATTCGATTTTATAAAACTAAATAAGGGAATCTTATTAATTGGAATTTCATAAGAGGCCTCTAAGGTTTGATGATAGTGTGTCGGCCGTCCCAAGTTAAAAAAGCTTTGGTATAAAGTGACATCGTCTGTACTTTCAAAATCGTCATATACATTATTATTTAAAGCTCTAAAGTTAAGGCGGATGGATTTTGTGGGCTTATACCCAATGCTATAATCCCAATCAAATAAGAAATTTCTTTGTTTTAAGGTCGGTAGCTCTGAAAAACCTGCATCTTGAATTAGTGTACGAGAAAGTTGTTCATTATATCCCCTTATAATACTTGAATTGATAGAAATATTATTAGGCAATAAGTTAAAATTAAAATCTTTGATGATTTTTAAATACTTACCTTTTAAAGCTTTGGATTTTTTAAACGGGATCACTTCAAAGGGTTTGAAACTGTAATTATAACCAGCGGAAACTCTCACATTTTGATCCAAGAATTTTTCAACATTGTAATCACGGTGATAAACTTCATTAAATGCATACGAAAAAGCCAGGTTTTCAACATCATAAAATCTAGCCTTTACCGTTGATTTTGGATTGCGATTTTTCTTGAGATTAATCAAACTAATACTCATTCGTTTGGTATAATCTTGTGCGTCATTACGATGTGGACTGTTGTCAATATTTGTGTCTTCTAATACAATATCCTGATATTGTGCATCGTATTTTGGATCTTTTACTTCTTCTCCAATACTAAAACTTACCGGTATTTGTAAACGCCAATCCTTTGGTAATAATTTTCCTACATTTAGATTTGAAACAGCATCGTATTGCTTGATATCTTCTTGACTTCGTTCGTTTACTGATTGGTCTACATTTCCATAACCTTTCGTAGACATTCTAGCTGTTACGGACACATCCATAAGATCGGCAAAATTGGCATCAGCACTAACTATAGCGGCCCATCCTCCATCATTGTCAAACTCAGATACACGCATTTCATTAAACCAAATCTCTGCAGTTTTCATATCTGCAGATTTATTTTTCACACCCAACATAATGGTTTTGATGTTCCCCAAATTAGGATGCCCTTTTACTCTCAGTCGATAAGCTACGGGCTCTCCTATTACCGGTGCCGGAAACAATTGATTACTCTGTGCATTACCCAAAGCCTCATAACGTTCTAACTTAAGCTTTTTTAGCACTTCTAAATCTATATTTAATTCGTTTTCTTCCGGCCAGATAGCGGATGCGGTTGTTGCTGTAAACGAAGTAATATTCAAGGGTTGTTCTATTTGATAAAAGTTATCACTTAAATCACTTCCCAAACGTATTATTGCAACTAATTCATTGTCATCAACTACTGCTTCACTGGGTTTTCCTTCAGCGTGAATAAACATTTGGAGACGTTTAAACATCCGTAGGTCAAAGGTTACATTCTTAAATAAACTTCTACCATCTTCGGGAAGTAAATCACGTACTTTTAGAGACAAGGCTTGTTCGTTTTGCTCTTGTATGGTCGTGGTTCCTTGCAGACGTTCTCGCTCAATACCCGGTGGCAATACATAAGGAATAGGTGTACGCGTATTATTTTCCTCAATATTTACCACGCCTGATTCAAAATTGTCTAAATTATTTATCTGTACATTACCATCATCCAGTGTGAATTTATAACGCCTCCATTCACCACGTACCATTTCCATTTCACCGAAACGTAAAACAACCGGCATTTTAAAGTTCGTCATAAACAGACGCATAAAACGAATAGAATGGAAATTATTAATTCCTCCGATAGCTTCTCCATTTGCCACAGGAATTCTTATTTGATACCATGTGCTTATTTGGGAAGCACCATTCGGTAAGCTTGTCGTAGTTTCTCGTTTATCTACAATATAATTTGTACCCACTTCCAGGTCGGCTGCGTTTAAAGATATTTTATATTGATAATAGCTTTCAGCCGTACTCATGGTTTGATCTTTGTTGATATCTTCTGAATCCGGATACTGAGTTCCTGTAGTAGGGTAGGGTTCGGGAGACATACTGGCTGTTCGTGAATTTCCTTGCGTACGACTATAATTCTTATAACGAGTAATAATACTCGCATCTTGATTGTCTAATTCTGTTCCTTTATAAAAATTAAAATTATCAGAAGCAGGATCATCCAATATCCTGTTTTTTGCTGTTTGGTTTAATAACGAATGTGCGTTAATACCCGCGATAAAATTTTCTAATTCAGGGAATTCTGCCCCGGGATTTTTTTCTTCATTATCCGACATTCCATCCAAACCAATATCTTGATGTAAACGATGAGTATCATCATCATCAAAGGCATTTAGCAGCGCTTGATTTACCGGTATTTTTCCCCATATCGTCGTATCTGTATACGCGTTACTTCCGTCTTCCGGGAGTCCGTTTTCAAACATTTTTCGATTATCATACAAAATATCTTCCGATATATTTCCAAGGTTAAGATAGAGATCTCCGGTATGATTTAGCGGGTTTTGTGGATCAACTCCGGTTGGTAACCCTTCTTCGTTTGTAATTGAATAGTTTTCGAAAGGATTCATCAACCAAAACTGGATGTATTCAATGTTTGAATTTTCAAAATCTGTAATCGTCAGTGGTCTTGTAATACCTCCCCAACGATCTTCCGGATTGCTAAAGTTTCCATTCGCGTTTAAATTATTTGTATCGTAGTTATACGCTCCCCTTTCATTAGGGAAAAAAGCGAGATTTAAAGTTCTGATTGTTGGAGACTCCGTGTAATCTTGCTCATCTTCCGGAAATAATTCATCGTTATAAATACGCCGCACTTCCGCTCGAGATAATTCTTCATTATCAATATTAGCCGGCTTGTTGTTTCCGTATAAATCATTATCTATGTTAAACCAAGAAAGTCGCGCACGTTGCATCCCGTATTCTAAACCGGTCTCTTCTCCTCCCAAATGTAATAAATTAGGATCTCCTTTTGGAGTACTTGACAAATACCACAGTAGCTCAGACCTCAGTTGCAAAGGGGTTTGTGTTCCGTCAAAATCATCGATATAAGAAGCCGCTTGTCCGTTGATATCGATTGCTTTGGGTGTACCGGGTAACAAATAAGCTACATCACCACGAATAGAGAAATTAGAAGTCGCATCCGTTTTTGAAAAAGGTAATTTATTAACCCATTTTGTTAAAATTTTCGCCTCTGTATCGTAGCTGGCATTTAGGCCAAAAATACTGTTTTGGATGGGTTCTTGTCCAAAAAACACCTTATTTGTAAATGGTTTTTCTCGTAAATTTAGATACGAAGCACCTACTACAAAATTATCCGTGAATTTATGTTCAACATCAACGCCGAAAAAGCTTCTTCGATCTTGATTAAATATTGCATTTTGTTCAACAGATACACTTATGGGCGCATTGGATGCTTCAATGGCTGGATTGATAATTTTAACCCTTCCTATTTGATAGTCAACCACATAATCTATTCCTTCTATTAATTCACGTCCCCCCGTGGTTACATGAACAGAACCTTGGGGTACATTAAATGCCCCTAAAGATATGCCACTTGCACTATCCGATTTATAATAACCTTTTATCTTATACTTGTCCTTTTGTTGGTAGGTGTTTTTTACTTCTTCCTGTGTAAATTCGTAGAGTTCATTAAATATAAATTGGGCATCTTCAGTAACTAACAGATTATCGAGATGAGATCCAAAGGGTTGTACTTTTGGAAAAATTATATAGCCTTTATTTGCATAAATTGTAATTCCCTCTACAAAATCAAAATAACCATCTCCGTTTGTTACTTCATAGTCATTTTGATCCAATCGATCCACGTACAATAAATTTAGAAGTGTTTGTGTGGAAACATCCGGTGTTTGAGCTCCTTGAAGCGTGTTTAAGGGAACACCGGTCGCATCATTTTCATAGAGTATTTCCAATCGGAAACCTTCTTCATTCAGCTGGAAAGCTTGTAAATTGTATATGTTTTTCATCATCAAATTCCAAACAGGGATATCGGTAATCACCAATTCACCGCGAAGTAATTTAACAACTATATTGGAAGGAGCAATAATACCATCACTGGATAATTCACCCACTTTATACACTTCACTACTTCCATTTACGGTGTACTCAAAAGCGACTGCCAGTACATCACTTTCTGCCAATCTTCGATTTAGTGAAATAAAGCCCAATTGTCGGTCTAATTTAAAATCAACTCCTTCCATTAAACGACGTGCATTTTCTAAAACAGAATAATCACGACCTTGTTGCATGGGTGAAGTAATAGGAACAATTCCACCAAAAGCATCTGATATTGTTGAGATATTTCTAATGGGTCCTGATTCAGTAAGAATACTATTAAGTTCGTTTACTGAGTTATCAGGAATATAGTTCGGCAATTGACCCGTAACAGCAATCTCAGTATTTCCAATATTTCCATTGGTTACGTTCGACTCTCCCAAATCGGCTATAGCCACAATATTTCGAACATTGTTAGTCGTATTGTTGGTATTGGTTGTCCAAAGTTCAATGCTAGTAATTTGAATGGATGAATTTACAAGCGGATATCTCAAAAGAGCATTGTCAAAATTGTCTTTAAAATACTGCGCTAAATAAAAATGTCTGTCCTTGTCATAATCGGTAGCTTGTAATTCAAATTCTTCGATGACAGCACCTCCTTCAGCTTGTACCGTTTTGGATTGCGATTGTTGTTTGGCATAAACGGTTGATATCGTTGTTTTACCAAATTGTAATTGCGTTCGAACTCCAAAAAGATTTTGTGCTCCGTGAATTAACGAGCTTCGCATTGGCATGCTTACATTACCCATTTCAATTTTTCGAATAATTCCATCGTCATCGTAACCTGCACTTGGATCAAATTCTAATTTTACAATATCTTGAAAATTGAAAGTTGATTGTGTATCATAATTAGCAGACACTCGTAGTCGTTCTCCCACCTTAGCCATAATGCTGGCTCCGATGTTTTGATTAAAATCAAATATGGTCGGCTTTCTGTTTGTTTCGTTTAAATTTGGATTATCAACTTCTTGATGGAGAAGTCCCATTTTAATCTCAATATTTCCTTGCATATTAACCTCAATCTCATTGCCACCGAAAACACTTTTAAAGAAATTGGAATTGACATAATATTTTGGAAGTAAATTCTTTTGTTCTTCATCACTATTTTTTTTCTTCCCACTAATAGAACTGAGTTTCCCTTTATAATAATCGTGCATATCTTTTTTAAGGCGATAATCACTGTATTCCTTAGGTGTCATATAAATAGGGTATGAAATCTCATAATCTCCTATTGTTGTTACTACCAAATAGCGATTTTGTACCGGATCGTATATGACGTCATAATTTTCTAAATCATTCAAATACAAACTACCATTTTGGTAGGTACTAAAGTCATAAGGTAAGGTGGTCGTACTATCTGTAGGTATTGAATCTTGAGGGGTTTGTGCTTTTAACGCTACCACACTAAGCAATAGTATAAAAGTAAAACGAGTATGTAATAGTAACTTTTTCATGTAGTTCAAATCTTATTTCTTTATAGGTAACACGTAATGCTTAGCCGTGGATAGGTAAGCGCGCAATTAATCATCTTCATTTGTGTCGAAATTTGTCTGGGTCTGTTCAAAAGAAATTATTAAAGGTTTTTTAAAGCTTGTTTGATCAAATTTTCTAATTCAAGAGTAGGATTATCACGTAAGATAACATCGATAACTCGTTGCGTTTGTTTTCGTGAAAAACCTAAAACATCCAAAGCAGATAACGCTTCATCTTTTACAGTATTGTCTATATTTGATGAAATTGTCTCCATATCATAGGTTTTAAGAATCTTATCTCTTAAATCGATAATGATACGTTGCGCTGTTTTTGCTCCAATGCCCTTTACAGATGTTAACAATGTAACGTTGTCGGTGGCAATTGCTTGTTGAATTTCTTTTGGACTCATCGATGATAACATCACTCGTGCTGTTGCCGTACCTACACCTGAAACTGAAATTAATAACCTAAATATTTCTCGTTCTGTTTTAGTAAAAAACCCATATAATGACTGTGCATCTTCCCGTACATAAAAATGCGTAAAGAGTTTTACCAATTCTTCATCAGAAATCTGCGAATACGTATGTAGAGAAATATGTACAAAATAACCCAAACCATTGCTTTCAATTATTGCATAGGTCGGGGTTTTCTCAATAAGTTTTCCTTTGATATATGTTATCATTTAGGTCTAGAAACATTTAGCCTTCAAAAATAGGAAAAATATTGATTTTATTAAGAATTATGGGTGTTAAACATTGAAACTAATCTAAAATAGATAAAAAGAGCTTGTTCCTTGATGGACTGTGTTTGATCTAATTCCGATTTGTATTGTAAAGATATTTCCAAAAAGACCAGAATTTTCGATCTTGTAGATACTCTTTATTTTCTTCATTTTTATAGGCCTCTCTTTCAAAACTAATGGATTTATAGGCTAAATTCCAATTTTTATAAATGATTAACTTGATTATAAATTCCGTGATATACCACAAAAAGAAAGGTGCCCAAAGCAGTTCAACTTGTTGGCGTAAATGAATTTTTTCATGATTGATTAATATTTTATCTTTTTTGTAAAAATTTTCTTTAACAAAGATAAAAGGCCAAATTGTCAATGTAGAATATTTTTTATGTAGAAAAGAAAGTCGAACGATCATATTTCGTAAAGATATATAATTTTTAGATTTGGTGTAAGCGAGTCGATTGCTTGAAAAAATGTATTTTTACAACTTAAAGAATATAATTATGTCTATTGCACCTAAAGAATATAAAAGAGTAACTGTAAAATCATTATCTGAAATGAAAGCACATGCTAAAAAAATAGCCATGCTTACCGCTTATGATTATACAATGGCAAAAATTGTAGACGGTTCGGGTATTGATGTAATACTAGTTGGAGATTCTGCTTCCAATGTTATGGCGGGTCATGAAACCACTTTACCTTTGACATTAGACCAAATGATCTATCATGCCAGCTCTGTTATTCGTGCCATAAAAAGAGCTTTAGTCGTTGTGGATTTACCTTTTGGCACCTATCAGGGTAATTCTAAAAGTGCTTTAGCCTCAGCGATACGTATCATGAAAGAATCCGGAGGTCATGCTGTAAAGATGGAAGGAGGTTCTGAAATTAAAGAATCAATTGTCCGTATTTTATCAGCCGGTATTCCCATAATGGGCCATTTGGGTTTAACGCCTCAGTCTATTTATAAATTTGGGACCTATACTGTTAGAGCTAAAGAGGAGGAAGAAGCTCAAAAATTAAAAGAAGATGCTAAGTTGTTAGAAAAACTCGGTTGTTTTGCACTGGTTCTCGAAAAAATCCCGGCAAAACTTGCCGAAGAAGTAGCAAAAGACCTGACGATTCCCGTAATTGGTATTGGTGCAGGTGGTGGTGTAGATGGACAAGTATTAGTTACGCATGATATGCTCGGGATGACCCATGAATTTCACCCTCGTTTCTTACGCCGCTATTTAGATCTTTATACAGAAATGTCAGATGCTTTTGAGCGATATATAGAAGATGTTAAAAGTGGTGATTTCCCAAATGAGAAAGAACAATATTAGTTGGGCTTTAACTTGATAATTACTGTTTTTTTATAATTCTTAATTCCAGATTTGGATCCCAAAAGATTTCTTTGAAGTTTGTGATTTGATAGTTATCAATCAATACGCCTTCATTTTCTAAGAGTTGTTGCATTAAATTGGTTCCGTCAAAATGATTTTTTCCTGTTAAAATTCCCTTACTACTAACCACTCTATGCGCGGGAACACTCGCGTCAGTTTTAGAAGCGTTCATCGCCCAACCAACTGTTCTAGCTGATTTTGTAGCACCTAAATAACGAGCTATTGCACCATAACTGCTAACACGACCATAGGGAATTTTACGTGCGACCGCTTGTGCCTTTTTAAAAAAATTGGTTTTTGATTGCATTTATTCTTTATCGGAAAACTGAAATTGTATATAAGTAATGGGTTTCCCTATTTCTAAAAATTGTCGTTCATAAAAGGTCTGTACCTCCATGACAATATTCGGAGCACCTTCATTTTTATAAATATCGTGATTGGCATAAATAATCTTCTGTCCTGTGCCTCGTAATAAACCAAGTGTATATCCATACATAAATTCACTATCCGTTTTTAAGTGTATTAGCCCATCCTTTACAAGAATATTTTGATATTTTGACAGGAAAACAGGATTGGTCAATCTGTGTTTTGTGCGTTTGTATTTTATTTGAGGATCCGGAAAAGTAATCCAAATCTCACACACTTCTCCGGAAGAAAAACACAAATCTATTAATTCTATTTGCGTACGAAGAAAAGCTACATTGGTCGTGTTTTTTTCCAAAGCTGTTTTAGCTCCTCGCCAAAAACGAGCTCCTTTAATATCAACGCCTATATAGTTAATATTCGGATTTTTCTGTGCTAAAGCCAAGGTATATTCGCCTTTCCCACAGCCTAATTCTAAAATAATAGGATTGTCATTTTTAAAAAAAGTATGCCATTTCCCTTTTAAGTAAAAACCATCAAAAACTTCTTGACGAGTAGGTTGAATGACATTTTTGAAGTTTTCGTTTTCACGAAATCTTTTTAATTTATTTTTACTGCCCAAAACAAAGGAAGATTAAGCTGAGTCTTCTTTACCACTTCTTTTGTAGCTGTACATTTGTCCCATCCAATATATTAAAGAGATCAAACCAACGACAATTAGAATCCAACTTATGATATTTGAACTCCACCAATTATCTGTACCTAAACGTAAAACATCATAAGGAGCAAAAGCCCACTCAATCATATCGCCAATTAATTTCCAAATATTGTTTGCTATCATAACTTCAGTTGTTTACTTTGCAAACCTACATAATTATTTTTTATTCTCAGAATGAAAGTAGAGAAAAGAGCAGCGAATTGTTTGATACTTTGTTCTATATGATTGTTAAAACCTCAGGGTATCCCGATGATTATCGGGACTGAACCCAACTTAGGGAATTTACCCCATCACGCCTTTGTCGTGACAGGAAGGGTCGAATCGATAGGTGGGTTCAGTACAGACAACAGGATTTATCATGCTTATAGCTTGATTTTTAATTTGACTAATTAAAAAATTAAAATAATTTTTTTAGAGTCTCACAAATAAAATATATATTTACAAAGAAAAAAACAGATCAACTGATGTTAGCAAGATTTTTTAAAAAATCAGAACCCGTAAGCTTTATAAGCCTGTTGTTTATATTGCTTTTTCTTGTTGTAATTAGCTTTTTCACTCCTCCACCTATCTCGAAAAACCTATTTTTTATCTTACAAATAATCAGTGTTTTTATTCTTTTTGGCTTTATGACTTTTTTGGCTGGTTTTATAATTGATCGCAATCATTTAACTCCGGCAAATTATTATGCTATCGTGTTATTTGTCTTATTTTTAGGGTTGTTTCCGGCGGTTTTTAGTATTTCCAAAATCAGTTTTTCACACCTTTTTGTATTATTTGCCGCCAGACGTCTCTACAGTCTTCGGTCAAAAAGAGAGCGATTATCCAAGCTTTTTGACAGTGGGTTTTTTATCGGAATCTCCTTTTTAATCTATCCACAATCTGTTTTATATCTTTTTCTTGTTTACAGTAGTTTTCTTATTTATCTAAAAATAATTGACAAGAATTTGTTTATCCCACTTTTAGGATTTGTAACCCCTGTTTTTATTTATTTTGCTTACTGTTTTGTCTTTGGGAATGAAACAACTTTTTTTTATTTTAGTGAATTATACTTTGATTTTGATACTTTAAAAATAGCTCCATTTGACTTCTTAATCCCTTTTTCTATACTAATACTACTCATGCTTTGGTCGCTGTTTCGTATTCTTACAAAAATTTATGTTTTTGACGGTGATGATAAAAACAGTATCAAATTAATAACGATACATCTAACAATCAGTATTTTTATTCTACTCAGCAATAATCTTAAAATAGAAGAAACTATACAATATTTATTTTTCCCAATTGCCGTTTTAGTTGGAAATTTATTTTATTTAATTCGCAAATACTGGATTAAAGACTTCGTGTTATACAGTTTATTGCTATTCGTTTTTATTTGGCCTTTTGTACAGAAATATTTTATTTAATCTGCTATAAACATGAGCTCAGGTTATAACTTATCCCCAAAAGCTAAATCACCCGCATCGCCCAAACCGGGAATAATATACCCATGCTCATCTAAAGTTGTGTCAATAGCGGCAATCCATAAATGTGCATCTTTTGGGAGATGTTTTTCAATATAATCGATTCCATAATCAGAAGCTATAACAGAAAAAATATGTAATTCTTTAGGAGAACCATGTGATAATAAAGCATTATAGGTACTGACTAAAGACTGGCCAGTAGCTAACATAGGATCTGCCAAAATTAAAATTTTATCTTCCAAAGAGGGAGAAGCAAAATACTCAACTTTAATATCAAAATCGCCATTTGGTTTTAATTTGCGATAAGCAGAAATAAAGGCATTATCAATTTTATCAAAATAATTTAACACACCTCTGTGCAGTGGTAAACCGGCACGTAATATAGAGCAAAGCACCATATTTTCATCGGATAATTGCATGATTTTAGTACCTAATGGAGTACTTATTGCTTCACTTTTATACGGTAGTTCTTTACTCATTTCATAGGCTAAAATTTCTCCAATTCGTTCAATATTTCTACGAAAACGCATCGA
>JAOZTK010000044.1 GCA_029942185.1 Flavobacteriaceae bacterium
TTTTTAGTTGGACTCCGGATAAATTAACATAAGCCCTTGCTTGTAAAAATTCAATCTCTTTTTGAAAAGTTTTTCTGTTTATAATTTTGTTATAATAAACACTCGCACTATCAAGGCTATTGATCTTAGAATACATAATTCCGATGTTTAGCTGAACAGAAACAATGTGAACACTATCTGCTGAATTATTTGCAATAGCAATACTTTTTTTATAATATTCTAAAGCTTTATCGTAATTATTCGTATTCTTAAAAATAGAAGCAATTAAAAAACTTGTTTTTTCGACAGACTCATTATTTTTTTCATCTGTTGCTTTTTTAAGCAATGCCAAACTTATTTTTAAAGCTTCTTTGTATTTTTTTTCTTGATAAAAACTTTGTGCTTTTTGCAAAGAGTCGATAGTACCTACTGCCTGCCGGGGAGCAGGAACAGTAGGATTTTGTGGGGGTAAGGAGGTGTTTTGTACTACCGACGCATTTACAACAACGGGTAAAAAAAAGGGGGTAAGCAAAAAGGCGAACCAAAAATATATTAACCAGTTGTATTTTGTCATAAGTTACTTCTATCCGTCAAAGGTAAAAAAAAGGGGTAAACAGGGGGTGAATAAGAAGGCGCTATAACATTTTGGGGTTATAAAAAGGCGTTTAGTCAAATATTACTCGGGGTTTTTTTGTTTCATTGGCCTTGTCAGCTGTTTGTACAAAATCTATTCGCAAACTTCCATCTGCTTCTTTATTATACGTTTTAGAATAGTCAAGTTGTGTAGAAGCACCTTCAGTTAGGTAAATATCATTGATGTTTTCGGCCTCATTATATCCAAAAGCAACATCAACACCAGTTTCAACTTTAAAATCTAATTGTGCTGTACCATCTTGATTAAACACTAAGGAATAGGTGTCTAACAGCCCTAAGTCACCTCCTTTTTCTACAGTGTTGTCATCTAAAATACTAACTCGAGGAAGCTTGCTGTTATTCTCATCTAAAAATACAAAATTCAACGTGTTATTTTCTACGTTGTAATTTTGTGTAATACTGTGTTTTTCTGCATCTACATCTGAGTAAAAATAAATTTCGTTATGTGTTTTAGTCGCAGAGTAATCGACGGCAACTCCTTCAATAATTTCGTGTGTCAATGCATAGCTACCATCACTGTTGCGTTTGATTTCAAAAGACTCTAACATGTTCTTGTCAGTAGCATTTAAATCGGTTACAACTTCTTCTCTTGAGCAGGCAGATAACACCAAAACTAAGGTAATAAAGCCTAAAAGTAAATGTTTCATAATATAAAGGTTAAGTTAAGTTAAAAATTCACCTTTATTAGTTGCCTTGAGGCAATAACTCCGGTAAAAGGGTTTTCATTATGTGAATATGGTTGAATAAAAAAGGGGAAGATGTACAAGTGTAAATAAGTACTATGAGAAACTTCTTCCCCTAATCAACCTAAATATTTCCATTATTCAATCAATCGATGTTTTACAACATAGATTGCTAATCCTACCGCATTTTTCACATTCAATTTTGACATGATGTGTTTTTTATGTGTCTCAACCGTTCCGGTACTGATGTTGAGCATTTTGGCGATTTCTTTATTGCTGTATTCTTCGGCAATAAGCTTTAATATTTCATACTCACGATCGGTAAGCATACCAAAGTATTCGTTAAAATAAGCCTCTTCTGTTATTTTTTTACCGGTAAAAGAATTGACAATTTTATTCCTTATATCACTACTAAAAAATATATCACCTTCGTGAACTGTTTTTATAGCTTCAATAATACTTTCGCCGGCACTTACCTTGGTAATAAAACCTCGTGCGCCCATTTTTAGCACCTCTTTAATTAATTTAACATCATTATAACTTGTTAAAATAATTGTGTTGGGTAGGTTTCCATTAATTTGAAAAGAACGTAAAACTTCAATGCCGTCCATTTTCGGCATTCCAATATCTAACACCAATATATCGGCATTGTTTTCGCTAAACCAGTTTATAACACTGATCCCGTCTAGTGAATAACCTACAACATCTATTTGTTCTTCTGTTTTTAGTACAGCTTTGATTCCATCAATTAATATCTGATGATCGTCTGCTATATGCACTGATATAACTTTTCCCTTCATAAGTATGCCACAAATTTATAAGAGTTAATATTACTACACAATACCCAATTCCGTGATTTTTCCAAATAGTGGTTTTAGGTACATGAAATTTAAACTAATAAATGATCCTTTTTTTACAAAACTTAACTTTTTTTAGCACAAACCCTCCTAATAAAAATATAAGGAGGGTTTTTTACACTAAATATACTAAGTTAAGTCCTTATCGTAATCTATCTACAGATTTTACGAGTTTTTCATCTTTTTGAATAGCAAGATTTGCAAAAAGCAATAATACTATTGATGCCAAAGGTAAAAAACTTCCAATACCCTTCTCTGAAACCATTGTTTCTCCAGATAAATTTAGTAGATGATAAACTAATAAGCCTAACAAAATGAGGTTTATTAAAATGTTAAAACGATTCAAATTTATTTGTAATATTCTATGTTTAAAACTCATAAGACTTATAAAAGCCAGTAGCGCAACTAAAAAAAAGGCAATACTGACACTTTTTAAAAGATAGTCCTGATGCTCTAATAGTGTCCAAATATCGACTGATTGATTATTTTCATTTTTCCAAAAATCAAAAATCAAAACCAATCCACCCGAAAGGACACTTACCAATACTAAATAAATGCTTTGAATTCTTTGTATCATATAAATGTTTACAATAATATAATAGGCTTCAAAGATACTGTTTTCCGAATTATAGCCAAATAGTTTCAGACGGAATAAAAAGTGTCCCTAATAATTATTATGTTACATTTGTTACAATTATAAAATCGTAAAATTATGACAATTATAGAAATTCAAAACTTAAAATGCCAAGGTTGTGCTAACACTATAATTAAAGGATTAGGAGCCCTAGAAGGTGTAACGGAAATAAAGGTTGATCTTGATAAATCAAAAATTACTTTTAAGGCTGTTAATTCGCAAAGAATCGAAATAGTAAAAAAGAAACTTTCAAAATTAGGCTATCCGGAACTCAAAGCAAATAATACAACTTTGCACAAAGCTAAATCTTTTGTGAGTTGTGCAATAGGAAGATTGAACGATTAGTGATTTGATAATTTTTTTATAACTTTACCCAGTACTTTTTAAATTTTGAATGGTATAAAGAAAACTATTTATTAACTAACCGCTCTGTTGCTTTTTTTAAATACAAGTTTTACTAATTGCACAGACATTAATCTAATTTTATTATGAAAAAAAATGTAGGAAGTTTTGACAAAATTCTACGTGTAGTTATCGCAATAATAGCTGCCTATTTTGCTTACAAAGGTGGTTTTGAAGCTACTTGGGTAGAATATGTACTTTGGGCTGTCGCCATTATCATGCTTTTAACTACTTTGATGGGTAGTTGTCCGTTATATTCAATTTTCGGAATGAATTCTTGTAAAACAACAAAAAAATAAGTTGTTTTAGCGGAAAAAATAAATTTAAGAGACGCGTTTATCTCGTCTCTTTTTTTTAATCAATTTTTGATAAACTTACAAACTTTTGAAGTTCCTTCTGAAAATACTTTTATAAAGTATATCCCTTTTGAAATATTTGTAAGATCAATACGTGGTTTGGAGTTAGAAACAGTATGTTGACTAATAACTTGTCCGGTAGTACTTATTATGTCGAGCTGATATTCTTTACCTTCAACGGGTACATTAATTTTTAAATAGTTAGAGGCAGGATTTGGATATATACTGAAATTTGCTAATTCATTAGCTGGGATTCCCGATGAAGATGCTTCAATTATTTTAACGGATAAATCATCAAAGTAAAAACCGTCTTCAGTAACGGCAGTGTCTGATACCAGTGTAAACCTAAATAAAATTTGCTCTCCTATATAGTCATTCAAATCAATTTCTTCCAATATCCAATCAGTTTGTATTCCGTCATACAAAGGCTCCCCTTCAGCTGAATTCTGGTTTGAAACACCTGTATTTGTGAATTTTCCGCATTGGGCTTGCCAAGTTGTACCATTGTCTATTGAAACTTCAAACTGTACATAATCCCAATTATTTTCAATTTCCCATTTTGAATAAAATGAAACACTCGCCATCAAAGCATCCGTTAAATCGATTGGATCGGATAACACGATGTTGCTATTTACGTTATCATTATAGTTTCCTGATGGTGAATCTGTAATTGATGCAGGGGTTGACACATACGCAGTTGTACTTGTACCCCAGTCAGAATTATTCCAATAAGCAGTTGTAGTGTCACAATTGTCTAAGAATATTTCTGTAAGGTTTCCAAAGGTTTTATTTATTGTTTTCTCACTTGAAAACAAACCATTATCAACAATTAGTTTATACGATATAAGATCTCCAATTTGTATAGAATTATTTAATGAATATGTTATTGATCCTAGTTCTGTCTCAGACATTTCTAAACCTGTATGTGAGTTTGAATTCCCAATATTTATTAGATTACTTGAAACAGGTATAATACTTACAGTAAAATCACCTGGCTCTCCTAGACCTATTCGATGTACGGAATAATCAAAAACACCATTAATGCTAGATACAAAAGGAGGGGAATTGTCTTCTATTTCAGCATAGTTATGAATAAGTTTGGCTCCAGTTATGTTTAGAAACATCATTTCCTTGCAAATAGGTATAATATCACTTTGTGAAGGCCAAAAAGCATAACCTATTTCAGGAGTCATTGCAAATATTTTATCATGAGTAGAGGTATCACCGTACATCCAGTCATCAGAAACACCAGATGCGGGGTATAAATCAGCCGATATTTGGTTTGTATAACCATTTTGTGAAACCATTAAACTAGATATTGCTTGAAATGCTTCATCATCAGGCGTAGGGGTATTTGCGGCGTAACCAAAAGGATATAACAATAACTCACTGTAGGTATGATTGTTTAACGCCATTATAAAACTATGTTGTTCACAAAACCATTTTATCGCTTGTGTTTCTGGTTCACTAAAACCCGAAATCCCCGGATAGGTCTCTCCACCGGATCCTGAAGTTCCGGAACCTCCCCATTCATAAGAATAATTTCTGTTTAGATCAACTCCATACGTTCCATCTCCATTATTGCGCCTATTTTTTCGCCAATAACCTCCACCATTAGGATTAGTTGTTTCATTGTAAATATAGCCATCGACATTAATTACAGGAACGAAATACATTTCTGTATTATCCACTAATGTTTGAATATCACTATCCGAACTGTAGTTTTCTAATAAATACCACATATAAAAAATAAGCTGTTGTACTGAAGCCGGTTCCCTTGCATGATGAATTGCAGTATATAGTATCTCTGGTTCTGACTCGTTTGTGGTTGGATTATCAGAAATTTTAATCCAGTAAATAGGTCTGTTCTCAATAGTTTCAAAACTGCTAATAGGTGATTTGATAGTTATTAAATCTGGATACAAAGCTTGCATGTCATCTAATTCAGCTAATATCTGTGTATAGGTGAGAAAACCGCCCATACTGCCCAAATTAAAATTAGCAGGTGTTTCATATTCTGTTACTCCTGATGATTCACAAGGTTCAGGATTTTTTGATTTCCTTGTTTCTCTGTCACGCACATTCTTTATATAATACTCTTGCATATCCTCAACAAGGGTAACTACTTGATAACCCAAAGATTTTGCTTTTTCAATTTCTTGTGAAGAAAAAACAGATTCAATAAACGTATTTTGTTTGATAATTCCATGATCCGCAGCAACTCCGTGATCCATCAGGTTTTTTATATCAATATTAGAATTGATGTAAATTCTAGATTTAGAATATTGTGAATCTGGTTTTTGGGCAAATACATTAACAGATAGAATAAATAATAGTAGAAGAATAAATCTCATGATTTCTTAAGTTTTATAGTAGGAAGTATGTAAAGTTATGTATTACTATATTAATTTTTTAAAGTATAAATGGATGAATTTCTCAATTTGCAAAGGAGTTTTCAATAAAGAAAATTAAAAATCTATCAATTTTTCCTTTTTGTTTCAAATACAAAGGTACCTTCAAATTTTTCACGAACTTTAAGCCAAACTTTATAGGCTTCCAGTTCTGATCGAAATGCTGCCGTCTGCACTTTCCATTCGGGTTGTTCGTAAACTAATCGAGTTGCGATATACGGGAAAAAAGCTGAAAAACTCCCACGTCTATTTTTTGCTTTTTTTTCGTTCAATCCATTATATAATTGAATACGATAACCGTCAATTTCGGCATGCACTTGGTTGTAAAGTCGCTTCTCTTTTAATAAGTTTTGCATTTTTAGATCACTATTCTGGCCGAAGCTTGTATGGCTAAATAATCCGGTAAAAAGCAAAAAAATAATCAATAACCTAATATACATAAAACAGTCACTTTTTTGCAAATATACTATTTAAAAATAAACAATATAATAACACAATTAGAGATCTAAATTTATATAAATAACACAATACAAGAGAAAATAGTCTTTAATTCTATTTAGAATCATTTTAAATTACACGTCAAACTAATTCAATTACTTGTAAATTGATTAAATATTGCTACTTTAGCCCTTATTTTTATCCCGCTACTCAAAATAGGATATGAAATAATTATACCAAACCAGATATAACTTTTTCAATATGGATATTGTGCATAAACGCAATTTAAAAGCAAAACTAGTTGGTTTTGCTTTTTCACTATTCTTCTTTTTTACCGCAAGTCTAACTGCCCAAGAAAGTGATGCGTCAAAAGGTAAGGAATTATTTAACAGCAACTGTGCTGCTTGTCATAAGTTAGACGCTAGATTCGTCGGTCCACCTCTAGGAGGGATAGGTGATCGTCGAGAAAAAGAATGGATTTATAAATTTGTGAGAAATTCGCTTGAGTTTATCAAAGAAGATGCCGATGCAAAAGCAATCTTTGAGGAATACAACAAAATCCCAATGCTTCTCTTTCCACAATTTACAGATGCAGATATTGATAATATTATTGCCTATACAAGCGGAGATAGTACCGCTACAGAAACACCTGTGGCAACAACAGAGACAGAAAGTGTTGCCGATACCACAAGTGCAACAGCACCAGGAATCTATGAAGGCTTGGAAGCAAACAATAGCAATTGGTGGTGGCAACCTATCGTTTTACTTCTTTTTGTAGGTTTGATTTATTTCCTAGCAAAGAAAAAACAAAATTTTGGTGCTATATTCTTAACAATTATCGCTTTGTTTAGTACCGCTTATTTTTTGTTTAATTATTTATTTCAAATTGGTGTTGATACAGGGTATAAACCTGTACAGCCCATTGAGTTTTCACATAAAGTACACGCAGGAGACAATGGTGTTGATTGTGAATATTGCCATGCATCAGCCAAACATAGCAAGACTTCCGGTATTCCAACATCAAATGTCTGTATGAATTGTCACAAATCGATTAATGAATATACCGGAGAAACATTTGGTGGACATGACAAAGCGTTTTTTGATGGAGAAATTGCTAAAGTTCACGCAGCAGCAGGCTGGGAACCATCACAATTTGCTTATACAAGCGATGGAAAAGCAATTGAGTGGATTCGCGTACATAATTTACCTGATTTTGTGTATTATAATCATTCCCAACATGTAGATGTAGCAGGTTTAGAATGCCAAACTTGTCACGGCCCTGTTGAAGAAATGCACAGAGTAGAACAATATTCTCCTTTGACGATGGATTGGTGTTTAAAATGCCACCAAGATACCCAAGTAGATATGGATAACAACGGTTATTACGCCGGAACTTATGAGCATATGGCAAAAGCACATAAAGGGGCGACAGTTGCAGATATGGGAGGAACAGAATGTGGAAAATGCCATTATTAAATATGATTAACAACCGCGACTACGAGCAACGTAGATTTGTAGTTAAGTTTTTACAATAAACACACAAGGTCATCGAGCGGAATCGAGATGACGATTTTAGATTTTAAAATATGAGTTTAAATAAAAAATACTGGATTAGTACAGAAGAGTTAAAAAAAGACACTTCCATAGTAGATAATCTTAACAAAAGAGAATTTATAGAGGAAATCCCAACGGATCAGTTTTTGGGAGACAAAGAGACTTTAGAGGCTTCTGAACCCACAAGACGTGATTTCTTGAAATATGTAGGTTTTTCTACTGCTGCAGCCACTTTAGCTTCTTGTGAAGGTCCTGTGCGTAAGGCAATACCCTATGTTATCAAACCTGAAGACATTATGCCGGGTGCTGCAAATTACTATGCTACTACGATGTTTGACGGATATGATTTTGCAAATATCTTAGTGAAAACTCGCGAAGGACGTCCTATAAAAATTGAACCAAATAAGGAAGCCGGTGGTAGTACTAATGCAAGAGTTCAAGCATCTGTTTTATCGCTTTATGATGATGCAAGATTAAAAGGTCCAAAGCATAACGGAGAAAAAATAAGTTGGGAAGATTTAGATAAAAATATAACTGAAAAATTACGTCAAGTATTTGCATCAGGCAAAGAAGTGGTTTTATTAACGGGCACTTGTGCGAGTCCTTCTACCCATAAATTGATGGGGCAGTTTCAAGAAAAATTTGGAAATGTACGTCATGTGGTTTACGATGCTGTTTCTGAATCAGCAGCTTTAGATGCCTTTGAAGCGATGTATGGAGAACGTATGTTGCCGAATTATAATTTTGCAAAAGCAAAAATGATTGTTTCTGTTGGAGCTGATTTTTTAGGAGATTGGCAAGGTGGTGGTTTTGAAAAAACCTATACGCAGGGACGTAAGCCGGAAACAGGCAACATGTCTTATCACGTACAATTAGAAGCTAATATGTCGCTTACAGGAGCCAATGCAGACAAGCGTATTCCTTTAAAACCTTCGCAACAAATCTTTGCACTGATTAATTTATACAATGCAGTAACCGGTAACAATTTGCAATCGCAAGAAACTCCTGTTGATGAAGCCCTAGCAGTTTTAGCAACTGAATTAAAAAATGCCGGTAATAAGGCTGTTGTAGTAACAGGTATTCAAGATAAAAATGCACAAATTTTGGCTTTAGCGATTAATAAAGCATTGGGTTCAAGTATCGTTGACACTGTCAATACTAGAAATATTCGCCATGGTAACGATGCCGAAGTCGCTTCTTTAATCAAAGACATGAATGAAGGGAAAATAGGCGCTTTGTTAACCTACAACACAAATCCGGTTTATAGTTTACCAAACAGTAAAGCTTTTGTAGAAGGATTGAGTAAAGTAGATCTAAGTGTTGCTTTTTCAATGAATGAAGACGAAACTGCAAAAGTCATGCAATACGCTCTGGCAGTTCCTCATTATTTAGAGTCCTGGGGTGATGTAATGCATCAAAAAGGACATTACAGTATTATTCAACCTACCATTAAACCTTTATTTTACACCAGACAGTTTCAAGATACGATTCTATCATGGATGGGTAGTGAACAATCTTTTTACGATTTTTTAAAATCTAATTTTGAAGGAAATTGGAATCAAGCTATTCACGATGGTTTTGTCAAAAAAGAGATCCTAATTGAAGAAGAGGTTTTTGAAAACATACTAAACATGTCTACGGTAGCTTCTAAATTAGCTCAAACGAAATCAAGCGATTTAGAGTTAGCACTATATACTAAAGTGTCGATGGGAGACGGACAAATGGCAAACAATCCTTGGTTACAAGAATTACCGGATCCAATTACTCGTGCATCCTGGGATAATTACTTAACAATGTCTCCGGCAGATGCAAAAGCACGAGGTATTGTCAATACAACTGCTGATAATGGTGCGTTAGATGGTGATAAAGTAAACATAACTATCGGTGACCTAACTCTAAATGATGTCCCTGTTTATATACAACCGGGTCAAGCAATAGGATCTATAGGTTTAGCCTTAGGATATGGACGTGAGGCAGGAGTTAAAAATGAAATGAAACAAGGTGTAAATGCCTTTAAGTTTTATAACAATTTTAATAACAATCAATTCGATGTCAGTATTAGTGCCCCAAGTGGTACTCACGAGTTTGCCTGTGTCCAATTGCATCACACGTTGGCGGGACGTCACGATATTTTAAAAGAAGTATCCTTACACGACTACCAACATGAAGACAGTCATCATTGGAATCACAAACATACTTATTCGATGGATCACCAAGCTGTAAAACCTGAAAAGGCAGATTTGTGGTCCTCTTTTGATGATTCTACAGGACATAAATTTAATTTATCAATTGATTTAACCGCTTGTACAGGTTGTGCAGCATGTGTAATAGCTTGTCATGCAGAAAACAATGTAGCAGTAGTCGGAAAATCAGAGGTTCGTAATAGTCGCGATATGCATTGGTTACGTATTGACAGATATTATTCATCAGAGGTGGCTTCGCATGAAGCGGCAAAAGAAGAAGGTATAGGTCGTGTAGCAATGTATCACGGTCTAGAACGTGTTGCTGAAAACCCTCAAGTTGCTTTTCAACCTGTAATGTGTCAGCATTGTAATCATGCCCCTTGTGAAACGGTATGTCCGGTGGCAGCAACTTCACATGGAAAACAAGGTCAAAATCAAATGGCGTACAATCGTTGTGTTGGAACACGTTATTGTGCAAATAACTGTCCTTATCGTGTACGTCGTTTCAATTGGTTCCGATACAATGAAAATGAAGAATTTGATTACAACATGAATAACGATTACGGAAAAATGGTATTAAATCCGGATGTGGTCGTTCGTTCTCGTGGAGTGATGGAAAAATGTTCTTTGTGTATTCAAATTACACAAGCGACCATTTTGGAAGCAAAAAAAGAGGGACGCACCATTAAAGATGGTGAATTCCAAACTGCTTGCGTAAGTGCTTGTAACACAAATGCATTAGTATTTGGAGATGTCAATGACAAAGAAAGCAAAGTTGCTCATTTAGTTGAAGACAAAAGGGCTTATCACTTGTTAGATTTTGTAGGGACAAAACCGAATGTCGTCTATCAAGTAAAAGTAAGAAACGAAAATGCCTAAGGGTAAATTTCAAAAAATAAAAGAATAAATAAATTTAAAAAATATGTCTCATTACGAATCACCTTATAGAGAGCCGCTGATTTTAGGAAAAAAATCCTATCACGATATTTCTGTGGATATTGCAAGACCTATTGAAACTAAAGCCAATAGAAATTGGTGGATTGCCTTTACCATTGCACTTATAGCTTTTTTATGGGGAATAGGAGCCATCACCTACACAATTGGAACGGGTATTGGTACTTGGGGATTGCATAAAAATATAGGATGGGCATGGGATATAACCAACTTTGTATGGTGGGTAGGTATTGGTCATGCAGGAACATTGATATCAGCCGTATTATTATTATTCCGTCAAGAATGGCGAATGGCAATTAATCGATCTGCAGAGGCAATGACAATTTTTGCAGTATTCCAAGCAGGCCTGTTTCCGTTAATTCATATGGGACGAATATGGAATGGCTATTTTACACTACCACTACCCAATCAATTTGGAAGTTTATGGGTAAACTTTAACTCGCCTTTATTATGGGATGTATTTGCTATCTCAACGTATCTATCCGTATCTCTAGTATTTTGGTGGACGGGTCTATTACCTGATTTTGCTATGATTCGTGATAGAGCAGTAAAACCTTTCCAAAAGAAAATATACAGCTTAGTGAGTTTTGGATGGACCGGAAGAGCCAAAGACTGGCAACGTTTTGAAGAAGTATCTTTGGTATTAGCCGGTTTGGCAACTCCTTTGGTATTATCGGTACACACTATTGTATCCATGGACTTTGCTACCTCAATAAACCCCGGATGGCACAGTACAATTTTCCCTCCTTATTTTGTTGCCGGAGCTATTTTTTCAGGATTTGCAATGGTACAAACCTTGTTGGGTATCATGCGAAAAGTAACCAATTTAGAGAATTATATTACCCGTAAACATATCGAAAACATGAATATGGTAATACTACTAACCGGTGGTATTGTTGCAACTGCATATATCTCTGAGTTTTTTATAGGTTGGTACACAGGTAGTCCCTATGAAAATTTCACTTATATGTCTGTAGGTGCCGCAACAGGACCTTATTGGTGGGCATTTTGGTCACTGATTCTATTTAATATTTTAATCCCTCAATTATTGTGGTTTAAAAAAGTACGTACTAGTTTTATCGCGTCATTTTTAATTTCAATTGCCATAAATATTGGGATGTGGTTTGAACGCTTTGATATCATTGCTATTGTATTGAGTAGAGGACATTTACCATCTACATGGTCACGTTTTGAACCCACCTTTGTAGATATAGGAATCTTTATAGGAACTTTAGGATTTTTCTTTGTGTTGTTTTTATTATACGCACGTACTTTCCCGGTGATTGCACAAGCAGAGGTTAAAACAATATTAAAGAAAACAGGACAATATCATAAAAACTTAAGAGACAACAACAGTCATGAGTAAAAAATATTATACAGTATACGCTTTATATAAGGATGATGAAGTATTACTAGATGCAGTAAAAACTGTTCGTAAAGCAAATCAGGAGATAGAAGAAGTATATACTCCTTTTCCCGTACATGGTTTAGAAAAAGCTTTAGGGCTTAAAAAAACACGTATTGCAATCGCTGCTTTCTTGTTTGGTGTAACCGGTCTTCTCACAGCAGTATGGCTAACTAATTACACCATGATTCAAGATTGGCCACAAAATTTTGGTGGAAAACCAAGTTTTTCTTACGAAGAAAACGTGTTGGGTTGGGTAACTATTTTATTTGAGTTAACCGTGTTTTTTGCAGCGCATTTAATGGTTATTACTTTTTATATGCGAAGCAGATTATGGCCTTGGAAAAAAGCAGAAAATCCCTATCCAAGTTCTACAGATGATACTTTTGTAATGGAATTTGATGTGTCTGATAATCTGGATGATTTGCAATCATTACTTAAAAAAACCGGAGCAACAGAGATTGACGTAATTGAAAAAACAGCATAAGATTATGATACGATTTATTATAGCCACACTGGTAACGACACTTTTACTAAGCTCTTGTTCAAGAGATCGTAGTAAACCCAATATTCAATATATGCCGGATATGTACGTAAGCATCCCCTACGATCCTTATGGTATAAATCCGATAATGCCTGAGGGTAGGGCAGCACAAACACCACCCGATGGTACAATTGCAAGAGGTAAAATGCCCTTTGAAATACCTGAAGGATTTGACGGTTATGATCAAGCCAAAGAGCATTTAAAAATGCCCTTAAAACTAAATAGTGAAAACATGGCGAATGGTAAAAAAATGTATGACATCTATTGTGCTATATGTCATGGTGTAAAAGGAGATGGGAAAGGAAACTTAGCCGTAAGCGAAAAAATACTGGGTGTACCTGCCTTTAAGGATAGAGATATTAACGAAGGGAGTATCTATCATGTAATTTATTACGGTCGTAACATGATGGGATCACATGCTTCTCAGTTGACAGAAAAAGAAAGGTGGCAAGTAGTACAGTATGTACAGAAATTAAGAACGAAATAATATATAAAATCACAAACTTCAAATCGAAATAAAGACTAATAATCAAACAATAACAACTAAAAGGATTATTTGATTGTTTGAAATATAAAATTTTAGAATTGAGATTTGAAATTTAAATTATAAAACATGTACGAATTTTCAGGCAAATTAAAAGTTACAGCATTAGTACTGATGGTAATCGGAGCATTGGGTATCGGTTTTGGATTTTTCGATGGCGCCGGCAAAACCATTGATGATGCTAAAGATGTTATCGAACACCATGAAGCAGAAAAGGCTCGGAAAGCTGAAGAAGCATTATTAAATCCACAATACGGCCGTCAGAACAGCAAAGTTGATAGAGTGCAAGAAACCGAAGCGCACACAGATTCTCATGAAGCACATGTTGCTACTGATGATAATCACCATGCCGAACACGTTTTAAATCAGTTGCACAACAGACCTTGGGCAGCTCTTTATGTCGCATTATTTTTCACTTTTATGATCGCCTTAACAATATTTGCTTTCTATGCCATGCAGATTGCCGCTTCAGCAGGTTGGTCTGTCGTTTTATTCCGTGTTATGGAAGCATTTTCAGCTAATTTACTTACAATGGGGATTTTGTTGTTTGTTTTCTTGGTAGCTTCTGCAATGGGAATGAATCATATTTTCCCTTGGATGCACGCAGATGGTGATGCTATCATTGAAGGAAAAAATTGGTGGCTCAACATTCCGGGATGGTTGATAAGATCGGCTGTTTATATTGGAATGTTTATTTTCTTTAGATATATTATTCGTAAAAAATCTTTACAACAAGATCACGCAGATGACTATACAGCTCATAAAAAAGGATTTAAGTACACCATACTATTCCTAGCCTTTTTTATGTTAGCAGAGTCTGCTCTTTCATGGGATTGGATTATGTCTCTTGACCCACATTGGTTTAGTTCTTTGTTTGGATGGTATATTTTTGCTACTTCAATTGTTTCAGCAATTACTGTTCTAGCTTTGATAACCATGTATTTGAAAACAAAAGGCTATCTAGAGTTTGTAAATGACAGCCATTTACACGATTTAGGAAAATACATGTTCGGATTTAGTATTTTTTGGGCTTATTTATGGTTTGCACAATATATGTTGATTTGGTATTCAAATATGCCGGAAGAAACGGTTTATTTTGTACAACGTATAGAACAATATAAATTCCTATTTTTCTTTATGGTCGCTTTAAATTTAGCTTTCCCATTATTAATTTTGATGGATTCGGATTGGAAACGAAGATTCCCTTTTATGATTATCACAGGTATTGTATTATTGATCGGACATTATATTGATGTATTTGTAATGATTATGCCATCAACTGTCGGAGCGAGTTGGAACTTTGGAATACCCGAAATAGGAGCTATTTTATTCTTTGTAGGGCTGTTTATTTACGTAGGATTTAATTCCCTGACCAAGCAACCACTATTAGCTAAAGGAAACCCGTATCTAGAAGAAAGTAAACATTTCCATTACTATAATTTAGATTAAAAAAAAGAAAATATCAAAAGCCGTTATAATGAAAATTGTAACGGCTTTTTTTTTGATTTGATTTTGTCAAAGTTGCGGTTTTAATAAAGTTCGCCCTGCAATTCAATTTTACCTGCTACGCGAAGTGCTACGCTCTGCGAATGTCCCCTGACTTCGCAGCATACAAAAAATAGTATCTTTGTTGTACTAACAAACAAAGATGCGTAAAGTTTATACTATATCAAATCAAAACCTGCTATTCAAAATCAAAAAGCCAAATAAGTAGAGTGGTGCAAATATCGCAATATACGCTATGATTAAATAGCGTGCGAAGTCAGGGAACTTCGCACAGCAGGAGAGAAAAAATAATTAATGAAGTTAAAAAAGATGAAAATA
>JAOZTK010000045.1 GCA_029942185.1 Flavobacteriaceae bacterium
CAAAATCTCAATTAACAACTTTTATCAAATAATGTGCATGGCTTTGGGTTTGTAGTTTTATAAAAATAGGTATGAAATTACAAACTTCGCCCAGCAATATTGGTGCAAAATTAGAACATTTTACACAGCTAGTTTCAAAAAATACGTGCGCAGATACATGCTTTACACTACTACTTTTTGTATTAGCAATTTCACAATACAATCTAAAAATTCACTATTTTCTATCCTTCTTCGTTGCTTGTTCTTAATAATTTGTTAAATTTGATGCTTGTTGTTTAACAATAAGTAGGAAAACCCGATGTCTTTTCCCTTTAACACTATTTTTTTAATCAAAACCAATTTATTATGAAATCAAAAATTTACCTTCTGGCTGGATTCCTTATGCTATTTTTCTGGTCGACCTCAAACATTTATTCACAAACTGTAAGTCTTGAAAAAGTAGTCACTCCTGTTGGATTTGACAAATCAAAAAAATTAAGCTCAATCCCAATTATACCACCTGGATACCGTGATAGAAACTGGAAAGAAAATGTAATTCCAAATAAAGATGGTTTTTTAGAAGAATTTAAAAAGCCTGCTTCTTGGGCTGGACCCGATCCGGTTTTACAAAATGAAATGTCAGGTAATCGTTCTTCTGCCACAGTTGGACAAAACTTTGCAGGTATGTCAAATTTAAGTGGTGTTGCACCACCTGATACTGATGGCGATGTTGGTTTAAACCATTATATGCAAATGGTAAACCTATCCATGCAAATCTGGGATAAGAATGGAAACTCACTTTATGGCCCAGCTGACAGCAGTACGCTTTGGGATGGTTTTGATGGTCCTTGGACAGGAACCAATGATGGTGACCCCATCGTTCTATATGACGAATATTCTGACAGATGGATCGCTTCTCAATTTTCTTTACCTAATTATCCTAGTGGTCCTTTTTACGAATTAATTGCAGTTTCTGAAACCGGTGACCCTACAGGTGCTTGGTATCGTTATGCTTATGAATTTACGAATATGCCTGACTATCCAAAATTTGGTGTCTGGCCCGATGGTTATTATTTTACTATAAATCAATTTAATCCTCCTAATTTAAACTTTGGAGGTGCAGCTGTTTGTGTTTTAGATCGTGCTGCCATGATTTCCGGTAATCCAAATGCTGAAATGTTGTTCTTTAATTTGGGTACAAGTTATGGTAGTTTAATTCCTGCTGATGCTGATGGACCAACTCAACCAGGAGTCGGAACTCCGAATTATTTAATGAATATGAGTACAAATTTGCTTAGAGTATGGGAAGCTGATATTGACTGGGCGAATACATCCAACTCAAGTGTGACTTTAGTAAATACTCTTTCTACACAACCTTTTTCCTATAGTGGTATTACCATCAATCAACCCGGGACATCACAAACCCTTGATGCGCTAGCGTCACGCTTGATGTACAGAGTACAATATAGAAAATTTGGCAGCTACGAAGTCATGCTTACCAACCACAGTGTAAATGCTGATGGAAGTGGACAGGCCGGTGTACGTTGGTATGAACTCAGAAACTATGGAAGTGGATGGAATATCTACCAACAAGGAACTTTTGCACCTGCTGATGGTGACAATAGATGGATGGGAAGTGTCGCTATGAATGGGAATGGCGATATTGGTATTGGATACTCTGTTTCGAGCTCATCTACGTATCCTTCTATTCGATTTGCCGGACAATTGGCAATCAACTCAGGTTCAGGAATACTAGATGTAGATGAAACTAGTATCGTTGAAGGGACAAAATCTCAAACAGGTGTCAATCGTTGGGGAGACTATTCTATGATGTCTATTGACCCTTCTGATGATCAAACTTTTTGGTATACGACAGAATATTCTAATGGTGGTTGGGATTGGGCCACTCAAATTGCTTCTTTCAGTTTTATTCCTCCGGTAGTAGTAGCTCCTATAGCAGCTTTTTCCGGGAATCCAACAAATATAATGCAGGGACAAACAGTAGCTTTTACAGATCAATCTGCTAATAATTCAACTTCTTGGTCTTGGTCATTTCCGGGAGGAACTCCTGAAACAAGTAATGCAAAAAATCCTGTTATTACATATTCAACATCGGGCACTTATGATGTTAGTTTAACAGCAACAAACAGTGCAGGATCAGATGCTCTAACAAAGACAAATTATATAGAAGTTACTCCAATTGAAGTTCCTATAGCAGATTTCATAGGTACACCTACAAGTATTATGGAAGGGCAGACCGTTACTTTTACAGATCAATCTACTAACAATCCAACTTCTTGGTCTTGGTTATTTTCTGGTGGGACACCATCAACTAGCACAGAACAAAATCCTGTAGTTACTTATTCTACTATAGGTACTTATAATGTTAGCCTTATTTCAACCAATATTGGGGGTGACTCTGAAATTCTTACCAAATCTGCCTATATAAATGTTACAGAATTTACTATCAGTTACTGTACTTCATCAGGTAGTAATTCTTCACTTGAGTGGATTGAAACATTTGCTATTGGTTCTAACACAAATAACTCAGGCTCAAATGGAGGTTATGGCGATTTTACTGGCAATTCAATTTCTGTGGAAAGCGGAAATAGTTACAGTATAACTATGACTCCTGGCTTTTCAAATAGAGCAAGAAAAGAATATTGGAGAATTTGGATTGACTATAATATGGATGGTGATTTTACTGATGCAGGGGAGCAAGTATTTTCTGCTGACAGGCAAAAAGTTACTGTAAATGGAAACATTAATATCCCTGCAGGTTTAACTGGTGAAACCAGAATGCGCGTTTCAATGAAATATAATGCTACACCAACGTCCTGTGAAAATTTTTCCTATGGAGAAGTAGAAGATTACACTTTACTCTTTGGGACACCCGTTCCACAGCCACCAGTTGCTAATTTCTCAGGAACTCCAACAGCTATAAGCCTTGGCAATAGTGTTCAATTTACAGATCAATCTACCAATAATCCTACCTCTTGGTCATGGAGTTTTGCCGGAGGAACACCTGCAACAAGTACAGCTCAAAATCCTTCCGTGACCTATAATACTGAAGGCACCTATGGCGTAAGTTTAACGGTTACTAACAACGAAGGTTCAGATACTAAAACCAATGCTGATTACATTACAGTAACAGCCGGTGGTACAGGCACTTATTGTGAATCAACTAGTACTAGTAATGCTCTTGATTGGATAGCACAAGTTGATATCGCTTCTTTTTCAAATGCAACAGGAGCTTCACTTTATTCAGACTTTACGGGTATGACAGTAGGTTTAGCTCCAGGCTCTTCCAATAGTATCACGCTCACGCCACATTTTACAGGTAAAACTCAGCGTGAATTCTGGAGAATCTGGATTGATTTTAATGCAGATGGAGATTTTGAAGATACCGGTGAACAAGTATTCACAGCAAATAATAAAAGAGCAGCAGTTACTGGAACAATCACAATTCCTTCTGATGCTTCCGGTCAAACAAGAATGCGAATTACCATGAAAAATGGAGGGGCACCTTCTCCTTGTGAGACATTCTCCAATGGAGAAGTTGAGGATTACACGGTAGACTTTGGAAATACACCGGCCGGAATGGTTAAAGACAGTGATTTTGGTCTAAATATCTATCCCAACCCTGCTACTAAACAATTAAATGTCAACATCACTAGTAGCACAGAAACAGTCAATGTGAAAATTTTTAATTCCATTGGACAAATCATTGATGATTTTGATGTTAAAAGCAAGAATACTCAAATTGATTTGAGTAGCTTTTCCAAAGGCCTTTATTTTATCGGTATCGACAACGGAGTTGAAAATCTGTTGAAAAAATTTATTAAAAATTAATTATAAAGATTCTCAACAATAAATAGCCCCATAATCAGGAGATTATGGGGCTTTTATAGGAACTGTAATTTATTCATTTTTCTTTTATACATTTGCACTCCTTAAGGGCAATTAACTCAGTTGGTTCAGAGTGTCACCTCGACAAGGTGGAAGTCACTGGTTCGAATCCAGTATTGCCCACAAACCTAAAGCCAAGCATGCAGTGCTTGGCTTTTTATTTTTTACGGAACGCCAAGCTCGCTTGAGCGTTTTGTGAAAAATAAAAAACCAAACTCAAGCGGAGCTTGTTGGCTTTGAGTTTGTGAAAGGCTTCCCAAAAAGGATCAGCAACCGTAGGGAGCTAATCCTTTTGACTTAGTTTTAAAGTATTGTTTTTTGATGATAATAGCTTTGAGTTTGTGAAAGGCTTCCCAAAAAGGATCAGCGACCGTAGGGAGCTAATCCTTTTGACTGAAATCTTGATTACTAAATTCCTTTTCATCATATAATTACAATTTACGTTATCAAGAAAGCTACTAGAAGTTGCTCACTGACGGGACTGAGTTTAATAACTACTAATATGTAACATTTCAAAACTAAATTCGTCTTATTTAAAATTAAAAGTATTTGTTTTGGAAAACATATTACAACTCAATCATCTTCACAAAAAGTTCGGAGCAGTTCATGCTGTAAATGACTTATCCTTTAGCATTAAGAAAGGAAATATCTACGGTATTTTAGGCCCAAATGGAAGTGGAAAATCGACTACTTTAGGAATGGTACTCAATGTTGTAAACCCAACATCAGGGAGTTTTAAGTGGCTTGAGGGAAAGGTTGACACACACGACGCGCTTAAAAAAGTAGGAGCAATTATTGAACGGCCAAATTTTTATCCATACATGACCGCTTATCAAAATCTGGCTCTCGTCTGTAAAATCAAGGATATTTCGGAATCAGCAATCGATAAAAAGTTAGAGATGGTTCATTTATTAGAAAGGAAAGATTCTAAATTTAGCACTTTTTCTCTGGGGATGAAACAGCGTTTAGCTATCGCCTCTGCCCTACTTAACGACCCGGAGATTCTAATTTTAGATGAACCCACAAACGGATTGGATCCACAGGGAATCAATGAAATTAGGAATATCATCATACAAGTTGCACAAAAAGGGACTACCATTTTACTAGCCTCTCATATTCTCGATGAAGTAGAAAAAGTCTGTTCGCATGTAATCGTGTTACGTGAAGGAAAAAAACTCTATGAAGGTCGTACGGATGAAATGACAAAAACCTATGGTGTTATTGAATTAATGAGCAAAGCTTCCGACATTCAAAAGCTACTTCAACTTTTATCAAGTTACGATGGAATAGGTAGTCTTAAAACAGATAATAAAATCATTTACGCCACTTTAAATAAAGACGTATTTACAGCTACTCTAAATAAATTTCTATTTGAAAATGGTATTACCCTATCGCATCTTCAAAAACGTAAGCCAACACTTGAACAACAGTTTCTAGAAATAATAAATTGAGTTACAAGTCATGATATGTTTACTATTGAAAAGGAAAACAGCAACCCATAACGCAAGACGAAGAACTCGAAACACTTTAATAAATCAAGTCTTTAATTTGAAGCCTTGAACCCAAAATTACAATGAACTATGTGGCGATTATTAAAAATAGAATTACACAAAATAAGATACAATCGAGCTAGTAAAGTATTAATCTTTATTTACTTTGGTTTATTGACTTCAATTGCTCTAATTGCTGCTATAAAATTTGACATTGGTCCTATTAAATTCCATTTGGCAGAGCAAGGCATTTTCAATTTCCCGTATATTTGGCATTTAAACACCTATTTAGCAGCCGGGTTTAAACTGTTTTTACTTTTGGTAATAGTTTCTATGATGGCGAATGAGTACAGCAACCGAACTTTAAAACAGAATTTAATAGACGGTTTGAGTAAAAAAGAATTTGTGCTTTCAAAATTTTATACCGTCATACTTTTTGCATTAATTTCAACAATTTTTGTCGCTTTTATCTCTTTAAGCTTGGGGCTTATCTATTCCGATTTTACGGAGTTTGCAATTATCACCTCCGATTTAATTTACCTATTTGCCTATTTTATAAAACTCATTGGGTTTTTTTCCTTTGGATTATTTTTAGGGGTTTTAGTCAAACGTTCTGCATTTGCAGTTGGCGCTCTGTTAGTTTGGTCTATTGTTGAAGGGATTACAATGGGATTGCTCAAATGGAAATTTAACATGAAAGACAGCTACGAGAGTATCGCACAATTTTTCCCATTAAACGCAATGATGAACCTAATCAAGGAACCTTTTACACGATTTAATGCTGTAAAATCTGCGGCACAACAGTTGGGTGAGGAAATAACAAAAGACTTTTCGGTAGCACCTAAAGACCTCCTTATCGTAATCATGTGGACTGCGATATTTATTTATTGGAGTTATTATTTAATAAAGAAAAGGGATTTGTAGCTCATAGGTTAAGAGCGTCCTAATCTGGCAAAAAAATTAGTTATATCCCTGTGAAGCCCTTTCTAAGGCGTCCTTATCAAGAATTTTAATCCTACGGCCTTTTACTTCTAGCAAACCTTCAGCCTTAAAACTAGAGAGTAAACGTATGGCAGATTCTGTTGCAGTACCAATTGTATTGGCCATTTCCTCTCTTGTCAATTTTATATCGATAAAACCCTCGGAATCACTACCAAAGATTCTATGTAATTGTAATAATACATCTGCCAATCGCTCTTTAACAGATTTTTGAGCCATCATGGAAATGGATTCATTTGCTTCGTTTAATTGGTGTGAAATATTTTTTATCAATTGTAAAGAGAAAACCGGATTTTTCTTAATGGCTTCCATTATTTTCTTTTTAGGGATAAAACAAACCTCCATATCTTCTAAAGCTGTAATCGTAAGACCTGAGGGTTCTTCACTTAAAACAGAACGTTGTCCTAAAATATTCCCTTGTCTTAGAAACTTAACAATTTGACTTTTACCATTCGTGTTGAGTTTACTCATTTTACATTTTCCACTCCTCAAACAATAAACACCGTTCATAACATGTCCTTCTGTAACAATGTCATCCCCTTTTTTTATGCTCAATGTCGTTTTACTTAGCGTAAAGGCTTCTAATTCATCAAAAATAAGAGTTGAAAATTCGTTTTTATTCTTTATAAAACAATGTTCACACGCTCCCATGTAGTTTAGTTTTTAGATTATTGTAAATTTGCACAAATATAATCAAAAATTGATATTTATCAGGTTTTTAGTTTTAAGATTTTATTTACATATTAAATGAGCGATAAAGTATGTTACCACTGTGGACTAGATTGTGGTAGAAGTCCTGTTGAATTTAACGATAAATGTTTTTGTTGTAATGGTTGTAAAACCGTTTACGAGATTCTCAATCAAAGTGAATTAAGTTGTTATTATGATTTAGAACAAACTCCGGGTAGTATTCCAAAAGAAATACAGGGGAAGTTTGATTATCTAAACAATCCTGATATCGCTGAAAAACTGATATCGTTTTCTGATGAGACAATTAGTGTCGTTGAGTTTTATATTCCTTCTATCCATTGCAGTGCTTGTATTTGGGTATTAGAAAATTTAGGAAAATTAAATCCGGCTATTATTAATTCATTGGTTAACTTTCCCAACAAAACAGTTCGTATTAATTATAAAACACAAGAAATAAATCTAAAGGATGTTGTTGAATTATTGACATCCATAGCCTACGAACCTTATATCAGTTTAGAAGATGCCGATAAAAGTGCAAAAAAAGTTGACAAAACACTCATTTATCAATTAGGAATCGCCGCCTTTGGCTTTGGAAATATCATGCTTTTAGCTTTTCCGGAATATTTTGAAACCCAAGAATTTTGGTTGGATAGATTTAAATATATGTTCCGATGGATGATGTTATTTTTATCGATACCGGTAGTTTTTTACGCTGCAAAAGATTACTTTATAACCGCATATAAAGGACTTCTAAAGAAAATTCTAAGCGTAGATGTCCCAATTGCTCTCGGAATTACAGTTTTGTTCTTAAGAAGCTGCTACGAAGTCATCGCAGACATTGGTCCCGGATATTTTGACAGTTTAACAGGATTGATCTTTTTTTTATTACTAGGAAAATATTTTCAACAAAAAACCTATAATTTCTTGTCTTTTGAACGTGACTATCGTTCCTATTTCCCTATTGGAGTAACAAAAATAGTCAACGGAAAAGAAGAGAGTATTCCGATACAAAATGTCAAACAAGGAGATCGATTACTAATAAGAAATGAGGAGCTTATCCCGGTAGATGCAATTATTATACACGGAGAAGCTATGTTGGACTACAGTTTTGTTACAGGTGAATCTGCCCCGGTATACAAAGGAAACGGTGAAAAAGTTTTTGCGGGCGGAAAACAAACCGGAGGAGCGATTGAAATTGACGTAATCAATGAAATATCAGAAAGTTACCTTACAGAACTTTGGAGTAATGATATTTTTAACAAAGATTCTAACGAAAAGGATATCAAATCAATGACAGATACAATTAGTAAGTATTTCACCATTGTCATTGTAAGTATCTCCATAATTGCCGGGATTTATTGGGCTTTTAGAGATTTTGGAATTGCGGCAGAAGTAATTACTGCCGTTTTAATAATTGCTTGTCCCTGCGCTCTGGCGCTTTCTGCTCCTTTTGCAATGGGTAATATGTTACGAATTTTCGGATATCGTAAATTCTATTTAAAAAATGATGCCGTAATCGAAAAAATTGATAAAATCAATCATATTATTTTTGATAAAACAGGAACGATAACAACCAATGACTCAAGTGTTCTTTCTTACAGTGGAAAGAAACTAACAACAGCCGAAAATAAGGCTCTAAAAACAGTAATTAGATCTTCAAATCATCCTTTGAGTAGAGCACTAAATAATTATATAAAAATCACACCATATCTGGAAACTGTCAAAAATTATCAAGAAATTTTAGGGAAAGGAATCAGCGGTGAAATAGGTAAATTTGTCATCAAAATTGGTTCTGCAGGTTTTGTTGGAGCCGATAAACAAGATGACCTAAACACAACTATATATATAAGAATAAACAATACTATAAAAGGGTTTTACAAAAGTAAAAATATATATCGTTCCGATGTAGAACAAGTTTTCTCACAACTATCGAAGAAATATGCATTAAGTATAATTTCCGGAGACAATGAAGGTGAAAAAAAATATTTAGAAAGTATCTTACCGCCTAATACAGAAATTTTATTTAATCAAAAACCACAGGACAAACTCGATTATATCAAAGATTTACAAGAAAAAGGCAAAAATGTGATGATGGTGGGCGATGGTCTGAATGATGCAGGAGCTCTTGCGCAAAGTAATGTCGGAATCGCAATTTCTGAAAATGTCAATGTTTTTTCACCTGCCTGTGATGCCATTATGGAAGCTAAACTTTTTAACAAATTGCCAAAGTTTTTAACATTATCACATCAAACAATTAGTATCATCAAGTGGAGTTTTGGACTTTCCTTTTTATACAATTTTATTGGTATGTATTTTGCTGTAAGTGCGCAACTTACACCTCTTGTTGCAGCAATATTAATGCCTTTAAGTTCTATCAGTATCGTGTCATTTGTTACATTAATGACCAATTTAGTTGCTAATAAAAGATAATTCGCTTTTTATTATTGTTTCAAAAATGACTTTTATCATGCCATTTTTTATTTTTTTATTTATTTTTGCTTTTAGATTCATTAACAAATAATTAACTTTTGGAAGTACTATACTTAACAATGGGAGTCACAGTTGTTTTGGCAGGTTTGTTTCTATATCTTTTTTTTAGAAATGTCAAAACCGGTCAATACGATGACACCTATACCCCATCCGTCAGAATGCTTTTTGATGATGAATTAGTAAAGGATGCCCCCACAAATAAAAATACAACAACAGACGACGATGAATCTGTAAAAATTAAATTAACCAAAAATCAATAATAATTAATCAATTTAAGTATGGAAAAACAACAATTTTATTACGACAACAAAATTGTAAGGCTATTTTTCTGGGCAACTGTTCTTTGGGGCGTTGTAGGAATGTTAGTTGGATTAATGGTTGCATTTTTATTTATTTATCCAAATTACATGGCCGATATTTCTTGGTTAAGTTTTGGTAGATTGCGCCCCTTACACACCAATGCAGCAATTTTTGCATTTGTTGGGAACGGTTTCTTTGTAGGAATGTATTACTCAATGCAAAGACTTTTAAAAACACGTATGTTCAGTGATTTCCTGAGCAGACTACACTTCTGGGGATGGCAAATTATTATTGTATTAGCCGCTATTACGTTACCCTTAGGTTACACATCAACTAAAGAATATGCAGAGTTGGAATGGCCTATTGACATTTTAGTTACGCTTATTTGGGTAGTCATGGGAATCAATATGATTGGAACTCTGCTTAAAAGGCGTCAACGTCATATTTATGTAGCGATTTGGTTCTATATCTCTACCTTTGTTACAATTGCAATGTTATACATATTTAACAACTTAGAACTACCTGTTTCTTTAACAGGTATGAAAAGTTACTCTGTATATGCAGGTGTACAAGATGCTCTAGTGCAATGGTGGTACGGACATAATGCAGTCGCATTTTTCTTAACAACACCAATGCTGGGTTTGATGTATTATTTTGTTCCTAAAGCAGCCAACAGACCTATTTATTCTTATCGTTTATCAATTATCCACTTCTGGACATTGATTTTCTTATATATATGGGCGGGACCACACCACTTATTATACACGGCATTACCGGACTGGGCGCAAAATTTAGGAACTGTATTTTCCGTAATGCTAATATTCCCATCTTGGGGTGGTATGATTAACGGATTATTAACCTTGCGTGGTGCATGGGATAAAGTTCGTGAAGATCCTATCTTAAAATTCTTTGTAGTGGCAATTACTGCTTATGGTATGGCAACTTTCGAAGGACCGATGTTAGCCTTTAAAAACTTGAATGCAATAGCACATTATACTGACTGGATTCCTGCTCACGTACATATTGGAACGCTAGGCTGGAATGGATTTATAATAGCGGGTATGTTATACTGGCTTATTAAAAAATTATATAAAACGCATTTATATTCCATTAAATTAGCAAACTACCACTTCTGGATTAGTACTATTGGTATTTTATTTTATTCTATGCCATTGTACATTGCCGGATTTACACAAGCATTTTTATGGAAACAATTTAACGAAGCCGGGACTTTAGTATATGGTAATTTCTTGGAAACGGTAACACAAATTATCCCGATGTATGCGATGCGTGCTTTTGGTGGTTCTTTATATTATACCGGTTTCTTAATTATGACCTATAACTTAATTAAAACGGCGAAACAAGGAAGTACCGTTAACAATGAACTAGCAGAAGCAGTAGCTCTTAAACCTATTAGTGGAAAAAGAGTAAAAGGAGAAGGATGGCATGCTTGGCTAGAACGCAAGACTGTTTTGTTTACTTTTTTGGCTTTTGTCGCTGTTGCAATAGGTGGATTGGTCGAGATAGTACCCTTAATATTGGTGAAATCAAATGTTCCTGTTATCGAAAGTGTAAAACCCTATTCCCCACTTGAGTTGGAAGGTAGAGATTTATATATGAGAGAAGGTTGTAACAACTGTCACTCCCAGATGATTCGCCCATTCCGATCTGAAGTAGAACGTTATGGAGAATACTCAAAGGTTGGTGAATTTGTATATGATCATCCATTCTTATGGGGATCTCGTCGTACAGGACCCGATTTACATCGTATTGGTGGAAAATACAACAACAACTGGCACTTTAATCACATGATGGATCCAAGTCTAACATCACCCGGAACCATTATGCCTAGATATTCATGGATGATTAAAAACGAACTTGATTACTCGACAATCAAAGAAAAAATGAGAACTCTAGTCACGCTTGGTGTTCCTTATACAGAAGCAGAAATCGAAGGAGCTGAAGCCAGCTTACTAGCACAAGCTAAAGAAGTAGAAGCTGCATTGCACCAAGATCCTGAATATGTTAGAAATTATGCTGACAGCAACATTCAAAATAAAGAAATAACAGCATTAATTGCTTATTTACAAAGAATGGGAACTGATATTAGCGCTAATAAAACCGCACAAAAGTAATGTTACGTTTTATAAAACACAACTTTGATACTATTGATGGTGTAGCGATATATCCTATCGTTGCACTATTGACTTTCTTTGCTATATTTATCTTAATGCTTTTTCTTGTATTTAAAATGAAGAGAAAACATATTGATGAAATCAGCAAGCTTCCTTTAGAAGATGATAACAATTTAAACAATGAAAATTATGAGTAACAACGAAAATATAAGTTTTTGGCAAAGGTTTTTAAAATCAATGACCAAAGCCAACGAATTGGGTCGAGAAGAAGATGTAATGCTAGACCATGATTACGATGGGATTAAGGAATTAGACAACGTGTTGCCACCTTGGTGGATATGGGGATTTTATATCACTATTGCCATTAGTATATTCTATTATGTCGCCATACATATTTTAGGATGGTATGGACAAGAAGATGAATACCAAGCAGAATTAAAGGCGCACGAAGCCAAAGTAGCAAAATACAAAGCAGATCATCCTGAGTTGTTTAAAACTGAAAACTTAATTGCCTATGCAGATGCTGCAAATATCGAAAAAGGCAAAGAACTTTTTACGACTAAAACTTGTACAGCTTGTCACCTTACTGATGGTGGAGGTAGTATTGGCCCAAACATGACCGATGATTATTGGATCTTAGGTGGTGGTTTTCAAAATGTGTTTAACACGATTACAAAAGGAGGACGCCCAGGTAAAGGAATGGTCGCTTGGGAAAGTACCATTACACAAAAAGAGCGTCGGCAATTAGCCAGTTATATTTTAACACTTCGCGGTACAACACCAGCAAGTCCAAAAGCACCTGAAGGTGACTTATGGGAAGGAGTTAAAGAACCTGTTGGTAGTGCAGTAGAAAGTGTTGAAGAAGTTGCTAATGATTTGAAAGATGGCGTTGAAAAAATTGTGAAAGAAGTAGAAGAAGAAGTCAAAAAAGACGCCAAAAAAGTTGAGAAAATTGCCAAAGAGGTAAAAGAAGTAAAAAAGAAAATTCATAAATAATCTTTTATACGCACATAAAAAAAACGTCGTAAGAAATGTTACTTACGACGTTTTTTTTATATTCAAACATGTAATAAGCAATACAGTTTATTTATTATTAATTAAGTATTTTTGTTTTTTTAGACACGTATTATGACAAAACAAATTGATCAATCCTTTAGAGATACTATTGGAACTATAGATTCGAAAAGTGCAAAAAGAAATGTTATTCACCCAAAAAAACCTGTCGGCAAATTTTACAACTATCGGACATGGTTGAGCTGGGGTTTACTAGCAATCTTTGTACTATTACCTCTTTTAAAAGTTAACGGAAATCAATTTTTACTTTTTAATGTAATAGACAGACAATTTATTATTTTTGGTTATCCCTTTTTTCCACAGGATTTTCACATTTTTGCTATAGCCATAGGTATTTCTGTGGTTGCTATTATTTTATTTACAGTAATCTTTGGTCGAATTTATTGTGGTTGGTTGTGCCCTCAAACTATCTTTATGGAAATGGTTTTCCGAAAAATTGAATACGCAATTGAAGGTGATCGAACACAACAGATTAAACTTGAAAAACAAGCTTGGAATGTTGAAAAAATAAGAAAGAAGGGATTAAAATGGTTCATCTTCGCTTTGGTTTCTTTTATCATAACAAATATAATGCTCACCTATGTAATTGGTACAGATACTTTAATCCAATATATAAAAGATGGTATAGAAATACATCTAAAAACATTTATAATTCTATTAGTATTTACAACTATCTTTTATTTCATATTTGCGTGGTTTAGAGAGCAAGTCTGTATAATTGTTTGTCCTTATGGGCGTTTACAAGGTGTATTATTAGATAATAACTCTATTAATGTATCTTATGATTTCATACGTGGCGAAGGTAGCGAAGGACGTGGAAAATATCGCAAAAACACTGATCGAACTACTACCGGATTAGGAGATTGTGTTGATTGTAAACAATGTGTTCTCGTTTGTCCAACCGGAATAGACATTCGAAATGGCACACAGTTGGAATGTATCAACTGTACAGCTTGTATAGATGCGTGTGATGCCATGATGGAGCGAGTCGGTTTTAAAAAAGGTTTAATCGGATACAAAACAGAAAATGATATTGAGAAAGGAGAGAAATTTAATTTTGGGAAAAGGCATTGGTTCTATATTTTTGTTTTGACAATTCTATCAACTCTTCTTGTAGGCCTACTCATTTTTAGAGGTAATGTTGAAACGATTATACTACGACTACCGGGTCAAATGTTCGCTACTGAAGGCAATCAAGTCAAAAACATCTATACCTACAAAGTAATCAATAAAAGCCAAGTTACTTTAGATGATATTTCCTTTAAAGTACTATCTCACAAAGGATCCATCCAGTATATAGGTAATGAACACTTTAACATAAAAAAACAAGAACAAGCGGAAGGAACACTTTTTATTTATATTAATAAAGACTTACTTAAGTCTCGTAAAGACAAGATAAAAATAGGTGTGTATTCCAATGAAAAATTAATCGAAGAGGTTAGCACTAACTTCCCGGGACCTATGGTCATTGATTAAGTTAAATACTTGATAGATTAACCTTTACACACTTTAATGGATAGTCTCTATAAATCAAACTTATAGGTGATTCCCCCTAAAACCTGCATGCTTTGAACAGGATAATTATAAAAGCGATTGTAGCTTGTTCCAAATAAGTTATGTCCCTTTGCAAATGCTGACAGCCTTTCTGTAAATGCATAAGAAAAACCAAGGTTAAAATCTAAATAAGAATCATTTGTGACAATAAAATCATTTAGTGAATCGATTCTGGAATAAAACTGCGGTATTTGTAAATCATTTCTTGTTCCCATCATAAAGAGTTTAGCCGTTCCCATCCATTTTTCTTTGTGATACGCCGCAAATAGCGTTGCTTTTAAATTGGGTAAATTCCAAGCTTCCAATTCATTCTTTAACGTATAAGTTGCATAATCTACCTTTCCCCCTAGCGTTAATTCTTTTGAAAGATCAATAGCTAATTCTCCGTG
>JAOZTK010000046.1 GCA_029942185.1 Flavobacteriaceae bacterium
CTTGTGCAACGATTACCTTTGTTGTGCAACGTTTTTTATAATTCAGAGTATCAAAAAATTCATTTTTATTATAATTTATCAAGTTTAATAATGTCGATTTTAGTTGTTGTTTTGTTAATATTTATAATCTCTGCTTGTTTATGGATTTACGCATTGATTTATTATTCCGAAAAATTCTAAAATTTTAATCAAACTATATGTTCCAGCAAAAATCATTGTCAGAATACCTAAAGGCTTTACAAGAAAATTCACATAGTCGGATATTTTTTCAGCGTATTGTTTTCTTTTATATATCTTATGTTGCAATTCGTAACCTCCATTATCTAAAAAAACAATTCCTTTATACTTTATTCCGTATCCACCAGTCGGTTCTCCTTTTGAGTAATGTTCGTAAAGATAACCATCATCTAATAACATATTAACCAATAAATATGATTCAGATTTTTCAAAATTCAGATTTGCGTTTTTTACAATACTGTCAGGTCTTTTTGGTATTTCTTCAATGTTTTTTGACATATATTTTAAAATTGAATCTAATTTTTGATGTCTATTCATATTTTTCTCAAATGTTGCACAACGAGAGTCTGCGCACAAACTCCATTTTGATTGATAAAGATAGCATATTATCTTAACAGGTGGTTTATACGAGACTTAATTTTTTCAATTTACAAAATAAGATATAATTACTTGTAGTATTAAAAAGTCTTAAAAAGGCGTAAACCCCATAGGACTCTCCGATTTAGTTCAACATGGACTCATCGCTGGGTCGTACCGACCGCTCATAGTCCTATTTTATTGTAGGGCGTTTTTACTAAATCTTTGGGAATAATTTTGAAATTATATTCATTGATAAAAACATTTTACCGCTATCGGGAAGCAATATAAAATCATATTTTTTATAAAAAGATATAGCTTCATCGTCGATTGGGTCAACAATTACAGCAATAGAGCCTATTACATTCTTGGAAACAATATAACTTTCTTTTAAAGCATCCATTAGTAAATATTCTCCTTGACCTTGTCTAAAAATTGATTTATCTATTGCTAATCTTCCTAATAATGTAACTGGTATATTGGAATATGAATTAGGAAGTTTTCTTGAAAATTCTTCTGGTATGTCAATTTGAGGTATGCTACTATTAGACAATGTGTAATAACCTTTAACATCATTTGATTTGTCTATTAAAACAAAACAAACTGAAAGTTTTTTCTTCACATCTTGTTTAGCTTGTTGCTTGATATAATTATTAAGCAACTCTTTCCCACAGTCAAATGCATTTCGATTGTGAGACTTTTCTAATATTAATAATTTAAAACTCATTTAGTCGATTGAAGTTCTAAATATTTTTTTGATGCCTGTTTTAATTTTTCACTTGGTTCAACATTAGAAAGGATAGCGTTAAAAAAAATTTCTTTATCTTTCTGAGAAGCTAATATTTGTTCTTTATCACTAATGATTTTTTTTGATTGCTCCCTAATTGCTGAGATTACAAAACTAGAAAGAGTTTTGTAACCACTTATTAAAGAGGCTTTTTCAAAGAACAATCTGTCCTCTACTGAAAGACGCAATTCAAACCTTGATTGTTTTATTTCTGCTGTTTTCATAATATTACATTTTATATTCACATTGCAAATGTACGTAATTATTACGTACAAATCAAGTTTTTCAAAGTTTTATTAATAAATATTGTATTTTTATAATTGAGACCTTAAGTTCAATTAGTAAATGTAACTTTTAGGGGTATTTATATATGCTACAATCAGAGGTTTAATTTTACCTAGTATAAAGATAATACTTCGTTTTAATGCGTTTTATCGTATGATAAGCGAATTTCGACAAAAAAATGAAAAAGGCAATTAATATTTTGTAAATCTGTATTCAAATTTTTCAAAGTTTTAAACCAAAACCTGTTTTTTTTTGTAAATTGTCGCAAACTTAAATACGTGTCAAAAACAAGCCCATATACTGTTTATAGTGCTTCGGCCGGAAGTGGAAAAACTTTTACTTTGGTAAAAGAATATTTGCAAATTTTACTGCAAAATAAAGATGCGTATCACTTTCAAAAAGTTTTAGCGATAACCTTTACCAATAAAGCTGCCGCTGAAATGAAAGAACGAGTTTTAGCTACTTTGCAACTCTTGGCACTTGGTCAGGAAACCGAAATGTTGCAGCCCATTATGCAAGCAACAGATTTAGACCGTGCTAGTATTCAAAAGAAATCTCAAATACTAATTGAAACAATTTTACAAGATTATTCCTCTTTTAACATTACTACAATTGACAGTTTTACACATCGTATAATACGAAGTTTTGCCTATGATTTCGGTTTGTCTTTGAGTTTTGATGTTGAGATGGATGCAAAAGGCCTTCTACAGGAATCTGTCGATGCAGTTATTGACCAGATAGGAATTGATCCCAAACTAACCAAAGCACTTGTAACTTTCTCCCACCAAAAATCATCTGATGATAAGTCTTGGGATATTAGCAAAATACTTTTCCATTTTTCAGAAATATTACTAAAAGAAAGTGATAAACAAGCCCTAAATAGTATTTCGCATCAGGGTTTTGATAAATATATTACGCTTCAAAAACAATTGGATAAAAAGCTCGCGATAGCCGGTGTAAATATGCAAGAAATAGGTAAATCAGGATTACAAATTATAAATGAATCTAATTTAGAACAGCATGATTTTTATAGTTCTATGCTACCCAAGCATTTTACGGCATTAGTGACCAATTGGAAAAAAGCAAAGTTTTTTGATTTAAGTACTCTACATCAAAAACTTGAGGATGGAATTTTTTATAAAAAATCAACAAAGGATGAAGTAATAGCGAAAATTGAAAGTGTTTTACCGCAATTATTAGATTTGTACGCACAATCAGAGGAGCTATACAGTAGCGCAACTTTGTTTCAACTATTTAGGGAAAGCCTTATCCCTATGTCGGTGCTTTCGTATATCCACAGCGCATTGGAACAGATAAAACAGGCAAACAATGTACATTTAATAAGCGATTTTAACGAGTTGATTTTTAATAAAATTCAAAACGAACCAACACCGTTTATTTACGAACGTTTAGGTGAGAAGTTTCAACATTATTTTGTTGATGAAATGCAAGACACTTCAATATTGCAATGGAAAAATTTAGCCAAACTTATTGAAAATGCCCTTTCGGAAGAAGGAGGAAGTCTGTTGTTGGTTGGTGATGCCAAACAAGCGATTTATCGTTGGCGTGGCGGCGAATCAGAACAATTTATAGACTTAGCCAATCCTGTGATAAAAGGATCTTTCCAGGCAGAAAAAAGAGTGGAACATCTCGCTACAAATTATCGTAGTTTTTCCGAAATCATAAATTTTAACAACTCATTTTTTCAACATATATCAAGTTTGTTGCAAAATGAAATCTATGCAAAATTATATAAGGACGAAAACCAACAAAAAACCAATTCAAAAATAGGCGGTTATGTTCAAATAGATTTTATTAATTCGAAAGAAGCCAAAAAAAATGAGGATCCGGATTTCGACCTGCTCTATCCTAAAAAAGTATTGGAAACCATTCAAAATTTAGACCCTTCTTTTGATTTAAAAGACGTTTGTGTTTTGGTGCGTAAAAAAAGTCAAGGTGTAGCCATCGCTAATTATTTAAATGAAAAAGGTATTGCAATCATCTCATCAGAAAGTTTGTTGTTGGCTTCTAGTTCGAAAGTAGATTTTTTACTAAATTTAATGCAATCTATTTGGCAACCTGAGGATAAAAAAAGTAGGTTTAAAGTATTGTATTATTTATACGACCAAACACAAACTACAATCGACAAGCATCAGTTTCTAAGTGATTTGGCACACTTAGACGAATCGGAATTATTCAAGGCATTACGGTCTTATGATTATTATTTTGACAAGGCTGTTTATATTCAAAAATCCCTTTATGACTCCATAGAATACAGTGTTAGAGTGTTTAAGCTTGCTGAAAGATTGGATGCTTATTTGCAATTCTTCTTAGATGAAATATTAGATTTTCAGATAAAGCACGGTAGTGATTTGGCCAAATTTTTAATCCATTGGGAGCAACAAAAAGACAAATTGAGTATCAGTATGCCCGAAGGTGAAAATGCAGTACAAATCATGACCATTCACAAGGCAAAAGGCTTGCAATTTCCGATTGTTATTTTTCCTTATGATATGCAAATAAATTATCAAATTCAGCCAAATATCTGGTATCCTATTGCAGAGCCTGAGAAGTCCCAGGGATTTAAAAAAATGTTGATTCCGTATCGTAGGAGTTTAGAATATACTAATGATACAGGAGCTCAATTATACCAAGAACGTCAAGAAGTGCTAGAATTGGATAGTTATAATTTATTATACGTTACGCTAACACGAGCAATTGAGCAATTATATATCATAACGGAGCATAAAATCACGACAAAGGGAGCAGAAAACACCCATTTTTTCTCCGGATTGTTTATCAATTATTTAAAAGCCACTGATACGTGGAATCAAGAACTGCTAGCTTATTCTTTCGGATCAAAAGATCGTATTATAATTGAAAAAGAAATTAAAAAACCTGCGATTAAATCAGTTTTTTCAAAGGAATTTATCAGTACTGACATAGCCCAACACCAGGTTAATTTTTATGCAAGTTCCTCATTATTATGGGATACAGAGCAAGGAGAAGCCATTGCTTATGGCAATTTATTACACGATATACTGTCGCATATTTATACAGCGGATGATATTGAGCAGACTTTACAGCGCTATCTTTCTCAGGGTATTATCAATAAAGCGGATTCTAATGCGCTTCAAAATAAAATCGAAAAGATTATTGAGCATCCCAATTTAAAAACCTATTACCAACACAATTTGACGGTCTATAACGAAAGAGAAATTGTCAATACACAAGGTGTTAGCATCATTCCGGATCGTGTTGTTATTTTACCAAATAAAAAAGCAGTTGTAATTGATTATAAAACCGGCATGCAAGAAAACATACACAAAACACAAGTAGAAAACTACGCTCGTTATTTGTCAGAAATGGGGTATGAAGTAGCAAGCAAGTTATTGGTTTATATTGGAGATGTGGTAGAAGTGGTTTCTGTTTAATTGTAATAACTACTTAAATTTTTCAGTTCCATTAAGTAAGATAATACAGTAATCCCTGACGGATTTTGTAATTTTTGTTTTTTAGGGTTTGTTGATTATTTTCTATTACACTTTAAATACATCCCAATCCAAACCGATTTTATAATCATTTCTTATTTTTCTTATTTTTTCTAAATCAATAGTTGCATAAAGGATTCCTTCTTTATTTTTCGGCATTTGCTCGATGATAGTTCCTTGTGGGTCCAGCACTTGTGAATCTCCACTGTGATTGATTCCCTTGTTGTCTACACCAATTCGATTTACCCAAACTACATAGGCTTGGTTTTCAATAGCACGTGCTTTTAACAAAGTCATATAAGCTTCTTTTCTAATTTCCGGCCAATTGGATATATAAATTAGTACGTCATATTCATGGGTATTATTTTGTTTGTCAAATCGATTTTTTACCCAAACCGGGAATCGTAAATCATAACATATTTGCAACATAAAATGGGTGTCTTTATAGGGGATAATTATACGTTTATTACCGGCAGTCATTACTTTATGCTCACCGCCCATTTGAAATAAATGTCGTTTATCATAGTACGAATAGCTTCCATCCGGTCGTATCCAATACATTCGATTGAAATACTTCTGTTTTTCTTCTAGTAAAATACTGCCGATAATTATTTTATTTAGAGAGTTTGCCTTTTTTTTAAGCCAATTAAGAGCAGATTTACCAACAGGTTTTTCTAAATGATTTACTTCCATTGTAAAACCGGTTGCAAATACCTCGGGGAGTATTACAATTTCTGTGTCCGTATCTAAATTTTGTAACAGGACATCAAATTTTTTAAAATTTCCTTTGGGATTTTCCCAAAGTAAATCAGTTTGAACTAGGGCTAGTTTAATTGTGCTCATATTTTTTTTAGAATTTCTATCGCTTTAGCTAAAGTTTCTTCTTTTTTTGGAAAAGCAAAACGTAATATTTGTTGATTTTTTTTATCGTGGTAGAATGAGGAAACAGGTATGGATGCTAATCCTTTTTCCACAGTCATCCATTGTGCAAATTCGAACTCGGGTTTATCAGAGAGCTCACTATAATCTAAAAGTTGAAAATAGGTGCCGTGTGTCGGGATTACTTTAAATTGTGAGTTGCATAATTCTTTTACAAAATAATCTCTTTTTTGTTCATAAAACTTAGGTAAAGAAAGATAATTATCTTCATTTTTTAAATATGTGGCTAAAGCGTATTGAATGGGAGTGTTGACACAGAACACATTAAACTGATGCACTTTTCTGAATTCTTTCATCAAGTGTTCAGGGGTTACCACATAACCCATTTTCCAACCTGTGGCATGAAAGGTTTTCCCAAAAGAATAAACAGCAATAGTACGTTGGTATAAATCGTGAAACTTCAAGGCTGATTGATGAACAAAACCATCAAAAATAATATGCTCATAGACTTCATCACTGATAACTACAATATTTGTATCTCGTGTCAATTCTTCAAGACGTTTCATGTCTTCTTCTTCAAAAACAAAGCCACCCGGGTTGTTAGGCGTATTGATTATAATCATTGTTGTTTTGTCAGAAATAAGGTCCTCTACTTGATCCCAATCAATTTTGAAATTAGGTGATTCTAACGAAATATACTTTGGGATTCCTCCATTGAGTTTGACTGCCGGTGCATATGAATCGTAGGCTGGTTCAAATATAATAGTTTCATCACCTTTCCCTACAAAAGCAGTAATTGCCGTAAAAAGTGCTTGAGTAGCACCTGCTGTTATGGTTATTTCTGTTTCGGGATCGACTTGCAGTTGGTATAGATTTTTAATTTTTTTGGCAAGGGCTACTCGTAATTCAATTACGCCCGGCATGGGTGCGTATTGATTCTTTCCTTCCTTCATTTTCTTATAAATCAAGTTAATTAGCTCTTGAGATACTTTAAAATCCGGGAATCCTTGAGATAAATTTATTGCGTTGTGTTTGTTTGCCAAACCAGACATTACTGCAAAAATTGAAGTTTCGGTATGTGGTAGTTTACTCTTCATGGTGTTGCTTTAATTATTGGTCTCAAAGTTAGTTAAATAAAACTTTTTATATTGGAAGAAATAACAAAAATCGGAGATTCTCAATACTTTTTAAATGCTTGCTTTCAGAAAGTCGTAAAGGATATGACAAAAAGAAAGATTTCATCAATTTATCATCTGTTATTTGTTGAAAAAGTCGGTATAATTATGTAACTTTGTAGGACTAGAAAAAATAAAAAAATAAAATTATGAGCACAGATATTTCTACTAAATTTATTGTTGAAGAAGCCAAAGAATCTCGAATACATGAAGTTGATTTTGACACTTTGCTTTTTGGTAAAGAATTTACCGACCATATGTTTGAATGCGACTTTATTGACGGAAAGTGGCAGACTCCAACTATTCGCCCTTATCAACCTATACTCGTCGATCCATCATTGAAAGTTTTTCATTACGGTCAAGCTGTATTTGAAGGGATGAAAGCTTACAAAGATGATGCAGGACAAGTGTGGATGTTTAGACCGGATCAGAATCAAATTCGTATTAATAAGTCAGCCAAGCGATTGGCTATGCCGGAGTTTCCCAAAGATTGGTTTTTTGAAGCTTTAAATAGGCTTTTGGTACTCGATGATGCATGGATTCGTAAAGGAAAAGGAAATGTAGTTTACATACGTCCTTTTATCATTGCTACAGAACCAGCAATTATGGCAGCACCTTCTACACAATATAAATTTATGATCATTTTATCTCCGGTAAAGAGTTATTTTAGAGGTGATGTAAGCGTGGTATTTGCCGAACATTATAGTCGTTCAGCAGATGGTGGTGTAGGAGCAGCAAAGGCTGCGGGGAATTATGCAGGTCAGTTTTATCCAACTAATTTAGCTAAGGAAATGGGCTACCAACAAGTTATTTGGACTGATTCAAATGAACATAAATATTTGGAAGAAGCCGGTACAATGAATGCTTTTTTTAGAATAAATGATGTTTTGATAACAGCTCCAACGAGTGATCGCATTTTGGATGGTGTTACACGTAAAACTGTTATAGATGTTGCTAGACGTGAAGGTATTCCGGTAGAAGTACGCAAGATTACAGTAGCTGAAGTTGTCGCTGCAGCAAAAGAGGGTTCTTTAAAAGAAATATTTGGAGCAGGCACAGCTGTTGTTATAAGTCCGGTAAAAAGTTTTTCATATCAAGGAGTTGATTACCCGATAAACAAACCGGAAAAAAGTTATGCAGACTTATTTAAAGAACTTATAACGGATATACAATACAACATTGTAGAGGATCCTTTTGGATGGCGCTATAAGGTAAGCGCGGACAATTACTAGTCAATATTCAGTTCTCAGTCGCCGGTCTCCAGTCAGTTTACAACTGCTAAAAGACCGGGGATTAAATCGTAAAAATTAAGTTTCCAATACTTTTTTTATATTAGGTTTAACAAAATGAGGCCCTTTCAAAACCTTACCATCTTCACGGTAAATAGGTTTTCCGTCTGCATCTAGTTTACTCATATTGCTACGATGAATTTCATCAAATACTTCTTCGATTTTGTATTGTAAACCATGATCTAAAATGGTCCCACATAAAATATATAGCATGTCACCCAGTGCGTCTGCAATTTCTTCAATGTCTTTATTTTGAGCTGCCTCCAAATATTCTTCATTTTCTTCGCGCATCAGTTTATAACGTAGTAACGATTGTTCGCTAGAAAAGTCAGCAGTAGGTTTGTGACGTATTGTTAAGTGGTAGGTTTTATGAAATATTTTGACGGCTTCTAATTGTTTTTTCATTTCTATTTTTACATTTTTAGTAAGATTGGAGAAGGTATAATCCGCAATAAAATTGCAAGTAACCACCATCTTTTGGTAATATAGGCTCTTTTCTTTTTCTTTCTAATTGCATGAACTATTTGTCTACTTGCTTTTTGAGTAGTCGCCATCCAAAAAGTCTCTCCTTGAGCCATGGCGGTATCGACAAATCCCGGGATTATATCGGTTACATAGATAGTAGCTTTGCTTCGTTTTCCTTTTAACCAAAGTGATTCTAAATAATTATTTTGAAAAGCTTTGGAAGCGAAATAGGCTGGCACATGCCGGTTTCCACGAATTCCAGCCAGAGAAGAAATCCCGACTAAATGACCGTAACCTTGCTTTCTAAAAAACTGATAAGCCAAGCCGAAAATCTTCGTTGCTCCTAAAACATTTGTCTCTAAGGTAGGCAATTCTTTGTCCCAAGTTAAATCATAATTAGGAGTTCCAATACCTGAACTGTAAATTACTAAATCTATTGTTTTTAGTACTGCGATGAGTTCTTTAAATACAATATCAGATGATGCTAAATCTGTCACATCGTGTTGTTTGTATATATACTGATCAGGATGCGTTTTATAGATTGTTTTTAATTTTTCAATTCTCCTACCGGTAATAGCGACCTTGTGTCCATTATTCACATACAAGTTTGCCAACTCTTTTCCAATTCCTGAAGTCGCTCCAAAAATGACAATATTCATACTATAAGTGTTTGCTCAAAAGTAATATTTTTATTTTTACCTTTGCGTTCTAAATTTAACGAATTTAAAATGAAAACATTCTTCAGAATTCTAGGCGTTTTGGCAGTTTTAATCATTGCTTTTTCCATTTTTGTAGCAAGCAGACCCGGAAATTATGAAGTGAAAAGAACCCAACTGTTAAAAGCACACCCAAGTGTTGTTTTTAATATTGTAAATGAATATAAAACATGGAAGGATTGGGGACCCAGATTTGAGGGCGATGGTACATTTACTTCTCATTTTCCAAAACAAACTTCCGGGATAGGAGGCGGTTATTCATGGAAGAGCAAAGAGGAAGGAAATGGCAGTATAAAAACTACGGATTTAGTTAAAAACAAATCTTTAAACCAACAAATAATAACGGATAGACGTGGAAATAACGAAGCTTTTTGGCAGTTTGAACATGTTGCTGCCGGAACACAAGTAACTTGGATTAAAAAAGGAAAATTAGATTTTAGTTCCAAGGCCTTCTTTCTTTTGGCCGGAAATTCAGAAAAAGTATTTGGAGAAATAATCAAAAAAGGCTTGGACAGATTGGATGCTTACGTGCAAAGTGAAATGAATAAATACCGTATTGCAAATAGTGGTGTGGTTGAGTATGGCGGTGGTTATTATATACATCTAACTACCGAATGTGCTTTTGATGAAAAAGACGCAAAACTAGATAAGATGTTACCGGAAGTATTAATTTATGCTATGCAAAAAAGTTATCCACGTGCGGGCGATATTTTTACGCTTTATCACAAATATGATGAAAAAAATAAAAGAGTAGAATTTTCAAGTTGTATTCCCGTGAAAGAACGTGTCAATCCAGATGGTGACATCGCTTTGGCTTTTATGGAATCAGGACGATATCATAAAACGACCTTACAAGGTGCCTATAAATATTTGAATGAAGCTTGGGAAAAAGCTTTTGAATTTGCTAAAGCAGATGCTGTAATTGTTTTGGAAAACGGAAAACCTTTTGAAGTCTACACCAAAGGACATACCGATTCCGAAAATCCGGCAGATTGGGTGACAGAGATTTATTTACCCATTGAGTAGATAAATTGATCCTACATTTATTGATTAAGAATAGTCTTGATACTTTAACAGACCCTTTTATTCTAGATTGCTCTTCTTTGAATGCTATTTTTCTATCTTTACAAGTCTACTAACTTGCCTACCTGATAGGTATGGCTTTAATATTCTATAAAATGACGAATAAGAACAAGTTATTTAAATGGTTAAAAGCCATATCAATTTTTGCAATTATATGGAATTTACTCGGTGTTGGTGCCTATTTAATGCACACTTATATATCCGATGAAGCCATAGCGCTTTTACCGGAGTCAGAAAAAATGCTTTATTCAAATATTCCTACGTGGTATACAGTGGCTTTTGCGATAGCAGTTTTCGGAGGATTTATTGGAAGTGTATTGCTTTTCTTTAAAAAGAAATTAGCTATATCTGTACTGATGTTATCCTTGATTGGAGTATTTGTGCAGATGTATTACAACTTTTTTAAGAGCAATTCTATGGAAGTTTATGGCCCGGGAAGCTTGGTGATGCCGATTTTAGTAATACTTTTTGCTATCTTTTTAGTGGGATATGCCAGAGCACTAAATTCAAATGGCTATTTGTCCTAATCCGGTGAATCAGGTAAGGATATATTGGGATCGTTTTCAACAGAATCAATATCATTAGGTCTATCGATTTTTCCAAATAATTTTTCTTTCCAATTTTTCCATTTATATTTTTTGGAAAAGACAAATAGTAAAATAGGATAGATTACAAGAACAGGAAAATATATTTCAGCTCCTAGGTTGGGTGTAGAATTGTCTATTAGTAAAGCATCTGTTTGAAAAACGGTCCAACTGGTGGTTATAAATACTGCTGCAACTATATTGTTGGCGGCGTGTAATCCCAATGAAAGCTCTAAGCCTTCATCCATTAGGGTTGTGATGCCAAATAAAAATCCTGTTCCAATATAATACACCATAACTATATAACCCAATTTCTCTACTTCCGGATTAACAAAATGTAATAAGCCAAAAATAATGGATGTAAAGAACAAGGGAAACCATCTGTTTTTAGTTAGAATTCCCAGACTCTGCATTAAATAACCTCTAAATAAAACCTCTTCAAAACTAGTCTGTAAGGGCAATAAAAAGAAAGAGATAGCGACTAATATCAGAAAGGGAATAAGCTTAAAATTCCACACGTAGCTTTCGGGATGACTAAAATAATCGAAAGTGAGTAAAGAAACTGAAACTAAAAACCAAATACCAAAAGCAAAAAATACGCGTTTCCAATCGAGTTTTTTGCGACTTGTCAATAAACTGTTTATACTGCGTTTGTGAATTATTTTTATACCAAGGAAAATAAATAAAAGCCCAATCGCAAACATCAAAATCATACTGAACAAATACAGATTAGAATTAATTCCAAGATTCAAAAAATTCTCACCAGCAGCTTGTTTAAATTCTATCATGTTTTCTGAATGTGTCATTGCTGCTATGACAAGAGGTATTATTCCAATAATTTGCCAACCAAAAAATACAACTAGAATCATCAATAAATAACGCCACCAATTGTTTTTTCCTTTGTATGCTTGTTGTATAAAGTTCATTGTTTAAGTTTCTAGTTGTTTTGTATTTCTTTTATAATCGTATTTAGAGACCATTTTGTATTTTTATTATAATATAGATTTCCATGATCTACTTCTAAAGGGCTGTCGAAATTATTGGTAAATAGACCACCTGTACCCAATCCTTGTGGGATTTTCACATCCAAACTATACGTGTATTGTGCAATGGCATTGAGTCCGATATTGCTTTCAAGAGCGGATGTAATCCACCAACCTATGTCTTGTTTCTCTGCTAGTTTTATCCATTCATTACTTCCTTTTATTCCACCGATTAAACTAGGTTTTAGAATAATATATTGAGGTTTTATCTGTTGGAGTAAGTCGCTTTTTTGAGTCCTGTCAAAAATACCGATTAATTCTTCATCTAAAGCGATTGGCAGAGGAGTGCTAGCACATAGTTTTGCCATAGCTTTCCATTGTCCGGATTGTATAGGCTGTTCGATAGAATGTAAATCATAATCGGATAAACGTTTTAGTTTTTCCAAAGCCTTTGAAGGAGAAAAAGCCCCATTTGCATCCACTCGTAATGCTATTTCATCGGCTTTAAATTCATTTCGGATTGATTGGAGTAATGCTAATTCTTCATCAAAATCAATTGCACCAATTTTAAGCTTTATAGTAGTAAAACCTGTTTTAAGTTTTTCTTTGATTTGCTGTTTCATAAGAGCCGAGTCGCCCATCCATATCAGCCCGTTGATAGGAATACTCGCTTTAGATGTTGTAAAATCTGAAGGAAATAAATCAAATCCGGTCTTGCTGTGTAAAGATAGAAAAGCTTGTTCTACTCCAAATTGAATAGATGGGAACGCTGTTAATTCAGCTGATAAAACCGCTAAACCCAAATTGATATTGTTGCAAGTCCATTGTAATTTTTTCTTATATTCGGGGACATTATCTGCACTTAAATCGCGAAACAAACCACATTCTCCAATACCGATTTTAACATTCTTTTGCAGGATTATAAAAAAGGTTTCTTTGGTATGAAGCACACCACGAGAAGTGCCTCCGGGTTGCTTAAATTTTAGAATATATTTTTTAGAATAAGCTGTAATCATTTAAAAACAAATGTAGTATTTTTGCTAGACATAACACTACATTTAGAATTTGTAGTTTTAAATTCAAATTTGCCCGCGTAGTTCAACGGATAGAACAAAAGTTTCCTAAACTTTAGATCTAGGTTCGATTCCTAGCGTGGGTACACTGATTTACGATTTTTGATTTTAGACAATCAAAGTTGTTATAACAAAATAAAACTATTTTTTGTAACTTCGTGACATATAAGATTTTGCTATAAAATTTAATGTTTGAATTATGAAAAAAATTACTTTGTTATTTAGTGCAATTCTTTTTACTACACTTATCAATGGGCAGTGTAATGAGCCTAGTAATGTTCACTTATACAATGAACCATGGGGACCTTACATTTACGTCCTTTGGGATGATAATGGCGAAGAATTATGGGATATTGAATATGGTGAGATGGGTTTTACTCCGACAGGCATACCAACAGTAGAGGATTATAATTCAACTTATTATGAATTATATAATATCACAGATCATATCTATATTGATTTTTATGTGAGGGCAGATTGTGGAGGTACAACAAGTGATTGGGTAGGACCATTTACTTTTTATAATCACTGCTTTGATAGGGTTTGGAGTGAATTTATTGTTGAGGAAGATTTTGAAGGAGATTTTATTCCAGAGTGTTGGACAGAAACAGGTCAAGGAGCACCTGATACCGGTGTAGGTATATTTGGAGATTCTGCTTGGGAACAGTGTAATTTTGCGAATAATTCATCAAATACTTTAGCCGCTAAGGTCAATATAAGTGGAACAGACACTAATGAATGGCTACTATTACCACCTATGAGAGGTATAGAGGGGTGTAAAGATCCTGAAATGGATTTACTATTAGAGTTTGATATTGCTTTAACTGAGTCAAACACGAATATCCCTACTTCTTTGGGGTCTGATGACGAAGTCAAATTAGTTATTTCTCCAGATCTAGGAATTACTTGGTTTACGATTCATACATGGGATAAAGATTCAAATATTTTGAGTACAGGAGAATATTTTAGTCATATTTATTTTGATTATACAGATGGTTTTGGTTTAAAAGAAACAACATTTCTAGTTGCTATTTGGGCTAGTAGCGGTTCGATAGATGATACAGAAAATGCCGATTTTTTTATTGACAATGTTTATGCTCTACCTCCAGCTACAGGGACAGTTATTGATTTAAAATCAAAAGGTTTTTCTTTTTACCCAAACCCTTCAAATAACACGATAAATCTCAATGCGAAAGAGAAAATAAATTGGGTGATATTCTACAACCAACTAGGGCAAGAAGTTAAGAAAGCAAGCATTGATTCAATTAATTCACAACTCGATATTTCAGATTTACCCAATGCAATTTACTTTATGAAAGTGCAGATTGGTAATACAGTAGGAACTGTTTCGGTAATTAAAGAATAAAGGGTTTATAAAAAAGCCACGAATTCAAGTTGCTAGTGTATTCGTGGCTTTTTCTCATTTATATTTCTT
>JAOZTK010000047.1 GCA_029942185.1 Flavobacteriaceae bacterium
CTGAATACTGAGAACTGAATACCGAGAACTAAAGAACTTTTATATAAATAACATTTAAACATGTAGCTTTTTTTTTGAGAAGGCACTTTTACACTATGATAATACAAGCAATAAATTGGAATCCATCACCCATACTTTTTGAAATAGGCCCTATCGCTATCCGTTACTACAGTTTAATGTTTGTAATTGCTTTTCTCTTGGGAATATTTGTGGAAAAGAAACTTTATAAAAATGATGGAGTGTCTGAAGAATTAGTTGATTCTCTTTTTATATACGCAGCCATTTCGATACTCTTGGGAGCGCGCTTAGGAGATGTGTTTTTCTATAGTTGGGATTATTATAAAGACCATCTTGTTGAGATATTATTGCCCATTAAGCTTAATCCATTTAGATTTACAGGGTTTCAAGGTTTGGCTAGTCACGGTGCGACAATTGGAATGATTGTAGCGATGTTTATTTTTCAAAAGAAAAAATTACCACAAAAATCAATTCTTTGGATTTTAGATCGAGTGGTTTTAGCTATTCCAATTGGGGGCGCATTAGTGAGAATTGGGAATCTGATGAATTCCGAGATAGTTGGAAAATATACCGGAAGCGATTACGGTTTTATTTTTCAACGATTAGGGGAAACTGCACCTAGACACCCGGCACAACTCTACGAAGCAATAAGTTATGTGTTGTTGTTTTTTGTGTTGTGGTATATCTATTGGAAAACGGATAAACGTAAAAAAGAAGGCTATCTTTTTGGAGTATTTATGATTCTATTGTGGACTATTCGCTTTTTTATAGAATATGTTAAGGAAGCCCAAGAAGCAGGAAGAGCTGATTGGGTACTGAACACAGGACAATGGCTGAGTATTCCGATGGTTTTAGTTGGGGTTTATTTTGTTTATCGAAGTTTTAAAAAGTAGCAAGAACCAATATTAATAGTCCTTTTTTAATCACTAGTAAGATGTACAAAATTAAGTGTAAAGAACACAAGATATTCCCATACAATAGTTGTTGAAGTTGTAAATATGATTAAATAATATCCCTAATCAACTCTGCAGGTCTGCCTAAAATAGCTTTAGTAGCATTTACAACAATCGGTCGTTCTATCAGTTTTGGAAACCTTACCATAGCTTTGATAATTTCAGCATCAGAAAGCTCTTTTCCTTTAAACTTTTCTTTCCAAATAGCTTCTTTGGTACGAACTAATTCTAAGGGTTTTATTCCAATTTTCTTGAGAATTTCTTTTAGTTCCACAGCTGAAGGAGGTGTGTCTAAGTATTTGATAATCTCAAACTTTACTTTGGCATCTTGCAAAACAGCCAATCCTTCACGACTTTTTCTACATCTTGGGTTGTGGTATATTTTTATCATAATTTTGACTACTAACTATTGACTATTCATTTACCAAAACAACTTCCCCTCTTTCAATTAGTGGAATTGCCTTTTTATATTTCATTTCTTGATTCTGACCTGTTTTGACATTCATGACCACAACTTGTTCATTTCTACCAATTTTACGTTCTGTACGTACGATTGTTTCAGTAATCTGCTGTTCTTGTGTTTTATTGGCTTGAGCAGCACCGTGGTTAAATTCAGCTTTACTCAAATTGACTTTCTCTCTTTTTTGTTCTCTAGCTTGTTGAACTTGTTCCGGACTTTGGTTTGGTAACTCTCCTTTAAACAAGAAGGATACAACTTCTTTATTTGTGTCATCAAGCATTGTTTTAAATAATTCAAATGCTTCAAATTTGTATATGAGCAATGGGTCTTTTTGTTCGTAAGTAGCATTTTGCACATAGGTTTTTAGCTCGTCCATTCTACGTAAATGCTCTTTCCAATTATCATCAATGATTGCCAATGTGATATTTTTTTCAAAATCTTTTACCAGTTGTTTCCCTTTGGTTTCGTAGGAAGATTTTAAATTAGTGATAATATTTAGATTTTTGATACCATCCGTGAAAGGCACTGAAATATTCTCGTATTTATCACCCTCTTTTTCATATACATTCTTGATTACAGGATAGGCAATTTCAGCATTTCTTTCAATTTTATCTTGATAATGCTTTTCAACAGTATCATATAGCAAATTGGTCAAATCATTTTCTGACATACTTTTAAACTCCTCAGCACTAACAGGAGAAGCGGTAGACGAAAATTTGATGAGCTCCATTTCAAAGCTTTCAAAATCTTCAGTGGTTTTAAATTCTTGAACAACAGAAAGGCAAGTGTCGTAAATCATATTTGCAATATCTACTTGCAGGCGTTTACCGTCCAGAGCATGACGTCTTCGTTTATAAACTACTTCACGTTGTGCATTCATAATGTCATCGTATTCTAAAAGACGTTTACGAATTCCAAAGTTGTTTTCTTCTACCTTTTTTTGAGCTCTTTCAATAGATTTTGAAATCATACCGTGTTGAATGACTTCGCCATCTTTTAGCCCCATACGGTCCATCATTTTTGCAATACGTTCCGAACCGAAAAGTCGCATCAAATTGTCGTCTAAGGCTACAAAAAACTGTGAAGAACCCGGATCACCCTGACGACCTGCACGACCTCTTAACTGTCTGTCAACACGACGTGAATCATGTCTTTCCGTACCGACAATGGCTAAACCACCTGCTTTTTTAACTTCATCGGATAGTTTGATATCCGTTCCACGACCCGCCATATTTGTGGCAATTGTAACCACACCGGAGTTCCCGGCTTCCGCTATAACATTTGCTTCTTTTTTGTGTAATTTGGCATTTAATACATTGTGTTTTATTTTTCTGATGTTGAGCATCCTACTCAATAACTCAGAAATTTCTACAGATGTAGTACCTACCAATACGGGTCTTTCCTGTTTTACTAGGGTTTCAATTTCATCAATTACAGCATTGTACTTTTCACGTTTTGTTTTATAAACTAAATCATCACGGTCATCACGTAGTAGGGGTCTGTTGGGAGGAATTTCAATCACATCCAATTTGTAAATTTCCCAAAACTCACCGGCTTCTGTTATCGCTGTTCCCGTCATACCCGATAGTTTACGATACATACGGAAGTAATTTTGAAGTGTGACGGTCGCAAAAGTTTGAGTTGCATCTTCAATCTTTACATTCTCTTTGGCTTCAATAGCTTGATGTAAACCGTCAGAATAACGACGTCCCTCCATAACACGACCTGTCTGTTCATCTACAATCATGATTTTGTCTTCCATGATTACATATTCTACATCTTTTTCAAATAGAGTGTAGGCTTTTAGCAATTGATTCATGGTGTGAATGCGTTCACTTTTCATGGAAAAATCTCGATAAATTGCCTCTTTTTGAGTTAATTTTTCCTCGTCAGATAATTCACTTTTGTCGACACGACCAATTTCGGTACTAATATCGGGAAGCACGAAAAAATCTTTATCACCTCCTTTTCCGGATAATACTTCTATTCCTTTGTCGGAAAGTTCGATTGAATTATTTTTTTCATCGATAACAAATAATAGGTCTTTATCGACTTTAGGCATTTCACGGTTGTTGTCTTGCATGTAAAAATTTTCTGTTTTTTGCAACAACTGTTTAATTCCTTCTTGTGTTAAAAATTTTATTAAAGCTTTGTTTTTTGGTAATCCGCGGAATACACGTAAGAGTAAAAAACCACCTTCTTCTGTTTTTCCTTCTTTTATTAATTTTTTGGCATCAGCCAGTACGGCACTGAGGTGTCGTGATTGCGTGTTGACTAAACTATCGACACTTGGTTTTAATTCGTTAAATTCATGACGATCTCCTTGTGGAATAGCACCTGAAATAATTAATGGAGTTCTTGCATCATCAACTAAAACAGAATCCACCTCATCAACGATGGTATAGTTAGGAGGTCTTTGTACTAAATCATCCATCGAATGTGCCATATTATCTCGAAGATAATCAAAACCGAACTCATTGTTGGTCCCATAAGTAATATCAGAATTATAGGCTTTTCTTCGAGCGGTTGAATTGGGTTGGTGGTGGTCAATGCAATCGATACTTAGGCCGTGAAACTCGAATAAAGGTCCCATCCACGCCGCATCCCTTTTAGCGAGGTAATCATTGACAGTTACAACATGCACTCCTTTTCCAGGAAGTGCATTTAAATAAATAGGAAGTGTCGCAACCAATGTTTTACCTTCTCCTGTCATCATCTCGGCAATTTTTCCTTGGTGTAAAACAGAGCCACCAATTAACTGAACATCATAAGGAATCATGTCCCATGTTATAGGTTTACCCATAGCATCCCACGAATTACTCCAAATCGCTTTTTCATCGTCGAGGTCAATATAGGTTTTAGTGGCAGATAATTCTCTATCAAAAGGAGTTGCTGTTACTTCAATCTCTTTATTGTGAAAAAAACGTGCACTTGTTTCTTTCATTACGGCAAATGCCTCAGCTTGAATGTCATTTAGAATTCCCTCTGTTTTATTATATGCATCGTCTTTGATTCGGTCAATTTTATCATAAAGAGCCTCTTTTTTGTCAATGTCGGCACTTTCAATCTGAGTTTCCAGTTCTTTAATTTGATCCTCAAAAATTTTCACTCCTTCGTGAATGATCTTTCGAAATTCGATTGTTTTTGCACGAAGTTCGTCGTTTGAGAGATTGGCAACTTCTTTGTCAAAACTATGTACTTTTTCAACAATGGGCTGAAGTAATTTTAAGTCTTTTTTCTTCTTGTCTCCTACAAAGACTTTCAGAACGCTATCAAGTATTTTCATCGATTAGTATATTTTTTAAGCAAAACTGGGGATGTAGCTCGCTTTTATTTTTATAAATTTAATTTTACTAGATGTCAAAAGTAAGCAAAAAAAAAGCCTCATAAGAGACTTTTTTTGCTTTTAAATGTTGTTTTTAATATTCATCCTCGTTCCAAAGATAATCTTCTTTGGTTGGATAGTCGGGCCAGATTTCTAAGATAGAGTCAAATGCTTCACCTTCTTCTTCTTCAATATCTTGTAGATTTTCTGCAACTTCTAAAGGTGCTCCTGTTCTAATTGCAAAATCAATTAATTCATCTTTTGTTGCGGGCCATGGGGCATCAGCTAAATAGGATGCCAATTCTAAAGTCCAATACATATACTATTGTAAATTTTTAAATTTTCTGCAAAAGTAATTTTTTTACTTAAAAAGTCAAGTGTTTTTTAAAAAAAATTAAAAAATAATTTTAAAGAACTTTTAAGTAGTGGATAATGCTTTAAGTAATCCAAAGTGTCTCTTTTACTCCTAAATCTTTAGACAACTTTCGTGCCAATACAAAAAAATAGTCAGATAAGCGGTTGAGATAACCCAATAGGATCCCATCTACCAAGCTTTCTTCGGAAAGATGTACGACTCTTCGTTCCGCTCTACGGCAGACATTACGAGCTATATGACAATATGACACAATAGGATGTCCACCGGGTAAAATAAAATGTGTCATCGGGGCTAAATATTTTGTCATTTTATCGATTTCGTTTTCCAAGAAGGAAATATGTTGAAGTGTAATGCTTTTGGTATTGCTTTTTTTCTTAACTTTTTCCGGTGGTGTAGCCAAGAGGCTGCCTAATACAAAAAGCTCATTTTGAATCTTTAACAAACTTTTTTTACTGTCTAGATCAATGGCTTGATCTCGAAGCATACCTATATAAGCGTTTAATTCATCAATGTTTCCATAAGCTTCCACGCGAATATTGTCTTTAGAAACTTTTTTTCCTCCGTATAAAGAAGTTGTGCCTTTGTCACCTGTTTTCGTATATATTTTCATAAAAATATTTGTTGTTTTTTATTCGTGAGACTCCACGCTTTTTGGCGTGGTTAGTCGAATTGCAAATCAAAATCGTATTACAAAGTCTTGTTTTACTTGTTCTTTTCTAAAGAAAACAAGACCCAGATGGAATAAATCAATGCTAAGTGTAATTTTAGGGTGTGCTTTGATATATTTCCATGCTTTTTCCATTCCTGTAGACCAATGAATGTCGTCAAAGATAAGCAAAGTATCATTATGTGTGCTTTTTAAACTGGCTTCAAAATAATTAATAGTCGCTTCTCTTTTGTGGTTTCCATCAAAAAAAATTAAATCAAAAGTATTGTTTTGAAAGATTTTGGGGAGTACGTTGGAAAATTCTCCAATTTCTATCGTTATATTTTCAAGTTGGTGTTTTTGCATGTTTAATACTGCTTTGGCAGCAGTTTGTGGGCAAGCTTCTACGCTTATTATTTTTGCGAAAGGAGCTGCGATACACATCGCAGCACTGCTAATTCCTAAAGAGGTTCCCAATTCTAAAATACGGGTAGGTTTAAAAAAATTAACTATTTTTTGTAGTATTTTGGCCTTGGTCTTGCTGATACCCGCATATTTGGCGATATCACTCATTCTTCTTTTATTTGAATTAAAGACTTTGGATCCAACTCCAAAATCTAATACTTCGATTACTGTTGAGTCACGCAATAAATCATTACGATAATTTTTAAGTTTTAGAGATTGTTCTAAAGGAAGAGGTGACTCTAGGGCTTTTGTTACAAAATCATAAACAAAAGGAGAGTGGATGCCAAATTTTGATTTTGAAATAGATAAATAGTGTATATAAGCAAAAAGAGAGTGCCACATCGTATTTGAAAATTTGCTAGGAAAATGAATCCTAATTTTTTCTAAAACACAAAACTACATTTTAAATTCAATAATTGCGGTTAAACACCTATATTTGCTCTCTATTTATAAAGATTATGTTACAAAAATTTAGTGTTTTTCTTTTTTTAATTTATACATTAACCTCATGTGTTGCTCATAAAAATATTGTGTATTTTCAAGGAGAGTCATTAAGTGAGAATAGAATAAAAGAGATTAATAATAAGCCTTATCGCTTGCAAGTTGATGATATATTACGTATTGATATCAAATCACTAGACAAAGAGATGGTAAGTATTTTTCAGAGTAGTTCTAGCAGTGTTAGTGGAGGACAAGCGCAGGGAGGAGCCCTTTATTTTTCAGGATATTCTGTAGATAAACAAGGATTTATTCAACTACCATATTTAGAAAAAATTAATGTGTTGGGGTATACAACGGATGAAATTGAGTATAAAATTAAGGAGGGTTTGGGTAAATATTTTAAAAATTTATCAGATATTTTTGTAGCTGTGAAACTCGCTGGAATACGCTACACGATTATTGGAGAAGTCGGTTCCTCCGGAAGTAAAATTTTGTTTCAAAACAACGTAAATATCGTTGAAGCTATTGCCAATTCAGGTGATATTGGCCTGACAGGTGATAAAAAAAATATAGAGATAATTAGAATGGAAATTGATGGAGTTAAAAAGTTTCATGTTGACCTCACACAAATGTCCGTTTTTAATTCAGATGTGTTTTATATTCAACCCAATGATATAATTAACGTTCCTCCGTTAAAACAAAAAACTATAGGTACCGGCGTAATTGGGACACAGACTTTTTCTACAATCATGTCTGTGCTTTCTGTTTATTTACTGATTAAAACATTGTAATGGAAAACCAAGGATCATCATTTGATTTTAGTGAATTTTCAGCCTTAGACATAAAAACCTTATTATTGAAGGTCCTGTCTTATTGGAAATGGTTTATTTTAAGTATACTAGTGGCTTATGTAATTACGCGTTATTACAATGCTTATCAACAAAGAGTTTATTCTCTTGACTCATTAATCACTGTTAAAGATGAAAAAAACCCAATATTTTCATCAAGTACCAGTATTGCTTTTAATTGGGGAGGCCCCAGTGATCGGGTTGAAACGATAAAGACAATTTTACAATCTAGAACTCACAATGAAAAAGTAGTTCAAAAAACACAGTACTACATAAGTTATTTACAAGATGGGAAGTATAGAATGGAAGATGTCTACGGTAAAACTCCTTTTAAAATACGGGTAGATACTTCGGAGTACCAACTGGCTAATACTAAATTAAAGTTAGAATTTCTATCACAAGATAAGGTCAGGATTAGTGTAGATTTTGGTGAGAATCTCAACAGAGGAATGATCCATTATTCGCTATTAACTAAACAAAGATATACAGCGCACAAGAGTAATTATAGTGAAGAATTTTCCGTAGGGAACATACAATCAGATTTTTTTGCTTTTAACTTGCAAACGATAGGAACACCACAGCTTAATATACCCTATTATATAGTTTTTAAAGATTTTAATGCTACTGTCAGTCGATATAGAGGAATTAAAGTTAATACTGCTAAAAAAGGTACTTCAATTATTAGATTGGTATTGGTAGGTTCCAATAAAAAGCGTCTAGTAGATTACATAAATGCAACGGTGCAAGTTCTAGCAAAAGACCAAATTGAATCAAAAATTAGATATGCTGTAAAAACGAAGAAATATATTGATGATTTGTTTGATGAAATGGCAGGAAATCTTAAAACAATTGAAAAAGATCTAGGCGATTTTAAACAGAAACAAAACATTTACAATCTATCTGCTGAAGGTTCAGCCATTTTTAGTGATGCCTTACAATTAGATACCCAAACACAACACTATCAAGATAGACTAGATTATTTTTCAAGCTTAGAAAACTATATTAGAAACCATCAAAATTTTAATGTAAACACAGTTCCGGTTCCTGCTGTAGTAGAAATGGAAGATGGTAAAATTTCTCAAAGTATCGGAATTTTAGTTACCAAAACTAAAATGAAGGAAACCCTATTACAAACGGTAACACCTGATTACCCGCCATTAAAACAATTGAATTCAGAAATTAATTTAGAAAGGAACGCCTTGCTTGAGAATATTAATACACTACGATTAGAAACTCAAACTAGGTTAGACAAGGTAAAAAGACGCTTGAGTTCCAATCAATATAAGTTAAAAAGATTACCAAAAAAAGAACAAAAGTTGTTGAGTTTTGAACGCCGATATGCTATTACAGAACAAAACTATAACTACCTTAAACAAAAGAGTTATGAAGCCGGAACCGCCATTGCTTCTAATGTGTCGGATGTTAAAGTTATTGACTCAGCAAAAGACATAGGGCAATCGCCAATTTTTCCGGACACTTCTTTTAACACCTTAACAGGATTGTTTTTAGCATTGATGCTTCCTATGATATTTATTTTGTTAAAAGTGTTTTTTGATAATAAAATTCATACGGTCGATGAAATTGAAAATACGCATAAAATTCCCATATTAGGAGTTATTGGGCGAAAAAAAGAAAGCACAAATCTTATAGTTTTTAAACATCCTAAGTCATCAATGGCTGAATCGTATAGAGCATTACGATCGAATGTGCAGTTTATGCTCAAAAGAGATTCAAAGTCTCATATTATACTCATTACTTCTTCTATAAGTGGTGAAGGAAAAACCATTACAGCGATTAATATTGCAAGTGTCTTTGCTGTAAGCGGAAAAAAAACAATTTTAGTTGGTGCTGATTTACGTAAACCAAAGCTTAAAGAAGAATTTAACATAACAAACAACGTCGGTTTAGTGCATTATCTGATCGGTGAAAAGAAGCTTGATGAGCTTATACAACCTACAGGATATGACAATTTAGATATTTTGTTGTCAGGAACAGTTCCACCTAATCCCGCAGAGCTTCTTCTTAGTGATCAAACGACTAGTCTAATGGATGCTTTGAAAGAAAAGTATGAGTATATTATCCTAGATGCGCCACCCATTGGTGCAGTTTCTGATGCGTTAGGACTTTTGAAATATGCAGAAGCTGTATTGTACTTAATTCGCCAAGATCATACCGAGAAAGGTTTACCAAAAATGATCGAAACCAAGTATCAGCGTAAAGAAGTGTCGAATGTGAGTTATGTGCTGAATGATTTTATTTTTTCAAACAGACACGGTTATGGTTATGGATCGTATGGCTATGGTTATGGATATAGCTATGGTTACTACCAAAAAGAAAAACAACCCTTTTTTAAGCGTTTTTTTAAACGCAAATCGTAGGCTGTTTTTTTCAGTAATAATAAGTAGTAGAAGGCAAAAAAATCAAATAAGTAGTTTTATTATTCTATAACTACACCATTAATATACACTTTTTCAATCAGATTACTTCCAAAAGAATACGGAATAAATGTATAAGAAGGAATTTTTTTACTGATAAAAAAGTTAGCCTTTTTCCCAATACTAATACTTCCGTGACTGTCTTGTAAATTCATGGCAAAAGCGCCATTGATAGTGGCGGCATTAATAGCTTCTTCAGGAGTCATTTTCATTTTTATACAAGCGGTAGCAACAACAAAATTCATATTTCCGCTAGGAGTAGATCCCGGGTTGTAATCACTTGCTAGTGCCAATGGCAGATTTGCATCTAATATTCTACGAGCCGGTGTATAGGGAATTCCTAGGAAAAAAGAGCAGGAAGGAAGTGCTACAGGCATGCTTTCCCCTTTTTGTAAATCTTGTAAATCTTCTTCTGTGAGTACTTCAAGATGATCAACACTGAGCGCATTATTTGCTACTCCTGCTTTAATGCCTCCAATACTATAAAACTGATTGACGTGTATTTTTGGAATTAAACCATATTCTTTTGCTGCTTTGAGAATTCTTTTTGTTTGTAATACCGTAAAATAATCTTTTTCACAAAAAACATCGACAAAATCAGCCAGATTATCTTTAGCGACTAGAGGGAGCATTTCATGAATGATTAAATCTATATACCCGTCCTTATTATCTTTGTATTTGGATGGAAATGCATGAGCACCAAGAAAAGTAGCTTTTATAGCTATTGGATAATTTTGTTTGAGTTTTTGGATAACGCGAAGCATTTTTATTTCACTTGAAGTATTCAGCCCATATCCAGATTTTATTTCAACGGCTCCGGTTCCTAAATTTATGATTTCTTCAATTCGTTTGCTCGCTTGTTGGTATAAATCTTTTTCGGAAGTCTCTTGAAGTTTTTTTGCTGAATTTAGAATTCCGCCACCCTTTTGTGCGATCTCTTTATAGGATAACCCCTTGATTCTATCTGCAAATTCACCTTCTCGGTTACCTGAAAACACAATATGCGTATGACTGTCACACCAAGTGGGGAAGATCATTTTCCCGTTACAATCTATTAATTCGTCGGTTTTGAGATCTGCTAAATCATCCATGCTCCCAAAACCTTTAATAAGTTCATCCTCGATGTATAAAAAAGCATTTTTTATAGTAGGAAGTATCTTCATTGCTGCACCTGAAACTTTTGCTACTCTTGTTTCACGTACTTGAACCAATTCTTTTATATTTATAAAAAGTTTTTTCATAAGTTTCTCTATTCTCTATTAACCCGTTAGCTTTTCAAACTATCAATCAGTAATGTTGTTTATTTTACTGCAATAAGTTTGATTTCAGAGTCTTAAGAAAGTCGTATTTTCTTAATCAACTCTTCTCCTAGAGCTTCGTTAAGCATTTTGATGATTTTTTCTTTTCCATAACTCAACTCTTCGCGCAACACCGACGAGTTTAAATATACAATTAGAGTATCTCCTTTTAAAACAAGTTTATCGGTATAACCGGTAACTCCTTTTCCCATTTCCTTTTTCCATAATTCTTCAATGTTAACTTGACGCAAACCTTTTGTGAGATTATTCTCTTTAATAAAAAGTTTCATCAGTTCTTTAATAGAATTTGTATCGTTATGATGGATCTTTTTTGCCACTATAAATTAAATATTTTATAGGTTTGATGTATGTTTTTAACCACTTCTTCTGTTCGTTCAAAATGTGTATCAGTAATAAAAAGTTGTCCAAAACGCTCCTTGTGTACCATACTGATGAGTTTTGATACTCTTTCATCGTCTAATTTGTCAAAAATATCATCCAACAGCAAAATAGGTGTTCGCTTGGCTTGTTTTTTTACAATATCAAATTGTGCAATTTTTAGTGCGATTAAAAAGGATTTTTGTTGACCTTGGCTACCAAATTTTTTAATGGGGTGTGCATCGATTAGGAAAGATAAATCATCACGATGAATGCCGACGCTCGTGAATTGCAAAATTCTATCTTTTTCAATATTTTGAACTAATAATTCATTTAATCGAGTTTGTTCTAATTGCGATTTGTATAACAAGTCAATATGTTCGTTACCATTAGAGATGCTTTGGTAGTGCTTTTGAAAAACGGGAATTAGTGTCTGGACGAAGTGTTTTCGTTTTTCGTAAATTGGAGTAGCATACTTAACGAGTTGCGCATCGTAAACAGACAAACTATCCGCATTAAAAGTGCGATTCTTAGCAAAGTATTTTAGCAAGGCATTTCTTTGAGAAAGTACTCGGTGATAGCTTATTAAATCTTGCAAATAGGCTTTATCCGATTGTGAGATTACGTGGTCAATAAATTTGCGACGAGTTTCGCTCCCTTCCACAATTAAATCACGGTCTGCCGGTGATATAATTACCAAAGGAATACTTCCAATATGTTCGGAAAAACGTTCATAGGCTTTTCCATTACGTTTAATAATTTTTTTTTGCCCTTTTTTATAACTACAAACAATATGCTCCTCGTGGGAATCATCATTGGTAAAATTTCCGTCAATCACAAAAAAATCTTCTTCGTGTTTGATGTTTTGCGAAGTAATGGGATTAAAATAACTTTTAGTTTGTGAAAGATGGTAAATAGCATCCAATACATTTGTTTTTCCCACACCGTTATTTCCAACCAAACAATTAATTTTTTCATCAAAATCAAAAGATTTGGCAGTAAAATTTTTATAATTAATAAGTTGAATACTTTTTAAATGCACGTTTATCTGTTGTATGTAGCAAAGATACAGTTTTAAACCTGAGTTCGCCCTAAGCTTTGCTCACAGTTTCAGATAATTAGCCCATAGGCAATCCAAATTTATGAGAACTATCTGGATAATTTGAGTGAATTTGGGGCAGTATATGGGCTAATTATCGAAATCTATTAATAGAAAAGCCAATAGCACAGCATCTTTTCACTAAAAACCATTTGCAATAACTAGTTATAACTACTTAATTTTCAGCAAAAACCTACTGTACTCTTGACTTTCTGTGAGATAAATCTTAGGTCGAACTCAGGTTTTAAGGTAAATTCAGAAAGCTATAAGAATAGAAATTAAAGCTTTGAAGTGAATCTCAAAATATTTAGCATAATATGATTTTAGTATTCAGATAAAAAATGTAATTTTGCGGCTACTTAAATTTTAAAGCAATGGCAGTATATAAAAAAAGAGATAAAACCGCTAAACAGATAAGAAAAGACAAGGCAAAGATAGATTCTAGCACAACAAAAGAAGTTTTTGAAGGATTAGATACTAGTGCCAATAAAGCGGAAGCATGGATTCTGAAAAATCAAAAAGTATTATTAACTATTTTGACTGTTGTGGTTGTGGGTATATTAGCTTATATGGCTTATATGCGTTACGTACAAGAACCGGCAGAATTAAAAGCAGCTAATGAGTTGGCATATCCCAGAGTTTATTTCGATCAGGCACAAGCCAATACAGTAGCCGCGGATTCGCTGTATACATTAGCTCTAAACGGTGCTGATGGCAAATATGGCCTTGTGGAAATAGCAGATAAATTCGGGAATACCAAAGCAGGGAATTTGGCGAATTATTATGCAGGGATTGCTTATTTAAAAACAAAAGATTATAAAAACGGCATCAAATATCTAAGCGATTTTTCATCGGATGATATCATGTTAGGAGCAGTTGCAAAAGGTGCTATTGGCGATGCCTTTGCCAATTTAGGGCAGTTAGAGGATGCTTTTGATTATTATAAGGATGCGGTTACCAGCCACTCTAATAATTATACGACTCCTGTTTTTTTAGACAAAGCAGCAGCAACAGCCCTGTCGATAGGGAAATATAAAGAAGCTGTAAATTTATACACACGTATTCAATTAGAGTTTTCAAAATCAGAACAAGCTAAAGACATTGAAGGAAAGATCAATCGAGCAAAATACGCTTCTGAATAAGCGCTTTTATGAATTTATTCGTGAGACTCTAAAAAATTATTCCAATTTTTTAGTTAGTCGAACTAATCCCGCTTTTTCAGCGGGTTATTGGTTAATACCTCGACCTTCTAGGTCGATTCCTTTTATTGGGTTCAGGGTTCTACCCTGAGGTTTAATACCTTTTATACAAGAAACCTCGCTTTTTAGCGAGGTTTTTTTGTGGGTTGATGCGTTTAAAATGACGGGTGAATAAGGTTTTTTTATCAATTAAAACCGTAATTATATACTTTGCCGCTTTGTCGATTGACTATTGCCCAATTTAAACCACTTGTCATTTGAGTATTTTGTACTAAAAAGATCCAGTTTTCCAAGGGGCTCTCACCTTCTTCAGGTTGGAATTGAGTTTCAGACGTGACCAATGTGATTTTTGTAGCTACCGTGTTGAGATTTTTCCGAATAACATTTTGAATGTCACTGTCTTTTGCCGGGTTGCTCAGCCCATAGCTCTCAGGAATTTCTTGTATCAATCCATAAAAACTATCTGATTTTTTGCCGTCGGTAACAAAACTGTGAATCGCTTTTTGTAAGGCACTAAAGAAATCAACTTTATCGGTGTTATGAGACATTTTTTTTACAATTTCTTCACTCCATACAAGCTTGCATTTTTCCAAATCCAACTCTTTTTGTGTTTTGCTCAGTAAGGTTTTGTAGTCCATGATTTTTAATTTAAAGGTTATAAGACGTTTATACTTATTCGTGAGACTCTAAAAAATTATTCCAATTTTTTAGTTAGTCGAACTAA
>JAOZTK010000048.1:0-11224 GCA_029942185.1 Flavobacteriaceae bacterium
TTTTTCGCTCAGGATTATACACCGATGTTGTAAGAGGGAAAGACTTAGAATTTGGAACGAGTATTTTATATACCTGGATGTGTAAGGTAATTTTTCATCCAATCTACACTACTATTTATCAGCCTTTTGCCCACCCCTATTAAAAATAAATCACTTTTTCCTTGCTTTTCACAAAAATTATTGTACATCTTTGAAAAGCGTTTGAATAAGAAATTTTTATTATTTACCCATAAATACTAAAAAAAACTCTTTAAAAAACGAATTGCTGTATAGATGTTGTTGCATTTTTTTTACGAATACTTGTACCTATAAGAAGTAAATTCTTATACAGATTATTAATAAGTAAAAATTAGTAGTATGAACCTCAATAAAATAATCTTAAAAGTAAGCATTGCTATTCTTTTTTTGTTACACATACAAATAATTGCGCAACACGATTATGTTCCTATGGCAGTAGAAGATGCTACCTATCTTTTTTATACGGCTGATTACGATTTCTTGCCACCATGGGAAGATTACTACTTTGGTTATAAAATAAAAGGTGATATTGAAATTGATGGGCAATGGTACAAAAAAGTGTACTATCGCTTTTATTATAGTGTATATCCTAATAATGGTCCAGCTGAACCACCTTTGTTTCTTGGGGATGAATACCTCATAGGTGCCATACGCGATGATATCCCCAATAAAAAAGTATATGCCTATCTTTTTGAAGAACCTTATTATCTATTAATCAATTTTGAGTGCGAACTGAACACTGAAATTCTCTTATATGATTTTGATATGGAAGTAGGTGATTTCTTTATGGATAAATGCATTGTTGTTGATGGAGAGGGAGCATATATTAATAGTATTGAAGAGCAATATCTTTTTAATGAAATAAGATTTATCTATAATTTAAGATTGGGGAGTGCATTAGATTGGGGAAAAATATATGAAGGAATAGGAGGAGATTCCGGGTTATTAGATCCTGTATGGGGACATTTTGAAGCGCCTGCAACTATTTTTTTAGTGTATTGTGTAGGTGAAGATGAAAATTGCTTAGTTGATTATCTTTTATCCAATGAAGAATATAACTTACCTGATTCTATTTCAATATATCCTAACCCTGTAGAAGATATGATAAATATTACCCCACAACAAAGTTTGAATTTGCAATCCATCCAAATTTACGATCTGTACGGTAAACTTCTATTAAGAAAAGTAAGCAATTTAGTGGAAATTGATATAAGCAAACTGTCAGATGGCTTGTATATGTTACAAGTGAATACAGACTTAGGAAATATTTATAAAAAGATCATAAAAAAATCCCCTATGTAAAAGTTAGAGAAAACAAGTGCTAACCATGTTTAACTAAGCGGGAAAGACTTAGAATTTGGAACGAGTATTTTATATACCTGGATGTGGAGAGTTAGCAGAATCCTAAAAATATTTTTTATTTAACTAGTACAAGCATAATGCTTAAACGTCCTAAAGGACGATTTTATCTTGTTTTTTTAACAAACTTTTTACTGCCAAATTGTCAGACTTAAAAAATTGATTGTATCTTTGTCCACCTAAAAACTACTTAAAGTGAGCTGAATGGCAAATGGAAAAATCATACTAGAAAAAAATCAAGGACATGCACTCATAGCTGAGTCAATTGTTCCAAACGGAAAAAAGGTTTATATTGAGAGCTATGGTTGTCAGATGAATATGAATGACAGTGAGATTGTTGCTTCTATCCTTTCAAAAGAAGGTTACAACACCACGATGAAGATGGAAGAAGCCGATTTGGTTTTGGTCAATACTTGTTCCATTCGAGAAAAAGCAGAACAAACGGTTCGTAAGCGCTTGGAAAAGTACAATTCCATTAAAAAAATTAATCCAACTATGAAAATTGGCGTATTAGGTTGTATGGCGGAACGCTTAAAAGAAAAATTTCTAGAAGAAGAACAGATGGTCGATATGGTTGTCGGACCCGATGCTTATCGCGATTTACCCAACCTCATTGCAGAAATAGAAGACGGTAGAGAAGCCGTCAATGTGCTGTTGTCAAAGGAGGAAACTTATGCAGATATCGCTCCGGTTCGTTTAAACAGTAATGGCGTGTCTGCTTTTGTTTCAATTACTCGCGGTTGTGATAATATGTGTACTTTCTGCGTAGTTCCAAAAACGCGTGGTAGAGAACGTAGTCGGGATCCTAAGAGTATTTTTAAAGAGATTCAAAATTTAAAAGACAGGAACTTTAAAGAAATAACACTCTTAGGGCAAAATGTAGACAGCTATCTTTGGTTTGGCGGTGGTCTTAAGAAAGATTTTAAAAAAGCAACTGAAGAAGCTCAAAAAAATGCTGTCGATTTTGCCAACTTACTCGACCAATGTGCTAAAACATTTCCTAGCATGCGAATTCGTTTTTCCACTTCAAATCCTCAAGACATGAATTTAGACGTGATTCATACCATGTCAAAACACACGAATATCTGTAAGTACATTCATCTGCCTGTGCAAAGTGGTAGTACTTCTGTTTTAAAACGTATGAATAGAAAACACACTCGAGAGGAATATATTGAATTGACAAACAACATCAGAAATATCCTTCCCGAATGTGCAATCTCACACGATATGATTGCCGGTTTTTGTGGTGAAACAGAAGCCGAACATCAAGAAACTTTAAGTTTGATGGAATATGTAAAGTATGATTTTGGGTTTATGTTCGCCTACTCAGACCGACCCGAAACTCCTGCCAATAAGAATATGCTTGATGACATCCCTGTAGTGATAAAAAAACGCAGACTAACAGAAATAATTCAATTACAACAAAAACACGGGTTGTATCGAATGCAGCAATTTTTAGGAAAAACAGTTGAAGTGCTCATTGAAGGAAACTCAAAAAAATCAGATACACATTGGAAAGGACGTAACTCGCAAAATGCAATGGTCGTTTTTCCAAAAATGAAAAATGAAAAAATTGGTGATCTTGTAATGGTAAAAGTAAAAGATTGTACTTCGGCTACTTTGATTGGGAAGAAAGTTGAAAATTGAGTAATGAATATAATTAAGAATTATGAATATCCAAAATATAAAACAACGCTTTAGCATTATAGGCAATGACGCTACTTTAAATCGTGCCATTGAAAAAGCGATTCGTGTAGCACCCACTGATATTTCTGTTTTAGTAACAGGAGAAAGTGGTGTTGGAAAGGAGAGTATTCCTAAAATAATACATTCTTTATCCCATCGTAAACACGCAAAATACATCGCAGTTAACTGTGGAGCCATTCCTGAAGGAACCATTGACAGTGAGTTATTCGGGCATGAAAAGGGCTCTTTTACAGGAGCAACTACTACTCGTAAAGGATACTTTGAAGTAGCCGATGGAGGTACTATTTTTTTAGATGAAGTTGGAGAACTACCCCTTACCACTCAAGTACGATTATTACGTGTTTTGGAAAACGGTGAATTCTTAAAAGTGGGTTCTTCAAATGTACAAAAAACAGATATCCGAGTTGTAGCAGCAACTAATTTAAATATGAGTAAAGCCATTGAAACCGGCAAATTCAGAGAAGATTTATTCTATCGTTTAAGCACTATTGAAATAAACATCCTTCCTCTTAGAAATCGAAAAGACGACATCCACTTGCTTTTTAGAAAATTCGCTTCCGATTTTGCCGAGAAGTACCATATGCCAACCATTCGCTTGACAGAAGATGCGGTTCAATTACTCAGCAGATATCCTTTCCCTGGTAATATTCGTCAATTGCGAAATATAGCCGAACAACTTTCCGTGATTGAAACAGAACGCAAAATAGATTCAAATACTTTAAAAGAATATTTACCACATTACAACAGCCAGTTACCTAGTGTGATAAGAGGACAATCCTCAGAATTCGACTACAAAGCAGAACGTGAGATGATGTATAATATCATCCTGGAATTGCGAAAAGAAATTGATGAAGTAAAACAAGCGACAATGCATCTTTTATCAGATAATAAAGCTTCTGATCCTACGACACTTCCCAGTATTTATTATGACAAATCTGAAGAAAAAGGAGAAACCCTTATAGAAATCTCAAAAAAAACCGAGAATGAAACTGCTATTTATGAAGAAATCATTGAAGAACAACAATTGACAATACAAGATCAAGAAATTATGATGATCAAAAAATCACTAGAGAAAAATCGTGGGAAACGAAAATTGGCCGCTAAAGAGTTGGGCATTTCAGAAAGAACATTATATCGAAAAATCAAACAATATGATTTGTAAATCTTTTTTAGAATTATTATAAAAAGCGTAGCGCATAAAAACACAATCATGAAACTAATAATGTATATCCTTTTAATAATTACTTCACTTTCATCAGCAAGTTGTGGTATTTATTCATTTACAGGAGCTAAAATTGATGCTAAAACAATACAAATAGACTATTTTCCGAATAATGCAGTATTGGTAGAACCCTCATTGAGCCAGAAATTCACAATTGCTTTACAGGATCTATTCCTGCAACAATCAAATCTCAATTTGGTCAAAACAGATGGAGAATTACAATTTGAAGGTGAGATTACGGATTACACTATCTTACCCACCGCATCAACAGCAGAACAAACAGCGGCATTAAATCGCTTGACAATACGAGTTAAAGTGCGTTTTTATAACAACCTGAATGAGGAAGATAATTTTGAAAAATCTTTTTCTCATTTTTATGACTATGGAGCCAATCAACAGTTGATCGGAAGTACGCTTGAAGATGCCTTTAGTGAAATCTTTGAAAGAATAACACAAGATATATTTAACGCTTCAGTGGCAAAATGGTAAATTATACTAATTTTGCAACTTACTTTTGTTACTTTATGGAATGAATACAAGAGATTTTTTAAAAATATTAAAAGAGCCTGCTCAATTAAAAAATGAGCAAGTTTTTGAATTTGAAGATATCATTCGAAGTTTTCCATACTTCCAAGCCGCTAGAGTATTACATTTAAAAGGCCTTAAGGATCAAAACAGCTTTCGATATAATAATAGTTTAAAAACTACTGCAATTCACACCACCAACCGTAGTGTTTTATTTCATTTTATTACTTCCGACACCTTTAACAATACCTTATCTAAAAAACAAGAAACTGAAATTATCGATACAATTGATTCGATAGATAGGAATGTTGTCGAAAATATAAATAATGAAAATCTCGCAACAGAACAAGAGCATTCCAATAAACCGGATTTTGAAGCAAGTTCCCAAAAGATTGAGTATATATCTGAAACCAACTTGGAAAGCTTGCAAAAAGAAGTTGCACTGTCCACGCACGATGAAGAAATAAGATTACAGCAAGAAAAAGAGCAAATTAAGGACGTTGACTATTCTGAGGATCCCACACCTGGTGGCTTATCATTTGAGATCGATCCAAAAGAATCAATTCATCAAGTAGATTCTAAAGAAGTTTATCACGCAAATGACAATCCCAATTCCGATAAAACTAATATTAGATTCGAATTAATACAAGAGGAATTAATAAAACCCGAATCCGAAACATCTCAATTAGAAAAAAATGCAATTGTCATTGATTTAGATGCTGAAAAACCGATTCAATTTAACAGAAATGACACCTATTCTTTTAACGATTGGCTACAACTCTCCTCTTTTAAACCCATCGACCGTTCTTCTTCAAAAAGAACGAGCAAAAATATAAACAAGGCTCTTATTGATGAGTTTATCGAAAAAAATCCGAAAATAAAACCCAGTAAATTGGCAGGGTTTAGCGTACATTTAAATCAAGAAGAAGAAATTGAAAGTGACGTAGTCATGACAGAGACTTTAGCACGCGTTTATACCGAGCAAAAAAAATTTAACAGCGCTATTGAAGCTTATGAGATTTTAAGTTTGAAATTTCCAGAAAAAAGTGGTTTCTTTGCAGACCGAATAAAAATGCTTAAAAAGTTAAAACAAGAATAGATAAATAAACTGATAACATAATACCGATTAAAACATGAATACATTACTGATTTCAATAATAATAATTATCGCTTTACTATTAATCCTCCTGATAATGGTACAAAATCCTAAAGGAGGTGGATTATCATCTACTTTTGGTGGCGGTGGTGTCTCTTTGGGTGGTGTACAAAGTACAAATACATTCTTAGACAAAAGCACTTGGACATTAGCAGCAGTGATGATTGCACTAGTTTTACTTGTAAACTTCACACTCAAACCCGGAAGCTCAAGTACCAAATCCGGTTTAAAAGAAACTTTAGAAAATCGTGAACTCATTGAAGAAGTTCCCGAAACAGCACCTGAATCAATCCCTGCCACACCAGCAGAACCCGTTGAAAATTCAGAAAAAGCTGAATAAAAAATTAAATATAATTTATCCTAATGCCAACCTAGTGACAGGTTGGCATTTTTTTTTGATTGGCATAATTTTGGACAAAGAAATCACAATAACAAATCATTAATTAAAATAATACAATTATGAGTGTAAGCATAAAACCATTAGCCGACAGGGTACTACTTGAACCCATTGAAGCTGAAACTACTACAGCATCCGGTATCATTATTCCTGATTCTGCAAAAGAAAAACCCCAAAAAGGCAAAGTAATCGCAATTGGAAAAGGGACTAAAGATCAACCCATGACTGTAAAAAAAGGAGATGCTGTATTGTATGCAAAATACGCCGGAACTGAATTAAATCTTGAAGGTAAAGACTATTTGATTTTACGTGAAAGTGATATTCTAGCAATTCTCTAACTAACTTTAAACATAAAAACAAAATGGCAAAATTAATAAAATTTGATATTGAAGCTCGTGACGGGCTCAAACGTGGTGTTGACGCATTAGCAAATGCAGTAAAAGTAACACTCGGACCCAAAGGACGTAATGTAGTAATTGATAAATCTTTTGGCAGTCCTGCTATCACAAAAGATGGCGTTAGTGTTGCAAAAGAAATTGAGTTAGAGGACCCTTTAGAAAATATGGGGGCGCAAATGGTAAAAGAAGTTGCTTCTAAAACCAGTGATTTAGCGGGTGACGGAACAACAACTGCAACGATTCTTGCACAAGCAATTGTAAAAGAAGGCCTAAAAAATGTCGCTGCCGGTGCGAATCCAATGGATTTAAAAAGAGGTATTGACAAAGCAGTTTCAGCAATTGTTGCCGATCTTCAAAAGCAATCTAAAAATGTCGGAAACAAATCCGGTGAAATCCAACAAGTTGCAGCTATTTCAGCTAATAACGATGACAGTATTGGAAAACTAATAGCCGATGCTTTTGGAAAAGTTGGGAAAGAAGGTGTCATCACCGTTGAAGAAGCTAAAGGAACTGAAACTTATGTGGATATTGTTGAAGGAATGCAATTTGACCGAGGTTATTTATCTCCCTATTTTGTGACGGATTCTGAAAAAATGTTGATTGATTTAGAGAATCCACATATCTTACTTTACGATAAAAAAATAAGTGTTTTAAAAGACTTGTTACCTATATTGGAGCCTGTTGCACAAAGCGGGAAACCACTGTTAATTATTGCAGAAGATGTAGAAGGAGAAGCTTTAGCTACCTTGGTGATGAATAAGCTTAGAGGCGCACTTAAAATTGCTGCTGTTAAAGCTCCGGGTTTTGGAGACCGACGAAAAGCAATGCTTGAAGATATTGCCGTTTTGACAGGTGGTACCGTAATTTCTGAAGAAACCGGAATTAGTTTAGAAGCAGCAAACCTAGATATGTTAGGAACTGCTGAACGCGTAACTATTGATAAAGATAACACGATTATAGTAAATGGAGCAGGTAAAAAAGCAGACATTAAAAATCGAGTTGGCCAAATAAAAGCGCAAGCAGAAAATACAACTTCCGAATACGATCGTGAAAAATTACAAGAACGATTGGCAAAATTAGCCGGAGGTGTCGCTGTATTATACGTTGGAGCTGCTAGTGAAATAGAAATGAAAGAAAAGAAAGACAGAGTTGATGATGCGCTACACGCTACACGTGCAGCCGTAGAAGAAGGTATTATTGCTGGTGGAGGAATTGGACTACTCCAAGCAAAATCTACCCTTTCAAAAATCAAAACTGAAAATGCAGATGAAGCTACTGGTATTCAAATTATTGAACGCGCCGTTGAAGAGCCTCTTCGACAAATCGTAGAAAACTCCGGAAAAGAAGGTTCGGTTGTCGTTTCAAAAGTAAGTGAAGCTAAAAAAGATTTTGGTTATAATGCTAAAACAGATAAATATGTACACATGTTTAAAGCGGGTATTATAGACCCTACAAAAGTAACACGTGTCGCCTTAGAAAATGCCGCCTCTGTAGCCGGTATGATTCTAACAACTGAATGTGCTCTTGTAAATATTAAGGAAGATGCTCCAGCAATGCCTCCTATGGGTGGTGGAATGCCGGGGATGATGTAAAAATCATCGGTTATCGGTTATCGGTGACAAAACTGATAAATATATAAATATCAAAAAACCCGTTTCAAAAATGAAACGGGTTTTTTTAGTTAGTAACCTAAGTTCAATCTATGAAAATTTAGATTAAATCAGTTTAGAGTATCGTCTGCTGACTTCATCCCAATTGACGATATTCCAAAAAGTTTGAATATAATCCGGACGTCGATTTTGAAATTTTAAATAATAAGCATGTTCCCAAACATCTAAGCCTAAAATGGGTATTCCTGAACAACCCGCGTCGTCCATTAAAGGATTGTCTTGATTGGGTGTGCTGCAAACTTCTAATTTTCCATTTTCAACACATAACCAAGCCCAACCGCTTCCAAAACGAGTAGCTGCTGCTTTGTTAAATTCCTCTTGAAAGGCTTTGAAAGATCCAAAAGAAGTAAGGATTGCTTTTTCTAAATCACCGCTCGGTTTACCACCTCCATTTGGCGACAAAATAGACCAAAAAAGAGAATGATTGTAAAAACCACCGCCATTATTTCGAACAGCTTTACTGTACTTAGAAATATTTTTCATAATCTCATCAATAGGTAAATCATTCTCCGGTTTTCCCAGGATAGCATTGTTTAAGTTGCTCGTGTAACCGGCGTGGTGTTTACTATGGTGGATTTCCATAGTCATCGCATCAAAATGAGGCTCTAGGGCATCATATGCATACGGTAAGTTAGGTAGTGTAAATGACATAATATATAATTTTTAGTTAGTGAACTATTTCACTTTCTAAATATATAAAACTAAAAAAGGAGTTATAGCAAATTTGCATAACTCCTTTTTATGTATTTATAGAAAATATTTATATGCTATTTATAATAGCGAAACTTCTAGGTTATCTGCTATCTTTTCAACTTTGGCCAAATTATTTCTTGTCAATCCTTTAATTGCTTTGTCCCACTTTTTATTGCTTAAAGCACTTTGGACTTTTAAGTCGTTTAAGGTGATTGGAGAATTTGCTTTTAAGATATTAAAAACAATCTTTTCCTCATCGGTCATAGCTACTGCTTTCTTCTCAGGTTTCATTTGCGGAAAAAAGAGTACTTCTTGAATGGAGCTGTTATTCGTCATAAACATGACCAAACGATCGATACCGATACCGATACCGGAAGTTGGTGGCATTCCATATTCCAAGGCACGTATAAAATCTTGATCGATAAACATGGCTTCATCATCACCTTTTTCCGAAAGCTTTAACTGGGCTTCAAAACGTTCTCTTTGGTCAATTGGATCATTTAACTCGGAATAAGCATTCGCCAATTCACTACCATTGACCATCAATTCAAAACGTTCTGTCAAAGCCGGATTAGAACGATGTTCCTTTGTCAAAGGGCTCATTTCTTTGGGATAATCTGTTATAAAGGTCGGTTGAATGTATAAATGTTCACATTTTTCTCCAAATATTTCATCGATCATTTTGCCTACTCCAAAGCTTTCATCCACTTCAATATCTAATTTCTTACATACCGCTTTTAATTCTTTTTCATCCATACCGGCTACATCAATTCCTGTGTGAATTTTAATAGCTTCTAAAATGGGAACTCTCGCATAAGGCGCTTTAAAACTCACGGTGTTCTCCCCTATTTGTAATTCGGTAGTTCCATTTGAATCTATTGCTACTTTTTCCAATAATTCTTCGGTCATCTCCATCATCCAATTGTAATCTTTATAGGCTACATACAACTCCATAATGGTAAACTCCGGATTATGTGTGCGATCCATTCCTTCGTTACGGAAGTCTTTTGAAAACTCATAAACCGCTTCAAAACCTCCCACAATTAACCTTTTCAGATACAATTCATTGGCAATTCTAAGATATAGCGGGATATCTAATGCATTGTGATGCGTAATAAAAGGTCGCGCCGCTGCACCTCCCGGAATTGGCTGTAAAACAGGTGTTTCTACCTCCAAATATCCTTTGTTATTTAAAAATTCTCTGATAGAATTATTGATTTTTGTTCGCTTGATAAAAGTTTCTTTAACAGAATCATTGACAATCAAATCTACATAGCGTTGGCGATAACGCTGTTCGGCATCACTAAAAGCATCGTGTACCTTCCCGTCAGCATCCGTTTTAACCATGGGCAAAGGGCGTAAAGCTTTTGACAACAATGTAAACTCTTTTACACGAACAGAAATCTCACCTACCTTTGTTTTAAAAACTTCACCTCGAACACCGATAATATCCCCCATGTCCAAGAGTTTTTTAAAAACTGTGTTGTACATGGTTTTATCTTCATCGGGACAAATTTCATCCCGATTAAAATAGATTTGCATTCTTCCTGAAGCATCTTTTAGTTCCGCAAAGGAAGCTTTTCCCATGATACGGCGACTCATAATACGACCGGCAAGAATCACTTCTTTTCCCTCAAATGATACATAATCGTTTATAATATTCTCTATTAGGGCTGTTGTTTTATAAGCTGCTGCCGGATAGGGATTAATACCCAAATCACGTAATTGTCGCAAAGAAGCTCTGCGTACTCGTTCAAGTTCAGAAAGATTTTGGTTCAAGGTTTTATAATTTAAAGTTCACACCAAACTTAGCTCAGTGAAAGTTTCATATTTAAAACTGCAAATATACACTATTGAAATTCCAAATAACAAATGGTAAATGATAAATTGGTTAATAACCTGTATTCAATTTAAGGTAGTAATTGCCATTCCACGCAAAGTTCGCAAAGTTTTTTCTCAAAGTCCACAAAAAAAATAATCTGCTGTTATTTTAAATAAATAATCTGTACTTGTGCACATAGAGAAACTGATTTCTGAATTAACCTTACCATCCCGGTGTGAAATTTACTCCAAAAACAC
>JAOZTK010000048.1:11324-14568 GCA_029942185.1 Flavobacteriaceae bacterium
AACTGATTTCTGAATTAACCTTACCATCCCGGTGTGAAATTTACTCCAAAAACACCTTTCGTATTTCCTTCTAATTGAAGTGGAAAGGCATAATAAGGTTCAATAATTAGTTGACCAAATAAATTGATTCGCGTTGAAATTCCAACACTTGTAATTATGGAAGAATCTGCAAACGATCGCTCCACTTCATCATAGGCATTTTCGTTAGAATTATAGATTCTATATTCTCCCCAAGCCATACCCGCATCAAAAAATAGATTTAAATCGGTAAATAAAAACCCTGATTTAATAAGCGCTAACCTTTCCGGTCCTGTAAATGGCAGTCTAATTTCAAAATTTGCGATTAGCATTTTACTTCCCAAAAGATTATTGTACACATCATTTGAGTTGATTGAATTACTGTTCTCAAATGCATTGTAAGTATAACCTCTGATCAATGTTTCATATCCTATGTACAAAGGTGGCATTAAATCATTTTTCACATCTTTACCCAGACGTGCGTAGTGATAGCCTTTCATGGCAAAAGTAAAAGGTTTTACATAAAAATATTTTCTGGCATCGGCTAATATAGAAGTCATATTTATTTTTCCAAATGTTTGTTGTACTTCGAAACGATATCTATAACCTTTCATCGGAGCTGTTAAGCCAAAACTTGAATCATCACCTACATAGGCAAGATTGACATCTTGAATTCCAAAAGCTTCTCCTACTCCATCTTTTACATTTCTTTCTCTTTCTTGTCCGTAATAGTAATAGCCGTATTCATCATAATAATTGTGATATCTATCTAATCTGAAACTGTAATAACTAAAAGATGTTCCCCCTTCTATTCTCGTATTTTTAGAAAAAGGATAATAGGAGAAAAGGGAAGCTTGATCTTTAAATATTCGATAAAGATTATAGGTTTCTTTTAAACTTCGCACATCTTGACCATTAATTGAAATAGTGTCATAACCAATGTTATAGGTAAGGTATCTAAAAGGCACATGCGACAATCCGGCACCCCAAGCATAGCGTGATTTCCTGTTTAAATAAGCTGCTTGTCCTCCAAAATCTTGTAATTCTCCATTTAACAAAGCACCGATATATAACTGATTATCACCCAACATATCACCAAATAACATATTGACACCACCTGCCATTCCGGTACCATATCTTCCTGTAGAAATACCCACACCCCCATTACTTATATAATCCAATTTGAATTTCGGCTTATATTCTTTTTCTTTAAGTTTATCTGTTTGAACAACTATATCTTCATTTTCTAGGTTAGCATCCACAAAACTCTCTTCTAAATTCATTGAAGGTAATTTGGCTGCCGTTTTGTCAATCGCGTCTACAGCAACTTCTTTAGCTTGTAAATCTGCTATATTAATTTTATAAATATTGTATTTGGAATCGCTGTAGTGACTGTATAATATTTCATTTTTTTCGATTGAAACAGTAATTGCAGGAGAATACATCGTTATTCCACTTACTCCCGTTGCAAAATTTGTCAATTGATTGATTTGTTTGGTCTCAATAATATATTCATAAATATCTCGAAAACCCTCTCTGTCTGAAAGAAAATAAATTGATTTTCCATCTCCGCTAAAAGTTGGATTAAGGTTGTTTGTATTTTTAAAAACTGCCGGTTTGTGAATTTGCATATCCGATAAATGCATTGTCACAAAACTCAGTTTTTTGCTCGGTCTGGAAGTTTGTTCATTTAAATCGTCTGTTACGTAGACAATACACTTACCATCCGGCGACCATTTGGGTTGCATTTGAGCATAATAATCGTCGGTTAACTGATCGAGTTTTTTTGTTTTTAAATCAATTGTAAACAAGTCACTTTGCCCTTCTTTTAAACCAGAAAAAAGTATTTTATCCTCCTTGGGAGACCAAGCTATATTACTAAATGAAGGTATGTTGGGAATAAAAAATTCATCGACTACTCTACCTTTTCGCACATCTGCAATTGCTATTTTATTTCGCCCTCTACTATAAATCACAAAAGCGTATCTCTTACTGTCAGGAGACCAAGTTCCCGCAGATTCAAAAGCATCAATAGCATCTAGGTGTGTTTTAGAGGTTCGTGTTGATAGTTTTCTAATAATTTTTCCTGATTCAGTACTCGCTAAATACAAATCGATTGAAAAAATATCTTTTTCTGATAGAAAAATAAAATATTTTCCATCCGGACTGACTGAAGGTGATATATTAAGTCGTCCACCGTTATCCTTATCTATCAACTTTTTTCCTATTGCCTCACGACTTCTGTTTTTTATTTGTGGTTTATAGAAGTTTTTAGTGGTTGCTTTCCAGCGTTTAGAAAAAGAATCTATGTCCATTCCCAACTGCTCTTTAAATGCCTCTTTGACTCCGAGCTTTGCGGTTGCTCTATACAAAGGATAAAGTTTATCATCGCCAAAAGAGCCTCCCACAAAAGCCCAAAATGCATGACCAAATCGATAAGGAAAATAGCGGGATTTGCGTAAATCCTTTATACTTGGGAAAAAATCATGCGCAATAGCATCGCGCATCCACATCGCTGTATGTGCATCCACACTTCCTATAGATAAGTATTCCGCCATACCTTCTGTCATCCACAATGGAATATTAGCCATATTATTAAATGATAGCGAATCAGATGATTTTATCATGTTGTATTGGTGTGCATGTACTAACTCATGCCCCATTACATGATCGGTCTGTGTATACGAAGGTGTTACCGGAAAAGTTACTCTATTTTTAAGCCCTTCGGTAACTCCACCTGTACTAGTGCCAATTAAACCACCTATAACTGAAGTTTGTTGAAAATCACCGTGATTGCTGTATAAAATAATCGGTACTTTATAATCAAAACTGTCTTTAAAAATTTTTTCGTGACGCACTCGCCACTTTTCTGCATCTTTTACCAAACCAATAATCAAAGAATCCTTTTCTATATAATGATAGGTATCAAAGGTCTTGGACTCAACAACTTTAAAATCTAATTTTTTGTATTTAACTTTATTTTTCTCAAAATACTGTGCTTGCGTTTTCGTAGAAAGAAAAAATGTGAAACCGGTAAGCAATACTAAAAAGACTCTTTGCATAAGTTTAAATTTAAAGAAAAACAGACATGCCGTCTCATTCGACAATACAATTATAAAATACAAATATATCCAAAATATCTGCAGAAAAAAATCAATTTCGTACAACGTACAATTCAAATTAATTTTTGAACTAATAACACAAGTATCATTATACTAAAATATTG
>JAOZTK010000049.1 GCA_029942185.1 Flavobacteriaceae bacterium
AAAAAATGAGTTTGTTATTATTTGATATAAAAAAAGCGGGAATCTATCCCGCTTTTTTTATATCATTTAGAATCTACAACCACTGTAAAAAGAAGTCCATCATTTCTTCTTTAAGCTCATAATGTAGCTTGATATATATTTTTATATCATCACGAAGTGTGCCTTGTTGTCTTCGCAATCTTCCATCTATATCTTCAGTCAAATTAACAGTTTCAATCAGCTTATTTTTTTTTCGAATACGTTGAATTAATCTACCTATAACTTCCCTTTCTCTGATAATTTTGTTTTGAAAACCTTCTAAGGGAGCCATGGCCTCAATTCCTAGATTTCTAATTGAAATATCGCCCAGTTTTTCTTCAAACTCATCCATTTCAGCGAGATGAAATTTTAATTCACGTTTCCATACATCTAAGTTGAATTTTAAATCACTTAGATATAATAATTTAGTATGCATAGTGCGTTTGTTTTATAGTTTATTTTAATACTGCTTTTCAACTTATAAAGTTACATTAATTATTTAAAATTGGCAACTCCTAAAATTTATTTTTTAATTTATTATAATCTAAATAATAAATAAGTTTAAACGAGAGTTGGTTAAAAAGTGGTTTTTCAAACATAGTACCCACATTGGTAAAGAAAGATGAATCAGGGTTATTACTTTCATCAAAAATAGAATTTCTATACAATACAGACAGCTGACTACCGGGAGCAAATTCCCATGAATAATTGAGATCAAAATTCCAGATATTCAAATTTAAATCTTCATTACTCGAATAGCCGTGATCTGTGAGTGTCCCATCATAGTTGAGTAGAAAAAAATTATCGTCATAATCCACCGGAGACCAATAATGTCTGAAGGTCAAGCCCAAAGATGATTTTGTATTAAAGCTATATTTGGTTGAAAATGAATTTACTACTGTTAATGAGCTTCTATTTCCAAAAACAATAGCATCATTATCCAGTGCTACATATCCTTTGTGGTTGTTTGCCTGGTCAACTGATAGCGTATATTGTAATAACATATGATTGTTTATCCTATACCTTGGAGTAAAAGATAGCGCCTTATAATTCTGATTATTCCCCATTTTTGTCCCGTAATACAGTCTTCCGTTAAGCGCAAATCTTTTCCTAAAATCTGTAGAAAACCAAACATTCAAACCCATTTGTGGATTTTCTTTATAAAATCTTCCTTGAACTCTTGGTTCATAATAATCGTATTGATTTCCTATATCGACACTAAATCTACCTCCAAATGACAAGTATTTTTTTGTGGTGGACCATATCCTTATACCAGTGTTACTTCCTGTGTATAAATTTGGCTTTTCTTGATAACTCAACGAGTTTTTATCCAATTTATTTAAAAAATCTATATCAATCCAATAATAAACACCAAATTTATTAAATATACCTTTGGGTTCAAATATTCTATAAGAATAACCGGATTCAATATTTATAAAATTGTTATGTCTTTGATAACCAAGATCATTTTTATCATATTTTTCATCACGAAATGAAAACTCAACGTCAAATTGATGATTTCCACTTATTTTCCCTGCTTCAAGAACTGCTTCATAACCCGACATAAGCTCTTGATTTTCAAGAATATTACTCATAGCGACTCCACCTAAAATACCGTATTCGCTATTTTTAGTTTTTAGATCAAATAACAAACCCGTAACATTCGCATCTCTAAAATGCCCTTTTCGCAAAACATTTGTATTCACCAAAGTTATTGACGAATTTTGATTAAACTGTTTATCTATAACAAAAACATTGTAATTTGCCAAAGGTTCTGTGACCACTTCTCTGGTACTGTCGTCATCTAAATTTGTAATAGTTGCCTTTGTGGTTTTTGTTATTGCATTAAAAACTCCTGTACCCCATCCTTTTTTAGATCGACCGGATACTTTTATGGCATTAAGCATATCCACTTTAAATGGATTCTCTGTAATTTCTTCATTTTCCTGAATATCAAAATCATCGTAACCAACAGGCGTATTTCCCACTCTGCGTGTATAGAAAAAATCTCCTTTTGAAAACAAGTCTAAACCCTCCGTAAAAAATTGTCTTTTCTCTGAATATTTTGTTTCAAATGGTCCCAAATTTAGAACGACATCATCATAAGCTACCTGGCCAAAATCCGGAATTAAAGTGACATCTAATGTAAAACTTTCACTAATGCCATATTTTAAGTCCATACCCGCACTCCAACCAAATGTATAATCTCCTTCGTACTCGTTTACAGTAAAACTTGAATAAGGAGACAAACTGAGCCTCACAGGCGGTTTAATGTCTTTAATGCCAGTTAATAATCCATCAAATTGTGGAATATTTCCTTTGTCTCGAGGAATAAAATTCCAAGAGTATTGATCTCTTGTTTCTGAGTGAAAATTATGAAAATTGATGCTCCAGGTATTTACTTCCTCATTAGAAAAGCGCAATGCCGAATACGGAATTTTTATTTCTGCAACCCAACCATCTTCTACAAGATTGGTACTACTATCCCATACGGCATTCCAACTCCAATCGTCTTCTCCGTTTGCAAGTATTTTTGCATCATTCTGATTTCCGGTACTCATCACAAAAAACAAGGTTTGGTTGATACCGTCATTTTGTGGGTTTATGGATATTCCAAAAAAATCTGCATTGCCAAAATTATCACGTGTTTGAAACTCCATAGGAATTTCATCCGGCTTATCATGACGCATGTGAGCCGCAAAATAAATCGCTTCATGATCATATACTATTTTAACTTCTGTTCTTAAATCCTCAGGTTCCGGAGTACCACTTTCCGGCATAAACATGACAAAATCCGATGCAATATTTGCATTTTTCCATGCTATATCATCCAGTACACCATCAATTTTTGGCGCTTTTTCAACAAGTTTAGTTTCGTAAGATTTTTGTTGATTTTGAGCAATTATTCCAATTTGAATAAATAGGAAACATATCGCCAATAGAAACTGTTGCATATTTTTGGTTCGTTATTTGAAAAAATAAAACTATTAAATAAAAGTATTAATACTCTTAATAATACGTTAATTCAATAATTAATCGAATATGAATAAGACTGTTTTATTCTAAGATTGTTACAGTTGGAACAACGGTAAAGTAAAGGAAGTTACATTTTTTTATTTCCAAAAATAATGTTTAGCACCATGATTATCTAAATTTTTTGACTGATCCACCAAATTAGTAAACCAATTATAAATCCTCCCAAAACATCTATCCAATAATGTTTTTTAAGTCGTATTCGCGAAATAATTACAAGAATTACAACGAATACACAAAGCATCTTTATTGCAATAGTATTTGTATTTGAAAGTATTGTAAAATAAACCAAAGTAATACGTGAAGCATGTAGACTCGGAAAACTACCCGCATCTATTTTCTCAATAAGATTTTTATAGGATTGACCTGTCGGCCTTTTTTTAGGAAAGGTAATTTTAATAATTGATGCTAGTATTTCATTGATTAACAACGCTAACAATAAAATATAAAACGGCCGAGATGCTCCTAAAAAAATAAAAGGAACCATGAGCAAAATCAAAGGATTCGCAAGTGATGTAATATCTCTAGTCCACTCGTTAAGCTTGTAAGACCAAAAAGTCGTATTATTTTTCATCAATTTTTTAAAACTAAAAATTAGGAGATTTGATGAAATCTTTTAATATTGCGCCAATTATTTATCAAAAAAACAACACCTGATTTTATTGTGTAATACGTAGTAAGCGTGAGTGCTATGTATAATAGAATATTGAAATGTTCTGAAAAATATTCCCTAAAATGTCTGCTTGTCATAAACAATATATAGGCAATACCAATTGTGAGCATTTGTATTACAGTTTTAATCTTGCCGCTTCGAGTAGCAGCCACCACTATGTTTTTACTTAAAAACATAAATCTATAAACTGTAATAACAATTTCACGAATAAATATTGGGATAATCCACCAAACAGATAAAACATCCATATAGACAAATACTGAAAACGAAATTAAAATTAGAACCTTATCCGCTATTGGATCTAAAATTTTCCCCAATCTGGTAATTTTATTGTACTTTCTCGCGTACCAACCATCTAACCAGTCCGTTATGATCGCAATAAAAACGAAAATTCCTGCAATAATTCGAACCCATAGACTCCCATTTATCAAAAAAAATGGTGCTACCAAAGCTATTAATATTCGTATAGATGTCAGAATATTTGGAACATTCATAATTGCAAAAATAGGTAAAATATTGCAATATCTGACATTGTTCTGATTAGTCTTTAGCTTTTATTCTTCAATTCTAGAAAGCTTTATTCCTCCATAACTCGAATTAATTTTTAAAAAGGACTTCGTACTGCCTCTATTAATATTTCCTTTATAATGTTTTGTAAACATCTTGTCTTCCTTAAAGGTAAAATCTACATCTAGATTTCCAAATGAAATATCGGCATAACTCGTTGTGGTATCAAAATCAAAACTACAATCACTAGCTACTCCAAGCCGTATTCCTGTATAACTAGCATCAATTATTAGCTGTTCAAAACCACTTTGTAAGCTGTAAATTCTAATAGAGCCATAATCACAATTTACATTAAAAGACTTACCAAGCTCTCTAACTTTCAAACTTAGATAATCACCATTGCCTTCTAATTCTTGCACTTTATCAATTTTAAGACTACCATAATCGTTTCGATATTTAATCTTTTTAATCGTTCCTATTTCAAAATGAGAATAATCTGCTTTAAGATCTATCCTGTTTGCTTTTTCAATGCTGAGTTTAGAGTAATCGCTGTTAATTTTACCCGAATTTATAAAATCAATATCTGACGATTGTCCATAATCCATGTTGATCGTGTTTGTTTTGTTGTGTAATTCTCCCAGATGAATTCCACCGTAATCACAATTTAAGGTACAAGAACCCGTTAACTTATCTATATAAATATTTCCATAATCATTTTCTAAGTCAAGGTTGTTCGTTATTGGTATTTTAATTTCATAATCAATTCTGAAATCTACATTTTCTTTATTTCCAAAAGTAAAGAAACTCCAATTTTTTCTTGACTTGATATTTGTTGTAGCATAAACATGTGTACCTGTTTTATTAAAACTAATGCTAATGTCATTTAGTTTTTCTTCTACTCTATCTTCACTTTTACTTTTTACTGTCACAGTTACAACAATACTTACTCTATTTTCACTCCAAGATGTTATGGTTAAATCACCATACTTATTATCAATAGCAACTGTATTATCTGCCTTGACTTTGTATTCTTTTGTAATCGTTTTTGATTTTTTTATCTCGCCTCCATCAATAGTATTTGAGAAGCTAAAAATCGAGGTCAAAAGTAGCACTCCTAAAAGTTTATACGTAATCTTGTCTAATGTCTTCATTTCTATTATTTTTAAAGTTTTCTATTTGTTCTATTAGATTCTGTAAAATTTCAATGCGCTGTTGAAAATTATAAATCATGGCGTTTATGATACGTCTATCAAAACCTGAATTCTTTAGTTCAACAGTAAGATTCTTATATTCATTTTCTAAAAACACTACTTTTTTCATGGCATCTTTGATCATTAAATCAGTATGTTCATCTTTTTCTAAGTTAATCTGTTTTATTTCTCTGTGAATAACCCGTAAAAAATAACGTTGTGTTTCTTGCATTTGCGGTGATGCATCTGCTAATTCATATCCTTTGGAATCAGGTTTAAAATTGAACCACAAGCTCACTAATAATGCAAAACTCGCGGCAACTAAAAACCACTTTAAGTTAACGACTCTGCTTTTTTTCTTTAGTTGAATTTCACCACTTAAGCGTTCTTTAAATCTTTCAAAATGCCCTTCGGAAGGTTCGTATATGTCATATTTATTTTTTTTCATCTTTTTGTGCTATCATTTTTCTTAATTTCTCTTTGGCTCTTGAAACAATCGTTCTACTATTTTGGTAAGAAATCCCCATTATTTCACTTATTTCTTCGTAATCATATCCTTCAATCAAATAAAGTGTAACTGCCAACTTGTAATTTGGTTTTAAATTTTGAATTTGATTTAGAATAATCGCTGTTTTCTGTTCTAAAAACTCGGTATCTTTACTGTCATCTATTTCATCTGCTACATTTTCCAACTCATTGACTATGAATTCTTTATTTTTCCTAATCTGGTTTATGCAATTATTGATTACAATCCGTTTTAACCACGATCCAAAAGGTATAACATCTTTACTGTATTTACTCTTCTTATTAAAGGTATCTAATTTTTGAAAGGCTTTAATAAATGACTCTTGCATTATATCCTCCGCTTCCATTGTGTCGTTTAAAAATCGAAAAGACACATTATACATAGCGTGATGATATCTGTTATACACCTCGTAATACGCTGCTTGTTCATTTTTTAAACATGCGTTTATTATATCTTCTATATGACTTGTCCGGTATTTCAAATTGTTGTTACTACTTAAAAAGACAACTGTAAAGTTAATTTGTTACAGTTATTTTTCAAAATTTATTACACAAATTAAAAATTAATTGTAAAAAAACAGAAGCTGGTGAAAAATCTGTAAAAATCTATTCCTTTTTCATTTACGATTAGTACATTTGCAATCTGAAAATAAAATACAATCACAATGAATTTACACGAATATCAAGGAAAGAATTTATTAAATAGTTTTGGCGTTAGAATACAAAGAGGTTATGTAGCTGACACACCTGAAAAAGCGGTAGAAGTAGCGAAAAAACTTACAGAGGAAACAGGCACAAATTGGTGGGTCGTAAAAGCGCAAATTCATGCCGGTGGACGTGGTAAAGGCGGTGGTGTAAAATTAGCAAAGAGTTTGGATGAAGTAAAAGAATTAGCTTCAAACATTATCGGGATGATGTTGAAAACCCCACAAACACCTGCAGAAGGGAAAAGAGTAAATCAAGTTCTCATTACAGAAGATGTTTATTATCCCGGGGAACACGAACCCGATGAATATTATATGTCTGTTTTATTAAACAGAGGAACCGGTAGAAATATGATTATGTATTCTACGGAAGGCGGAATGAATATTGAAGAAGTTGCCGAAAAAACACCACATCTTATTTTTACAGAAGAAATTGACCCTGCTTACGGACTATTACCATTCCAAGCACGTAAAGTTGCTTTCAATCTAGGTTTATCCGGAGTAGCATTTAAAGAAATGGTAAAATTTGTTACTTTTCTTTACACAGCTTACGTAAAATCGGATGCGACCTTATTTGAAATTAATCCGGTTTTAAAAACATCTGATGAAAAAATAATGGCGGTAGATTCTAAAGTTGTGCTAGATGATAATGGTTTATTTAGACATAAAGACTTAGCTGCTTTACGCGATATCCGCGAAGAAAATCCTATTGAAGTCGAAGCAAAAGCGGCCGGTTTGAGTTATGTAGATTTAGACGGAAATGTAGGATGCATGGTAAATGGTGCCGGTTTGGCGATGAGTACAATGGATTTAATCAAGCAAGCTGGTGGTGAACCCGCAAACTTTTTAGATGTCGGTGGAACAGCAGATGCTGAACGTGTGGAAAAAGGCTTTAGAATAATTTTAAAAGACCCCAATGTCAAAGCTATTTTGGTAAACATCTTTGGAGGAATCGTACGTTGTGACCGTGTAGCTCAAGGAGTAATTGATGCTTATAACAATATGGGTGACGCCATAAATGTACCCATCATTTTACGTTTAGAAGGTACTAATTCCAAAGAAGCAAAAATACTGATTGAAAACACAAAGGGTTTAAATGTAATTGCCGCTACAGAATTTCAAGAAGCTGCTGATAAAGTTCAAGAAGTATTACGCAAGTAATCACTTGTCGATTGCGTGTATCTTAAGAATTACTATAGGTATAAATAAGGTGATTGTATTTATTATATAATCCGGCTTGTTTAGACACCTATCGTTTAGAACAAAACTTCATAAACAACAAAGGATAGATAACGAATATGAAAGACAAACGTCTACATAGAAATTTAGTACTTGCTGTAATCAATGCATTAGACCTTATCTTTAACGAGAAAGAATATGCAGATAAAGTAGTGTATAAAACCCTAAAAAGTGATAAACGATGGGGTTCAAGAGATAGGCGATTTGTCGCTGAAGGCATTTATGACAGTGTCCGATGGAAACGATTATACAATGAAATTGCTGGAACCAAAAACCATTTTACACGTGAAAATTTATGGAAGTTCTTTACGATTCATCTCGTATTAAAAGGGTATGAGCTTCCCGATTGGAAACAATTTGACAATACGCCCGTCAGGCGTATTAAGGGGAAATTTGATAGTCTACAAAGCAAAAGAGCCGTTAGAGAGTCAATTCCGGATTGGTTAGACCAACTCGGAGAAAAAGAATTAGGAGCAACTAAGTGGGAAAAAGAGTTAGCTGCTCTTAACAAACAAGCACCTGTAGTTATTCGTGTTAACACACTTAAAATTTCAAGAGCAGATCTTCTAAAGCAATTTGCAGAAGAAGGCGTTGAAACAGAAATTCTCAAAGAATATCCGGATGCATTATTGCTGAGCAATAGGGCCAACATATTTAAAACCAGCGCTTTTAAAAAAGGTTTTTTTGAAATGCAAGATGCTTCTTCACAACTAGTGGCAAGGTACTTAAATCCGGAACCGGGTATGCGTGTAATCGATGCTTGTGCAGGTGCCGGAGGAAAAAGTTTACACATAGCCTCCTTGATGGAAAACAAAGGACAGCTTATCGCCTTGGATATTTATGAACACAAACTACAAGACTTAAAAAAGAGAGCAAAAAGAAACAGTGTTCACAATATTGACACCCGACATATTCGTTCTAGTAAAACCATAAAAAAACTTAAAAATTCAGCCGACAGAGTATTAATTGATGCGCCTTGCAGCGGTTTAGGAGTGATTAAACGCAATCCTGATTCTAAATGGAAATTACAAGCTGATTTTATTGATAGAATTAAAGGCACACAAGCTGAATTATTAGACAAATATTCGCAAATGCTCAAAATTGGAGGACAGATGGTTTATGCAACCTGCTCTATTTTACCCTCTGAAAATGAAGAACAAGTCCAAAATTTCTTGAATAATCATCCTGAATTTACGTTTATCTCTGAAGAAAAAGTATCGCCGGCGGCATCCGGATTCGATGGTTTCTATATGGCACTTCTTGAAAAAAAATCTTAATTTTACAAAATGAAAAAACTAATTCTTTTACTTTTTATAGGAGCTGCAAGTTTCGTATCTGCTCAACAAGCCTATTACAACGATGTGAACCTTAGTCTTGAAGGAATGGAATTAAAAGACGAATTAGCAACTAAGATTACGGCTACACATACCAATACACTTTCCTATTCGGATGCGAGAGAAGCCTTAAAAATCGTCGATTTAGTACCCGGTCAAGGGGATAATGTGTTTTTAGTTTATGGTTTTGCACCGGAACTTTGTCCGGCTTCATCCAGTAATGATAACGATCACAGGCGTCGGGATAAAGCTGATTTTGGTGGTGGTGCTACTTGTGAGTGGAACCGAGAACATACCTATCCGAAATCTTTAGGAACACCGGAGTTGGGTGATTCAGGTCCCGGAGCGGATGCACACATGCTTCGTGCTTGTGATGTACAAAGAAATGGTCTTCGTAGTAATAATAAGTTTAAAGAGGGTTCCGGTAATTCACATGTTGTCAGTTCTCTATTTTGGTACCCGGGCGATGAGTGGAAAGGTGATATGGCGCGAATCATGATGTATATGTATTTACGTTATGGTGATCAATGCAAACCTATAAATGTAGGAGATGGAAATACTGTGTCAAATGATGCTTTTATGATTGATTTGTTCCTTACTTGGAACGCCGAAGATCCCGTTTCTGAATACGAAGAGTACAGAAATAACTATATGGAAAATACCTCCAACACGTATGGACAAGGGAATAGAAACCCTTTTATTGACAACCCTTATTTAGCAACTCGTATTTGGGGAGGTCCGGTAGCAGAAGATATATGGGGACTTTACTTAGGATTTGATGAAATAGAATTAAATAAATCAATCCTCGTATATCCTAATCCTGCTTCTGATAAAGTATTTATAAAAACGAATACTAATTTAGTAATTACAAGCGTTTCAATTTATACAATTACAGGGACTTTAGTAAAATCTATCTACGAGTTTCCCTCTCAAAAAATAGATTTGAATGCGCTTGCTAATGGTATTTATTTTTTATCAATCAATACAAATAAAGGAACACTTACTAAAAAAATTGTCCTGACAAAACATTTGCGTAATTGAGTCGTAAACACGCTCTTCTGCAACACAAATTCCTTTTAATTAAGCATTTCTTGAGACGAATTATGCCCTAAACAAGCTTCTAAAGGTAATAGATTCGTTTTATTTTCACCTACTTTAGTTGTTAATTCTTTTAACATATCTATTGATTTTAAGTGGTTTACCGTTAATATTGTAATAAAATACGCAAGTATAAAACCTTGTTTTTGGGTATTTATGAAATTAATCTATATTTGCACCCCGAATTAAAAATCGAAAATAAATGAAGAAGTTTTTTTTTACTGTGCTTATTGCCTTACTATTTGTGATAGTAACAGCTTTTAGCTTTCGAAAAAAAGAAGAGAAAAGCTCCTATATACAGCAAGATAACGCGACCTTTACCGTGTCGCAACTCAAACTTGATGATTCACATTATATTCCCGGATATGGTAAGACCTTCTTGGGATTTAAAGAAGCTATAGGATTTAAAGAATCTCGCGGAAAATATCACGTTGTAAACACATTAGGCTATGTGGGAAAATACCAATTTGGCAAATCTGCTTTAGCGACCTATCGTATTTACGATGTCGATCATTTTATAAAAAACTCCGAATTGCAAGAAAAAGTTTTTAAAGCACATTGTAGTTATAACAAGTATTTGCTTAGAAATGAAATTGATCAGTTTGCCGGTACAACTATAAAAGGAATTGAAATTACCGAATCAGGTATTTTAGCAGCAGCACATTTGGCAGGCTCAGGAGGTGTAAGACGTTACTTACGTTCGAATGGAAAAGGACGAAGAATCGTTGATGCTTATGGAACAAACATCGAACAATATTTGGTTAAATTTGCCGACTATGATTTGTCATTTATCGAAGCGACAAAGTATCCTACCTTATAAACCTGAGTTCAAAACTAGGTTTTAAGACTTGTGTAGTATAAAAATAGCAGGTCTTTTATGTAAATTAACAGCTTGTTTTTTCCAATCTTTTACAGGCATTGTTTTAATAAACTCTGTATTCAAAGTTATATCAATTGCAACGCATAGTAAGGTAGTAGGTGTTAAAATTTGCAACAAACTTGCAAAGAATTTTTCATTACGATAAGGAGTTTCTATAAATATTTGAGATTGATTTGTATTCTTAGATTTATGCTCCAACTGCTTAATGGCAGTTTTTCGTTCGTTTTTTTCAATAGGAAGATACCCGTTAAAGGCAAAATTTTGTCCATTTAAACCTGACGCCATCATGGCCATTAATATTGAGGAAGGACCAACCAATGGAACTACTCGTATCTTTAGCTGATGTGCTTGTTTAACAATAGATGCTCCGGGATCTGCGATAGCCGGCACCCCTGCTTCAGAGAGTATCCCAACACTAATTCCCTTGAGGCAGATATCTAAATAGGCACTACTTTCATAGTCCTTTGTATATTTATCCAACAATAAAAGCTCTAAAGATGCTTGTGATTTCTTAGGAGTTATTCTCTTGATAAAGCGTCTTGCTGATTTTTCATTTTCAACAATAAAATACTGTAAGTCTTCTATAATTTTTTTAATTGAAAGTGGCAGAACTTCCAAAGGTTCATTATCTCCTAAAGTAGTAGGTATCAAATATATTTTTCCGAACTCTTTCATTAGTACTTAAAATTTTGAACGACAGAATCACAAGCTTCATCCAGCATTTTATAAACATTCCGAAAAGCAAATAGTGAATCGTAATATGGGTCGGGAACATCTAAATTTTCACCGGGGAATACTTCGTTTAAAATAAGTTTTACTTTTTTTTCAGCGGAATTTGATGGCGCCATTTTCAGTATTTTATCGTATACAAACTTATCCATAGCATAGATAATAGTATAGGTGTCAAAATCTGATAATTGAAATTTTCTCGCTCTTTGATCGGTAATATCCAGTAAATTCTCTTTGGCAACATGAATGGAACGTTCGTCCGGTAATTCTCCTACATGATAACTTTCCAATCCTGCTGAATCTACCTGAATTTTAGAGTTGTCAACTTTATGCTGTAATATCCCTTCGGCCAATGGAGAACGGCAGATATTACCCAAACAGACCATCAATATTTTGGTCATTATTCTTATTTATTGAAAAGTTAGCTTTTGTCTCAATTCGTCTACATATTTGCGGAATTGTTTGTCAGTTTCTGATAGATTATCAACTGTTTTACAAGCGTGTAAAACTGTGGCATGATCTCTTTTTCCAATTTGTGACCCAATACTTGCTAAAGAAGTCTTGGTCATTCTTTTAGAAAAATACATCGCGAGTTGTCTTGCCTGTACTATATGTCGTTTACGTGTTTTCGATTGCAAAGTTGCAACATCCATATCGAAATATTTGGACACCACTTTTTGAATAAGCTCAATAGAAACTTCACGTTTGGTATTTTTTACAAACTTATCTACAATTTGTCGTGTTAAAGCCAATGAAAACTCTTTTTTATTAAAAGAAGCTTGTGCGATTAGAGACACCAAAACACCTTCCAATTCTCTGACGTTGGTTTTGATATGTTTGGCAATATAATCGATTACCTCTTTAGGCATTTCCACACCATCACGGAAGAGTTTCCTTTCTAAAATTAAGATTCTGGTTTCATAACTCGGAGTTTGTAACTCAGCTGACAAGCCCCATTTAAAACGAGATAACAAGCGTTGTTCAATATCTTGCATATCAACAGGTGCCTTATCCGATGTCAAGACTACTTGTTTCCCATTTTGATGTAAGTGGTTAAATATATGGAAGAACACATCTTGAGTTCCTGATTTTCCGGATAAGAACTGTACATCATCTACAATCAATACATCTATCATTTGATAGAAGTGAATAAAATCATTACGAGTATTGTTCTTTACCGACTCAAAATACTGTTGAGCAAATTTTTCTGAGGAAATGTATAAAACGGTTTTTTCAGGATATTTATCCTTTATTTCGACACCTATTGCATGAGCTAAATGCGTTTTACCCAATCCTACTCCACCATATATAAGCAACGGATTAAAAGAGGTACTACCGGGTTTGTTCGCAACTGCAATTCCTGCAGAACGAGCCAAACGGTTAGAGTCTCCTTCAATAAAGTTATCAAAATTATAATTTGGGTTCAGTTGCGATTCAATTTTTATTTTTTGAATACCCGGAATCACAAATGGATTGTGTAATTCTCGTCTGTCAAGACCCAAAGGAACTCTAACTCCCTGTTGGTTAATTGGGTTACGATTTGAACTTGGAAACTTAACAGTATGCGGGTTATTGCTACTGTAAGTGTTTTCCATCTTTACATCATAAATAAGCTTGACATCTTTTCCCAATTGTTTTACTAAACTAGCTCGTAATAGTTTGATATAATGCTCCTCAAGCCACTCGTAAAAAAACTTACTAGGCACTTGAATGGTCAATGCATCTTTTTTTAAACTGACAGGAATAATAGGCTCAAACCAAGTTTTATAAGCTTGTGGTTTGATGTTATCCTTTATAAATAACAGACAAGTATTCCAAACTGTTGCGGCAGTGTTTGTCATTTAAGTAGATTATTTTATGAATTATTGTATAAGAAAACCATCTAAAAAGTGGCCCCGTTTTCATGCTACAAATATGTAAACAAATTATCTAATAAAAAAATGAATCTACTATTGATTATTAATTAATTTATTCGTATTATAGTGCCACTCTCAAAACCTGACAATTATCATTTTCTATGCGAAAAAACAAGACAAACATTCAAGTACGATACGGAGAAACCGATCAAATGGGTTATGTATATCACGGAAATTACGCTTCCTTTTTTGAAATAGGAAGATTAGATTGGTTGCGAAATATGGGGATTTCCTACAAAGAAATGGAAAAAAA
>JAOZTK010000050.1 GCA_029942185.1 Flavobacteriaceae bacterium
ATACAATGAAAAAACTAACAATATTACTCGTGATTTTAATCCTTCTAAGTTCTTGTAAGCAACAAGTAACCTACGAAGCTCGTGACATTAATTTTGACAGAGATGTATGTTTTGTCTGTCTTATGGGATTAACTGATCAACGCTATAATGCTCAAGCCATCAATGAATACGGCGAAGTGCATTGGTATGACGACATAGGTTGTTTGGCTGAAGAAATGAGAGATACTAAAACATGGGAAACGTGGAAAGGGAGTAAAGTAAAATTTTGGATAGGTGATGCCAATAAAGGAAACGAGCCATCAAATTGGATAGATGCAGAGACTGCGTTTTATGATTATGGCAAACACACACCCATGGGATATGGTTACTCTGCTTATGCTGAAAAACCGGATGTAGACTCAATCTTCACTTTTAAGGAAGTCCTAAAACGTATCAACGAGGGTAAAACAATGCGTGAAAACTTTATACAAGAAAAAATGTTAATGATGAAAGAAGATCCCGAAAAAATGAAAATGCTAGAAAAAAAATTAGAAAAAGAGCAAAATAAAAAAAGTAATTAATACAATAACATCCTAAATCATAATAATTGATGAAAAGCTTAGATAGTTTAAAACAAATCATCTACTCAGATATCCGCCAAAATTTACGTTCGCGTTGGTTTTGGGCCTATAGTATTTTATTTGGTGGTTTTGTTGCCGTCATGTTTACTTCCGGCATTACAGAATCTCAAATAATAGGATTTGTCGGATTGAGCCGTTTGATGGTAACCTTTATGCAAATTAGCATGGCAATTTTACCGATTTATGTACTTATTTCAACCGTACGTTCTGTGGTAGGAGATCGTGAAAATGCTGTAATGGAATATATCTTATCCTTACCTATTTCGTTCAGTAGTTATTTTTGGGGAAAACTTATCGGACGATTTTTTATAATATATACACCTGTCTTTATCGCCTTATTAGGATCTGTTATTTGGGCTATAATTACAAATATTGATGTCCCTTGGGATTTATTTTTCCTTTACAGTGCTTTATTAGCTTCTTTAGTATTTTTCTTTCTAGGATTGAGCATGTTTATCTCGGCAAGAGCAAGTTCGCAGGACATTGCTGTGAGTACAGCTTTTATCATCTGGTTATTTCTAGTTGCTTTTATAGATCTATTACTCATTGGAATTATGTTGCGCATGCGAGGAAATCCAAGTTTAATTATAGGTTTAGGGATGTTAAATCCCCTACAAGTTTTTAGAACAGGGAGTTTAATTCTATTTGACCCACAACTAACCGTAATGGGTACCGCTTCTTATTATGTACTAGACACCGTAAATCGTAGCGTATTTATTGCATTTTCGATACTTTATCCTATTCTACTAGGTTTTATTTTTGCCTTTTTCGGGAATAGATATTTTAACAGAAATGATGTTGTTTAAAGTTGAGACGTTGCATGCAGTAATAAGAAAATCGTAATTTATAAAGATAGATGAAGTTTTTTAGATTGATTATTGGATTAGTGATATTGAGTAGTCTCTATTCTTCGTGCGGAAATATATCAAGTTCTCCCGTTAGTCAGTTGTTTCCAAACAAACCGGACACCACAGATTTACCGGAATTAGTTGTATTTTTAGAAAAAGATCAGTTAACACGAATTATCGATGCGGAAACAACTTTATCGAGTGGCAAAATAAGGTACAAAGGAATTATTTCCATTCCGCAAAATGGAGACAATTTTAGAGGGGCATCATTGGATGAGGTATACTGGCCAAAAACCAGTGTCATTGAAGGAGATTTTAGAGGTGCTTCAATTCGTTCCGGAAGATGTCATGATGGGAACTATCGTAAATCTGATTTCAGAGTAGCCGATGTACGGTGGACTATATTTGATGGCTCTATAATGGATAGTATCAATTTTGAACAAAGTCGATTGTTTCATGTAAAAGTTAATCATGCCAATCTAAATAACTGTAATTTTAGAGGAGCAAATATGTTTGGAATGGAAGGTCATTTTTCCAAAATGCGAAACTGTGATTTTTCAGGTGCTTTAATGAAGGATTCTGAATTTTTAGAAAGTGACTTAACGGGTTCTGTTGCCGTAAAAGCAAAGCTTTTTAGAGCGGTTCTACTCAAATCAAAATTAGATAGTTGCGATTTTTCTTATGCAGATTTTACTGGTGCCGGGTTGGAAGAATCCTCTTTTATCAACTCAAGATTATGGTATGCTAATTTTCGAGGAGGGCATTTACAAGGCACTAATCTTGAAGGAGCCGATTTAAAAGGATGCAATTTTTTTGGAACGGAGTTTGAAAGCACCAATTTTAAAGGAGCTATTAATATTCCGAAAGAAATCCAGGCATTTATTAATGAGGAAGGTTTAGCAACCGGTGTTTGGCAAGACACGAAAAAAAATTAAGAATTTTTGGTTAAAAAATAATATTTAAAAGTTTTGAAAAATTATATACTTCTCCTACTAATCGCAACGGTTCTTACTGTTTTATTATTAGGATCCACTCCTGACAACAGCTTTCAATACCCGAAAAATAGTACTATATATCTTATCGACACCGGTAAAAGTGTGCTACATTGGGATTGCCATCATTTGGGAAACCTCAGTTTTAAAGAAGGAGAAATTGTACTTTCACAGAACAAGGAGCCCATCTCAATGAACTTGATCATTGATATGAATAGCATCAAAAATATAGATATTGATAACGAACTATTGCAGGGCACACTAGAAAATGTGTTAAAATCAGAAGAGTTTTTTGATGTTGAAAAATATCCTGAAGCTCAATTTGAATCGCATTCAATTACTAAAATCAGTAAGGATAATTATAAATTCATTGGTGATTTTATCATTTTTGGAAATGGCATCTGTTCTGAATTTGAAGGAACTATCAGAGTCAAAAAGGATAGTTTATATGTCAATACCAAAATCTTTATGATAGACCGTACCGACTGGGGACTTTTTTATGTGTCCGCAAACAATCCTACCCCGAAAAAGGAAGAAACCGGATTTGTAGTGACCGATACCATTCTTTTACATACGCATATTGCAGCTTACAAAAAAAAGTAAGCCCTTATTTAATTCCAAAAAACTTCTTAAAAAAAGATTGTTTTTTTTCCTCTGTCATGGTTTTAAAATCTTCATTCTGTTGATTTCCAAAACCTAGAGCGGCTGCTTTCTTACAATGCATTATGATGATATCCTCAACCATCTCATCGTAAGTTATTTTTTTTCTATCAAAGTAATCCATAAGAAACTTTTCTGAAGCCTCCATTCCATCAAGCTCTTCAATAGCACATAACACCTTGTATAATGGAGAGATTGCTTCTTGAACTTCTTTGCATACCGGTCGTCTGTAGGCAGTGTAACTAATAATATTTCTATCAGCATCCACTTTAGTGACAAAATCCGTTAATATCCAATAATAGCGACCATCTTTAGCGAGATTTTTCACCAATGCCATCACATTCTCTCTATCTTTGATATGCTCCCACACAATCTTAAATAGTACTTTGGGCATATCAGGATGGCGAATAACATTATGTGCAGCACCAATCAATTCTTGCTCACTATATCCGGCTGTTTGAACAAAAACATCATTTACTTCCGTAATAATCCCTTTAGGGTCTGTAACACTTATCAATACAGCCTCATTATCTATGATTATTTCTTTGTTAATTGGAGTTGGTCTGTCTTTTTTTGTTAATCTTTTATCTGAATTAGTCATTATTTAATGTTTTAGTGATTCTCAACCAAAGTTACGGATTATTCTGAAATAATAAAAAAGATCGTTTTATTTTTTATAAACTAATAACTCAATCTTTGAGTATCTTAACTAATATTGATTTATTGTCATTAATTACTTTTACAAAATAAACACCAGAAGTAAAATTATCAATACTAATATATTCATTTTGGGTAACTTTTTTGGACAATAGCATGGCTCCATTTACAGTATAAATATAAATACTGGAACGACCTGAAAGCACTATACTAAAACGGTCCGTTACTAAAGTTGTTGAAAGCACTTTAGTATTTGGATGCATATAATCCTCAATTGCTAATGCACATGGGCCACTACTAGTATTTAAAATAGTATTGTATTCTTCAACTGTTATAAACTGTGGGCTATATGTTCCACCATTTGCAGTTAATCCGTTATAAAAAGCTCTCATATGATTCTCAGAACCACACATAAGAAATTGATAAGCAGTAATAATTTCTGAATTTGAAGTTTCAGCAATTCTTACTTGTAAATCATAAATGTCTACATCTTCAATAGTCATCCCGACAACAAAAGCATCTACAATACTCGTTTGACCCAACGTCATCAACTGATAATATAATTCTTGCAAATCAGAGTTTGCATATTCACCAGATGGTAAAATAGAATATGCTATTTCATACGCTATCAATAAGGCTTCAACCTGATCCATGTGGTCTTGTTCACTACCGCTTATATTATTAAATTGGTTTGCCCCCCAAAGTGCATATAGTTCTATATATACATCTCTCGCCAATTTTTCTTCTTCCAACATGTACAATAAACTTTCTTCATCTGACATGCTTAAAGAATTATCGGATGTAAAACTAAACGCAAATCCATTTATTGACAATAAACTTGTTACTAAAATAATAAAGAATCTTTTCATTTTTATTTGTTTGAGATTATAATTAAATTTTTACTTCTTTATTAATACAAAATTTATTTTGACAGATGATTGATAAAAACACAGAAGGCACGACAACTTGCCTTCTGTGTAAGTAATTATTTCTTTTCTAAAAAGAATACTTTGCAAAAATACTAAAACTACGGCCTGTTTCATAAATACGTTCTCCCACAACATTATCAACCGTGTTTTTAAAAGTAAAATTTAAGTGATCATAATAGGCAGTATCAAAAATATTGATGACTGCAGCACCTAGTTTTAAACCTTTAAAAAGTTCCACTCCCAATCGTAAATCGAGTGTATTATACCCCGGCGTTGGAACAGTTTCTCCAAAAGAAGCAGCTAGTTGATCTTGCTCACCTACAAATTTGGTTCGTAAGTCTGCCCAATAGGAATCTTTCTCGAATTTAAGTCCCAAATGTGCGCTAAATGGAGCTACTTGTGCCAAAGGTTCATCAAAGGTCTCATTGGTGGCTTTTGTAAAGGCAATATCTGATACAAATTCCAGACATGGGATAATTTTATAATTAAAAAAGGCATCAAATCCAACTTGATTGGCATCCACATTTACATATTGTTTTGCATAAGGATTGGCATTCATAAACACTATGGCAAAATCCGGGTCTCCATCTTTTACAACTGCTGAAATATAATCCTTCATAATAGAATAAAACACACTTGCACCTACATTAATAGATCCTTTTCGATGCTTTACGGCCAATTCAAATTGATTGTTCTGTTCGGGTTTTAAAAAAGGATTTCCAACGTATTCATACGAGTCCGCACCTATTGAAAAGTGATAAATATAACGTTCTATCATTGATGCTGAGCGTGTTCCTAAGCCATAAGCTACTTGTACTTGAGTTCCTTTTCTATGATATTTTAAAGAAATATTTCCTCCCAAAGTAGTTTCTGAAACTTTATCAAATCCTTCGCCATAAAGTGAAACAAATCCGGGAACTGTCACACCTCCAACACCTTGCGTGTCTTCAGCAGGCTCCGCAATTGATGCATTTACAAAATCAGAACGAAAGCCAGAAGTCAGTGCCAAATTATCAGACAATTTATAGGTAATCTCTGCATATAATCCAATATCTGAAGTGGTAGCATCTTGCCACACTTTGTCGGTAAAAACAGGACGAGCCCCAACCGGAATATCTGTCCCATCAGGTTTTTTCTTAATAATTCTGGTACGTTCTCCATCTCTTTTAATTATATCTGCATCTATTCCTGTATAGATCAAAAAATTATCATTTGGTGTTATGCCTATTTCTAACTTTCCTCCATAAGTGTTAGATGTTACGGGTGTTGAAGCATCCATTTTTGCAAAACTAGGTCTATCTTCATTGGTCATTAAGTGATCTACATAAGAAAGATACGATTTAAACGAAATACTATTAATGTTATCGGATACATTTTGAATCTTATAATCTAATCCCATAGAATAACTATCATCTTTGGGTGAATCCATCGGTAAACCGGCATGCTTGATGTCTTTACCAAATTTTTGTCTCCAATCTAATTGCAAACGTTGATTATTTTTCGGATTGAAACCTGCTTTTAACGAATAACTATTCGTGACAAAAGCAGCTGGAGTTTCCACACCATTTCCATCTGTATAATCACCAAAATCACGCATTTCTCCATTAATGGTAAAATCAAACTTTTCAATAGCATATAACAATTCACCTCTTGTCATAAAATTATTTCCATTAGTTTCATAACCACCTTGCCAACTACCGTGAAAACCATAATCATCAGGTGTTGGAGTTCTTGTAACTAAATTGATTACCGGACCAAAACTTTGACCAAAACGCACTGTAAAAGGACCTTTAACCACTTCAACCTTACTAACTTCTTCGGGTATTACATGTGCTGTAATAGGGTCCATTCTATTGGGACAAGCATGTACGATTTTAGTTGCTCCATCATATTTAATATTCATCTGTTCATACTTAAATCCTCTAAATGAAGGTTCAGATGCCGTTGCACTACGCTTTTGAATACTAAAACCTGAAATATCATTAAAAAGTTCGGCTGCATTCCTTGGTTGACTTCCCTTTTTAGCATCGTCAATTACCACAACCGAATGTGAAATATCATCTAATGGATGTGATTTAATAACAATTTCATCTAGGGAAATTTTCTTTTGAGATAAGCTAATAATTGATGCTTTAGTCACAGCTATTTTTTTAGTTTGATAAGACAAATGCATGATCTCTAAATAAGCATCTTTCGATGCTGTTATACTGAATTGACCATTTACATCACTTATCGTAAATACATCATTGCCTATTACTTTAACGGTTGCGTTTTCGATAGGCTCATTGGTCTCTCGATCAACAACAATACCTTTAAGAATATTATTTTGACCATATAGCACAATGTTTACCAATAGAAACATCATACTTACTAATATTGATTTTTTCATTTTATATATAATTTGGTAAAAACATTTTATTAAATGTGTCAAATACATTAATCAAAATGTCTTTACTTAATAAACAATACTGCTTAATTAGATTATAGCCATTAAGATACTAGGATAAAACAGCTTACTTAATCAAATTGTATTATTTATAGTATTTAAAAAATTAAATTGATAGTTAATTCCCATTAATCAGGAAACTAAAATAAGTGAAATTGCTCTTGATTTAACGTATCGTTAGCATTACTAAATTTATTGCACAACTAATTAAAATACATTAAAAAAGAATAGGCAAGATCTAAAGAACAATACGATAAAAAGCAATATTTATATCATGGTTTTAGGCGGGTGAAATATAGAGGAACTATATTCGCTAATCACAAAATGCTTGTTATAATTAGGGGTTGTTGATTTTTTGGCTTCTTTGTACTCAGGTATTTTGTAAATGTAAGAATCTAATGGGAAAATTGGATAATCACTAAGGCTAAGTGGTGCAGTTGTAACCGGTTTGTCTTCTGTAAGCGGAGTTATTCTTTTTTTTAACGCATTGAGATAACAACGACCATTACATTGTAATTCAGGTTTGTCTTTATTCACACAAAGCTCTGTGACAATATAATCGTAGTTGGCATAATAAACTATATGTGGCAACAGAGGTTTAAACAATGTCACCAAGTAGAATAGTGTAAATATAACGCCTCCTATTTGTTTTTTTAACAAAATATCAATTTTATAACCCCTACAAATTTACGGTAAATTATGTTATATTTGCCGAGAAAAATACTTTTTTATCTTTTATGTTATCAAATGCTTCAAAATACGCGATTAGGTCTGTTCTTTTTCTAGCAGAGAAAAGTTCTAAAATTCAAAAATTTGGAGCGAAACACATTGCAGACGAATTAGAAATACCCCTACACTTTATCGCCAAACTACTACAACAATTGGTTAAAGCAAAAATCATTTCATCGACAAAAGGACCTCGTGGTGGTTTCTTTACAACCGAAAAAGATGTGGAAAACAGTGTTTGTACCATCCTTGATGAAATAGAAATGGGTGATGTTTTTGAACCTTGCTTTATGGGGCTACCACGTTGTGGTGACGAAAATCCTTGTCCTGTACATCATATTGTCGCTCCTTTTAAAGATGCCATTTTGGAGAAATTCAAGCATCAAAGCATCGCTGAATTTTCTAAAGAAATTGAGGAAAAAGGCTCTTATTTATCACTAAAAGGAATTGATTATAATCTCAAACTTTAGGCATTATTCTTCCTTAAGATTCAATTTATCTAAAAAAATAGCCTCCTTTTTCGTAACAATTTTATCATTAATTTCCAACAAACTGATAAAAGTCAGTTTTTAAATTTATTTTTTTATTATTTTTGTTACCTTATAAAAGATAATTATATCTTTTAATGTATTATTAACCAAATCTATATTAAGTATGTTATCAAAAAAACAAGCACAGGTCTTTTTTTTGGGTGGAACAGCAGTAACATTTTTGATTTTTATCATGTTAACGATCTATTCTCTCTCAAGTGCACAAGACCAAAGTAACCAAGAAAACCTTACTGCAGAAGCAATTCGTGGTAAAGAAATTTGGGAAAAAAACAATTGTATGGGATGTCATACAATTATGGGAGAAGGCGCCTACTATGCCCCCGAATTAACCAATGTTTTAGAACGTAGAGGTGACGCCTATGTAAAAGCTGTTTTAATGTCGAAAATACCTTGGCAACCACAAGGACGAAAAATGGTCGCCTATGGCATGACAGAAGCAGAAGCTAATGATGTAGTTGCATTCTTTGAATGGGTTACTGAAATAAATCTGAACGGTTTTGAAAAAGTAAATAGGACGATATCTCCTTTAGCTAAAGATAGAATGATTGATTAAACTTTAAAAATATACAAATGAAATATAAATCACAAAAAGTAGCTTATTGGTTTTTCGCATTATCAATGTTGCTTCTCGTTTTACAATTAACCTATGGATTTATCATGGGATTTGCCCGTTTGGGGTATGATGGTTTACACGAATGGATACCCTTTAATACTGCACACACAGTACACTTAAACTTATTAGTAGTATGGCTTTTATCAGGTTTTATGGGCGCTGCCTATTATATTATCCCTGAAGAATCCGAAACAGAATTATGGTCTGTCAAGTTAGCCTATCTACAATTAATTACATTAGCAATAGTCGGAGTGACAGCTGTTGTGGGATTCCATTTCAACTATTGGGAAGGACGTAAATTCTTAGAAATACCAAGAATTTTAGACTGGCCTGTTGCACTTAATGTAATTTTATTCTTAGTAATACTATTAATGACAATTATAAAAGGTAAAAAAACATCAACTACTTCATTAGTTTTATTCGGTGGTTTAGTTGCAGCTGCCCTACTCTATTTACCGGGTATGATTACTTTTGACAGTCAAGTACTTGATTCTTTTTTCCGTTGGTGGGTTGTTCACTTATGGGTAGAAGGTGTATGGGAATTAATTATGGGAGGTATTATGGCTTTCCTACTAATCAAATTAACCGGTGTAGATAGAGAAGTTATCGAAAAATGGCTTTATGTTGTTGTAGGATTAACTTTCTTATCAGGTATTCTGGGAACAGGACACCATTATTACTATATTGGGGTAAATAATATATGGCTAATAGTAGGGGGAATATTTTCAGCACTTGAGCCTCTTGCCTTTTTAGCAATGGCACTTTGGGCTGTAAACATGTATCGAAAAGGAGAGAAAAAACATCCTAATAAAACGGCGATTCTATGGACATTAGGTTCGGCTATCGTAGCTTTCTTAGGAGCCGGAGTATTAGGTTTAGCGCATACATTACCTCAAACAAACATCTATACGCATGGTACTTTAGTTACCGCAATGCACGGTCACTTGGCTTTTTGGGGTGCTTATGCAATGATTGTTCTTGCCATGATTACCTATGTTTTACCTAACGTAACAGGCAGAAAACTATTTGACACATCTCGTGCACGCTCTGCTTTTTGGTTATCAAATATTGGCATGTTTACTATGATTTCAGGCTTTGGAGCAGCAGGTATTGCACAAGTTTATATGGAAAGAAAACTTGGTATCGAATTTATGGAAGTTCAAAATGAAATCAAAGTTCATTTCTGGGTTCTAATTACCGGAGCTACTATTTTGTCAACCGGTATCACACTTTTTATTATTGATTTCATAAAGTATGGTACACCTAGTGATGAAGCATTAGAAATTCAAGAATAAATTTAAAACACTATAAAAAGGTTGTCTTTTTAGGCAACCTTTTTTTTTATAGCACCTTTTGCCAACAATACAATCTAAGAGTTCATGCAAAAAAAACCTTATTATCTAGCCATTGGTAAAGAAATCGATGTTTTTAAACACGCCTATAAAAACAAACTTCCGTTACTTTTAAAAGGACCCACAGGAACCGGTAAAACCCGTTTTGTAGAATATATGGCTTATAAACTTAAAACAGATATGATAACGGTGAGTTGCCATGAAGAAACTTCAGCAACCGATCTAATCGGTCGCTATATTATAAAAGGTTCTGAGACAATTTGGTTAGACGGTCCGTTGACCAAAGCGGTCAAAGAAGGTCATATTATCTATCTTGATGAGATTGCCGAAGCACGACCTGATGTTATTGTTGCTATACATTCACTTACAGATCACCGTAGAGAATTATACATTGATAAGCTTGGGATAACTCACAAAGCACATAAAAATTTTATGATGCTGGCTTCATTTAATCCCGGGTATCAAAAAGGATTTAAAGAATTAAAACCCTCTACAAAACAACGATTTGTAGCACTAGCGTTTAGTTATCCTTCTGAAAAAACAGAAAAAGAAATTCTGGTAAACGAAACACAAATCGAGAGCGCTATCGCAAAAAAATTGGTAAATATCGCCACAAAAATTAGAAACCTAACAGAACTTGGACTTACAGAAACTGTCTCAACGAGATTGTTAATAGATGCAGCAAAACTTATTCATACAGGTTTACCCAAACGACTAGCAGTATCCGTTGCCATTGTTGAACCATTAAGTGACGACCTTGAAATTGTCGCGGCGCTTAAAGATTTAACTGATTTGATGATTTAATTCGCTTAATTATAAAATGTCCTTAGACGAGAAAATATATGGTCTTTTTTCTAACTACCTTAGAAAACGCAAATTAAATCGTAAAGATCTTGTAGAGAGAACAGTTGCGTTAGAGGTGTTAAAACCACGTCTAACACTTATTGCAAGAGCTATTACAGGCGAGGCAATTGACATATATCCTGCAGAGCGAGAAGGTGGTTATAAAAATATAAATTTTTTCTTACCTCAAACCTTCTCATTATTCCCAACCAAAAAAGATAATGAGGATTTTTATCTTTTCAGAATACTATTCCTTTCTATACAAAAGAATAAAGGCTTTAATTACCCAATAGGTACCAAACAAATTACTCTTGAGGAAGCTCAAACAAAGGCTTTAGAATATGCTCCACAAGTACTACAAATTGTAGAAAACGACTTTAATTGGGCAAAAGAAAAACACAATTACTTTTATAATTTATTACAAAAAACACAAGAAATATTTGAGACAACTTGGCTTTATGGCAAATGGATGGTAGACTTGCCTGTTGTAGAAAACAAAAAACAATTAAAAAACTTCACCGACAAAGTTAAGATAGCTCATAAAAAAGAAATAATTGAAACAATCCTAAAAGCCAAACCTGTTGAAGAATTAAAGAGTCTTACTGTAGATCAGAAACAACAAGAAGATCATGTGCTGAATAATTATTTTGAAAAAATAGAAACTGCAGAAGAGTTTGGTGGTGGTACTTGGCGCGACTTTGATGGTTCAGATGAACTTGATGAACATCAAGATGCTCTAAATGAGATGCAAATGAAAAATACTGTTCGAGTAGATGATCCTGTTCACTCCGTATATCAAGCTGATTTTATCGAAAATACAACAATTGCTGAAAGCGCAGAAACAGATAGTACCGGTTATCATATTAAGTATGATGAGTGGAATTATGCGAAAGCATCTTACAAAACTGATTATTGTAAAGTATATCCAAAAACTCAACTTAAAACAAATCCTGAATATTATAAAAAAACACTGAGAGATAATGCATCTACTCTTTTAGGATTACGTAAAATGTTGACGACAGTAAACAATAGATATCGCATACAAAGACGTCAAAATCAAGGTGATGAATTTGATTTAGATGCACTGACAGATTTATATGTCGATATCAAAACAGGACATAATCCATCTGAAAACATTTATCTTTCAAAACGAAAAAAAGACAAAGACTTATCCATACTATTCTTGTTAGACATCAGTTTATCAAGTGACTCCTATGCCGCAGGAAATAGAGTAATCGATGTTGAAAAACAAGTGTCCATTTTATTTGGCGAAATCCTAAACGAGTTTAATGTCGATTTTTCCATCAACTGTTTTTATTCTAAAACAAGAAACCACACTAGCTTTCTTACACTAAAAGATTTTGATGAGAATTGGGATACTGCCAAATATAAAATAGGATTACCACAACCTATGGGCTATACGAGAATCGGACCTGCACTCAGACATTCCGGAGCGCTCTTAGACCTACGGGATAGCGCGAATAAGTGGGTGATTCTTTTATCTGACGGCAAACCAAATGACTATGACAAATACGAAGGGAAATACGGTATAAATGATATCAAACAAGCCTTAAGAGAACTAAATCAACGTAATATAAACACCTATGCGGTAGCAATTGAGGCCGAAGCAAAATACTATTTACCACAGATGTTTGGTGCCGATCATTATGAAATTTTAACTACACCGGTTGAACTATTGCAATCGCTGGCAAAACTTTATGACAAAATAAAACACAAATAATAAGGCAATCATAAATAACTAAATATTCTGTTATTTAAGTTACAGTTACTTCTACTTAAGTCTAGTAAATTTGTAACCGATTAACAACTATAATATGCTAATTCAACAAAATGGAAAATAATACTATCGATTATAAAAGTGTATACTATCCACCCGGTGGTATTTTAATTTGGATACTTATTTTCTTAGAATTAATAACCTTTAGTGCTGCTTTAATTGCATTAGCAGTTTATAGCAGAGAAAATCCAGAAGCCTATCACAATTCACGTTTGTTACTCAACAGTACTTATGGCGCCATAAATACATTGTTTTTACTAACTAGTGGATTTTTTATGGCAACAAGTATGCATCAACTAAAAATGGGTAATTATGCTAAAACTACGTTTTACCTTAAGTTATCGCTCTTAGGTGGCATGTTCTTTCTAGGATTAAAGGCCATAGAGTATTCAGATAAGATTGCCCAAGGTTTAACTATTGGCTATGATACTTTTTTTACTTTTTATTGGCTGTTAACTTTATTTCACGTAATTCACGTATTAGTAGGAATAATCATCTTAGTATCAATGTACTTTAGCATCAAGAAAAAGAAAGAAAAAACAAGTATTGAAGACGCAGAGGCCGGTGCTGCCTTTTGGCATATGTGTGACTTAATCTGGTTATTATTATTCCCGGTTTTATATTTAATTTTTTAAGATATGAAGAGAAAAGACATTTATACACTCAGCACACTTTTTGTGTTAACCTTCTTAACTGCTTTGTTTTCCAACACCAATTCGATACGATATATCGCTTTTGTAATAATGGCTCTATCAGGAATTAAATTTATTCTTGTGGCTTTTCAGTTTATGGAATTAAAGAAAGCACATTCACTTTGGAAGGGGCTTTTAATAGGGTTTTTAGCTGTATTTGTTGCTGCAATCAGTATAATCATACAATAAAAACGTATTCAGTCAAAATTTCCTCACACAAACCTGTCTGAAACAGTCAGGTTTGCATGAAATAAAAGAAATGAGTGAATAACTTACTTCATTTTTAACTCTTCACACA
>JAOZTK010000051.1 GCA_029942185.1 Flavobacteriaceae bacterium
TGTACATCGTAATCTATCTCAATTTTAGCTGATTTTGGATTGAAGTTTAATGGGAATTCAAAATGTTGCTGTGTTTTATTTAAAGACAATTTGAAGATTTGAGTATTTTCTTTATCCGAAACTCGTACCAGAATAACCAATTCATAAGCTTCTTTATTTTGTTGAATAGCAACTTCTAAAACACCTTTATTAATTTTTGAATCAATCTTTATTATCGGAATATCTGCTCTGTACAACCACTGCTTAAAGAATGTTGAGAGGTCTTCTGCTGCTATTGATGTCGCTAATTGAATAAAATCTTCGGTAGAAGCATTTTTATTTTTGTAGGTTTCAAAAAAACTTCTCAAAAGCATAAAGAATTTTTGATCTCCTATTCTATTGCGTAACATGTGTAATACCCAAGCTCCCTTTTCATAAGAATTACGATTTAGCAATCTAAATAAATTGTCTTTTTCATCGTAAACTATAGCTTTTACATTTGTATTTTTACTATATTTAATCACCTTTTCTCGTTCCATAATCATTCGTTCTCGAAGCTTTTCTTTTCCGTATTTGTGCTCCAAATACATATCCGTTAAGTAAGTTGCAAAACCCTCACTCAACCATATATCACGCCAATTCTCTTCACTTACAGAATTCCCAAACCACTGATGCGCAATTTCGTGTGCAACTAAAGATTCCACTTGATGTTTTCCATTTACCGATTCTTCGTAATAAAAAATATTACCCGCATTCTCCATGCCACCAAAACGTGTTTTCGATTGCAAGTTGGCCAATTTCTCATAAGAATAAGGGCCTATGATACTGTCAAAATATTTTAGTACCGCCACAGCAGGCTTGTAATCATCAAATCCTAGATCTGGTTCTTCTGAATAAATCCACGAACTCACAACAATGTCATTAACAATAGCTAATTTTTTAATCTTAAAGTCGGCTGCTCCTAACACCATCACTTTTGTGGGTAGCGGTTGATTCGTTTTAAAGTGATGATACGTAAATCCGAATTCTTGTGCTTCCTTCGAAATCAACCTACCGGATGCTACTACTTTGTAATGATCCGGAGCTACAATATGAAACTCAACTAAAGCTTTATCTGACGGATGGTCTATCACTGGCAACCAATACCTTGCTCTATTGGGCCAATTATCTCCAAAAAATGTCTTTTTGCCATACTTGCTTTTCTTTATATACAATCCATCTTCCGGTGTACCCGAATAGGTGATCTCAATTAGTACTAAAGCATTTTCTTCCCAAGTTCCATCGTTATAAATCACTAATTGATCTCGTAGATGTGTATACCACATCGCTTTACCCGAACTATTTACCAAGGAACTAACTTCCATTCCTTTGCCTTTCTCATTTCTGTTCTTTAATTGTAAAAAAACACTGTCTACCTTCTTTTTTAGTTGTAATTTCACAAAAGCTTTAGCGACAATCTTATCCGTTTTGTCTGCTATTTGAATATGAAAGCTATAACTCAATACATCAACGAACTCTTTTTGAGTGTTTGAAAATTGTGCATTTGCTAAGTATGTATAACTAACGAATAGCAAGAGTAATAATTTCTGTATTTTTATGGTAGCTAACTTTGTTGTTGTTGTTGTTGTTGTTGTTGTTGTTGTTTTCATTCCTTCGTTCTTTTTGAATTAAGAGAAAAATAATAAACCCCCACGAGGCAGAGCATCGGGGAATTAAACCTCCCGATAATTATCGGGATAGGCTATCACCCTGCGATTAAAAACCTATTAATTCTCTGTATAGTTTATGCACGGGCAATCCCATCACATTAAAATAACTTCCTTCCATTTTTTTAATCGCAATATACCCTATCCAATCTTGTGCACCATAACCACCTGCTTTGTCATAGGGTTGGTATTTGTCGACATAATAAGCTATTTCCTCTTTGCTTAAGATGTCAAAATATACTTTGGTACAGTCTGTAAACATTTTCGTTTTAGCAGTTGATTTAATAAAAACAGAGGTGTAAACTTTATGGCATTTATCGGATAAACGTCCAATAATTTCTATCGCCTCTCCCCTATCGCGTGGTTTCATAACTGCCTTTTCATCTAACCAAACAATGGTATCTGCCGTAATAATTATAGTATTGGAATCCATTTCAACAAATGCATCTGCTTTTAGTTTTGCTAAATGTCGGGTTATTTCACCAGCTACTAAATGTTCTGGATACACTTCATCAACTTCTTTGGTTTCCACAGTAAAAGGAATATCCAATCCTTTTAAGAGATCTCTACGTCTTGGAGATCCTGAAGCGAGTATTATTCGTTTATTTTGAAACTTCTCAAGTAATTGATTTTTCATTTTTAATCAATTAGCTTATAAACTTTGTATAGGTTTTATCACGAATACAGCAAGAATTCCAACCAGCATAATTATCTTTAAAAACCTACTTAATTTCGAATAATCATCTGTTTTTTTTACTTTGTCTAATTGAAATACAAATAAAATAAAAGCCGGTACTATTCCAAAAGTCAAATAGCCAACTAACAAAATTTCTTCATTATAAATCTTTAAAGCTATTACTAAAATGACACTTATTAATACGGTGACAATTCCTTTTAAAACCGCATGAGTAACTCTTTTTCCATATTTAATGGGAATAGAAACCACTCCTATTGCTTTGTCTCCAATTACATCTTCTGCATCTTTAACAATTTCTCTTAACAAGTTTACACCAAATCCGAAAAGTGCTAACATACAAATTACATATCCCAAATTGAAAGATTTGTCGCTTACAAAAGTTGGTATATTTGTCTCGAAAAACACTATAATTAACATACTAAAAGCGACGAGTAATGAAACAGTCAGGTTTCCCACAAATAGCATTTTTTTAAGCTTTAAAGCGTACAAATACAAAAGCACAACAGGTATTATAAACAGCATAAAATGTGCGTTTTTTCCTTGTATGACGGAAATAAAAGCTCCGAAAACAATCCCTATTAGATTGAGAAAAATATAAATAATTATCGCTCGTTTCTTGCTGGCAGCGTCATAAACCCAAAGTTTATTCGGCTTATTTATGCTATCGGCTTCTACATCGTATAGATCATTTATTATATATCCTGCAACTGCAATAAAAATACTCGCTAATAGGAGTAGTAGAAAATGTGTATTCGACAAAAGAGCCGGCACTTTAAATAATGGCATCAAATAATACTTTATAAGAAGTTGTATTAAAATAATTAACACTAAATTTTTCCAACGTATTACCTGTAATAACCGCATCAATATTTTTTAAAGTCTTTTTTTAGACGCGCTAAATCACGTTTGTTTTCACTATCTCTTAAACTGTGTCGTTTATCGTGTTCCCTTTTTCCTTTCGCCAAAGCAATATCCAACTTTGCCCAACCTTTTTCACTTAAATAGAGTCGTAATGGGATAATTGTCAAACCTACATCTCTTACTTTCCGTTCTAATTTTTTAAGTTCTCTTTTGTTTAAAAGCAGTTTACGAGAATTACGAGGATCGTGATTAAAATAACTCGCATTGATAAATTCATTTATATACATATTTATCACAAAAAGTTCGCCCTGTTCATTAAACTCGCAAAAACTTTCTTTAATACTCGCCTGCCCTTTTCGGATAGATTTTATCTCTGTACCTGTTAGAACCATCCCTGCTGTGTAATTCTCCAATATCTCGTATTCATAACGAGCTTTTTTATTTCGTATATTTATGATTGGTTGTTTCATATGACTAAATTTATATTTTTTACAAGTCTCATATGGAACTTGCTATTTGTCATTCCGTAATCTGTCAAGTTTTGTCTCAGACGTTTCAAATTATATTAATTACAGAAAAGCAAAATTACATAAATTTATGTAGCTTTGCCCTATGCCGAAAAAACGTAAAAGAAATACCAAAAAGCCTTTTCAAAAAACAAATGCTTTTTTCAAAAATAGACAAACTCAATTTGTTTTAAGTGTGTTTATTATGCTTTTGGCATTACTTTTACTATTTGCTCTTATTTCTTTTCTCAAAACATGGCAGGCAGATCAAAGTATTCTAACTGAAATAGCACATCCTAAAACAAACGCCAAAAATTGGTTGGGAAAGATTGGGGCTTCTGTCAGTAATTTTTTAGTTTTAAAAGGCTTTGGCATTGGTACTTTTGTCCTACCTATTTTATTATTTTTTACCGGTTTGTACATCTTATTACAAGTACATTTACGCAAAATGCGTAAACCTTGGTTTTTTGGTATATTAGGAATGATCTGGATGTCTCTTCTCTTCGGATTTATCAAATTAAACAATCCACTGTTTGCTGGAACTGTTGGATTTGAACTGGATACATTTTTGAGTTCGTATATTGGGAAACCAGGTATTCTCGCCTTACTTTTTGTCAGTTTACTCAGCTATGTAGTCATCCGTTTTAGACTTACACCGGAGAGTATTTCGAAATTTATACCAAAAAGGAACATAGACAAGTCTAAGGATTCCAACGCAAGCTCATCGGATACAATTATCCAATTAGACGACGAAAAAGGAGAACTCCCTTTAGAAGTCTATTCACACAAAGAGGAGATTATCGCTGACCAAAATACCGCAACAGAAACCAAGAAAACAGAAACTTCAAAAGTAAAAAACATAGAAATCGATATTAAAAAAGTAGTTGACGAAGATCATGAAACTGAAAACTTATCAAACAAAATACTAGAAAACTTTGGAGAATTTGATCCCAAGCTAGAGTTGAGTAAGTATCGATTTCCAACTTTAGAGATGCTTGAAGACCACCATGAAAGTATCGCGGTAAATTCGGAAGAATTACAACAAAACAAAGATAAAATTGTCACTACCCTAAAGAATTACAAAATTGGAATATCACATATCAAAGCAACTGTAGGACCTACGGTAACCTTGTATGAGATTATTCCACAAGCAGGAGTTCGAATTTCCAAAATTAAAAATCTCGAAGATGATATTGCGCTCTCACTTTCTGCTCTTGGAATTCGTATAATTGCACCGATTCCGGGTAAAGGAACTATCGGAATTGAAGTGCCAAATAAAAATCCGACAATCGTATCTATGCGTTCAGTAATCTCCTCGACTAAATTTCAAAATTCAGAAATGGAGCTTCCCATCGCTTTTGGGAAAACAATTTCTAATGAAACCTTTGTCGTTGATTTAACAAAAATGCCACATTTACTAATGGCAGGAGCTACCGGACAAGGAAAATCTGTTGGTTTAAATGCTGTACTCACCTCATTGCTTTACAAAAAACATCCTGCTGAAGTTAAATTTGTATTAGTTGATCCCAAAAAAGTGGAGCTTACGCTATACAATAAAATTGAACGGCACTATTTAGCAAAGCTTCCCGACACCGAAGAATCTATTATTACTGATATAACCAGGGTCGTCAACACACTCAATTCTTTGTGTATTGAAATGGACAACCGCTATGACTTATTAAAAGAAGCTTATGTACGTAATATAAAAGAATACAATAAAAAGTTTAAAGAACGCAAACTCAATCCTGAAAACGGACATCGTTTTTTACCCTATATTGTTCTAGTTATTGATGAGTTCGCCGATTTAATTATGACAGCCGGAAAAGAAATTGAAACACCAATCGCACGTTTGGCACAACTAGCTCGGGCTATTGGTATTCATTTAATTATCGCAACCCAACGTCCGTCGGTCAATGTGATTACCGGTATTATCAAAGCTAATTTCCCTTCTCGAGTCGCTTTTAGGGTAACCTCAAAAATTGACTCTAGAACTATTCTTGACGGACCCGGTGCCGATCAGTTAATTGGAAAAGGCGATATGCTGTATTCAGGTCGGAGCGAATTAGTCCGGCTTCAATGCGCTTTTGTTGACACGCCCGAAATTGAAAAAATAACCGGCTTTATAGGTGCACAACGCGCCTATCCTGAAGCCTATCAATTACCTGAATATGTTGGTGAAGAAGTTGGAAATAGTTTTGATATAGACATCGACGATAGAGATATTCTTTTTAAAGATGCAGCTTATGTAATTGTACGTACCCAACAAGGTTCGGCATCATTATTGCAACGTAAATTAAAATTAGGATATAACCGTGCCGGACGAATTATTGACCAGTTAGAATCCGCCGGAATTGTAGGTGCTTTTGAAGGTAGTAAAGCGCGTCAAGTATTAATTCCGGATGAAATTAGTTTAAAACTTTTCTTAGAAAATGAAAAAAATAATATTTAACATGAAAAAAATATCTTTTTTTGCACTTCTTTTTGTGACATTGACACTTTTTTCTCAAAATTCCACACAAGCTGTTGCACTACTTGATGAAGTCTCCCAAAAAGTGGCTTCTTATGACAATATTGATTTGACTTTTGATTATATTCTCGATAATGAAAAGGAAAACATTCATCAAAAAACTACCGGAACTGTTCGTCTACAAAATGACAATTATCATTTGAATTTTATGGGAATAGAACGTATTTTCGACACTAAAAAAGTATATACAATTGTACACGAAGATGAGGAGGTCGTTATATCTAATGTATCAAATGATGATGAAAGTGAATTTACTCCCTCGAAGATTTTAACATTTTATCAAAAAGGCTACCATTTTGAATGGGACAAATTAAAAACAATCGCAGGGAAAAAAATTCAATTTATCAAATTACTTCCTAAAAATAGCAAGGCTGAAAATCAGTACATTCTTTTAGGAATCGACACAAAAAGTAAAAATATTTATCAAGTAATTTATTCTAATAAAAACAACACCAACACTACTTTTAAAATACGAACTTTTAAAATAAATAGTCCTTTCTCAAAAAATGAGTTTCTATTTGATGAGACCAAATACAAAAAAAAGGATTATATAATTACAAAATTATAGTTTCTCTCCTTAGCGAACTCATCTCCTCTAGGTTTTTACTTTTAACTGAAAAATAACAACTATCTTTATCGACAGATAACTTTGAATATGGTATTTTTGTTTCGTTGAAAATTATAGACCAGTACATACTAAAAAGTTTTTTTAAGCCGTTTATATCGACTTTTTTAATCGCCTTATTTATATTAATTATGCAGGCATTATGGTTGATATTTGATGATTTAGCCGGTAAAGGGATAACCGTCGCTATATTGTTTAAATATCTTTTTTATGTAACCATAATGACAATACCTCAAGCAATTCCTATCGCTGTACTGTTATCGTCTATCATGACTATGGGAAACTTAGCAGAAAATTATGAATTTGCTGCTATCAAATCTGCAGGAATATCCTTACAACGCCTCTTGCTCCCACTTTTTTCAATAGTTATAGTTTTGAGTTTTGTCAATCTATATTTCTTAAATTATGCTTTTCCCTGGGCCGTTTTAAAGGAAAAAAACTTATTAATTAACATAAAAAAACAAAAACCATCCCTTGCTTTTATAGAAGGCACATTCAATGTAGATATTCCCGGCTATGTTATAAAATTTGATGAAAAGTATGGAAAAGAAAGCAACCTCTTAAAAAATGTTTTAATCTACCAAACAAAAAATCACAGAAGCATTAACTCTATTACGGCCAAAAAAGGAGCGATTACTACAGAAGAAGGCAGCAAATATATGAGCTTGTTACTAGAGGATGGGTTCTATTACCAGGAACACTGGGATAGAGGAAGCAAGAAAAAAGAAGTGCAACGTATGCCTTTTTCAAAAACTCATTTTGATCAGTATACTTTTAACATTGATATATCCTCTTTTGAATCCGGTGATTTAGGTGAAGAAAGAATCAAAAACCGGCAAGATATGCTGAGCTTTAATCAAATCATTATTTATTCTGACTCTCTTAAAATAAGCTATGACAAATACATCAATAATAAAGCTAAAACCCTCGAAAATAGGGCCAATGCTAGAAAACTAATAAAGCTACCCGATTCTTTGGCTCCACTCGAAATTAAAATCCCAATTTTATCAAATTTCCACCCCAAGGAACAGGTTTCACTGTTAAAAACCGCAGTAAACACATTGGAAAGATCCTTGACCAATTTTTCAGATTCTGAAAAAGGATATAAATGGAAACGTAAAAGACTCAATAAATTGGATACCGAGTTTCACAGACGTATCGCACTTTCTTTTAGCGCACTGCTACTTTTTATAATCGGTGCTCCTTTGGGCTCATTAATCCGTAAAGGAGGGTTTGGACTACCGATGGTCATGGCTATTTTAATCTATTTAGCGTATCACTTCACATCGACACTTGCCGGGAATATGGCTGAAACAAGCACTATTGATTATCGGTTGGGAGGCTGGTTCTCAACACTGTTATTCCTACCTATCGGTGTTTATCTCATGTTTAAGGCCAGTCAAGATAAAGGTGTCTTTAATGTAGATAATCTACTTGATAGTATAAAAAAATTCTTTAGTAAATTTACGAAATCCAAATAAATTGATTTGCTACAAAAAAACACTTCTTTAGGTATTTTTTTTTTAGGATTATTAGTTCATACAACACTAGATTTCTCTATTCGTTAAAAAAGAGTAGCTTTGCCGCTGAAATTAAAGCAATGAGCTGTACGCTTTGAGCAATTAGCACTACACAACCCAAACTGCGTACCACATATTACCAACTACGTACAGCCTAAAACAAACCTATGCAATCTATAAGAAATATAGCCATTATTGCCCATGTCGACCATGGAAAAACAACACTGGTTGATAAAATCATTGACCAAGCTAAAATATTAGACGAACGTAAAGTCCGCACAGAATTACTACTTGACAGCAACGATTTAGAACGAGAACGTGGTATTACCATACTTTCTAAAAATGTATCCATTAATTATAAAGGAGTAAAAATAAATGTTATTGACACACCCGGACACGCTGACTTCGGAGGTGAAGTAGAACGTGTATTAAAAATGGCTGACGGTGTGCTTTTATTGGTAGATGCTTTTGAAGGCCCCATGCCTCAAACACGCTTTGTTCTTGGAAAAGCATTGCAATTGGGTTTAACCCCTATTGTTGTAATCAACAAAGTCGACAAGGAAAATTGTACACCCGATATTGTCCATGAAAAAGTTTTTGATCTAATGTTTGCACTAGATGCAACTGAGGAACAATTAGATTTCGCTACCATATACGGCTCTGCTAAAAATGGTTGGATGAATTATGATTGGAAAGATGAAAATGACAACATCATCCCCTTACTCGATACCATCTTAAAAAAAATTCCGGAAGCTCCTTATAAAGAAGGTTCTTTACAGATGCAAATTACCTCACTTGATTATTCATCATATACCGGTCGTATTGCCATTGGACGTGTTTATAGAGGTGATATTCTTGAAGGAAAAGAATACCTGCTTTGCAAAAAAGATGGCGTTACTAAAAAAGTAAAAATAAAAGAATTACACACCTTTGAAGGATTGGGGAAAGACAGAACAAAGAAAGTTCGCAGTGGTGATATTTGTGCCTTAACGGGCATTGAAGGATTTGAAATTGGCGATACTATTGCAGATCTTGAAAATCCTGAACCACTACCACGTATTAATATTGATGAACCTACCATGAGTATGTTGTTTACGATAAACAACTCTCCATTTTTTGGCAAAGAAGGAAAGTATGTAACTTCTAGACATATTAGAAATCGTCTTATGAACGAGACAGAAAAAAACTTGGCTTTACGTGTAGAAGACACTGATTCCGAAGATAAATTCAACGTATATGGAAGGGGTATTTTACACTTGTCTGTTCTTATTGAAACCATGCGTCGTGAAGGATATGAATTACAAGTAGGACGCCCTAAGGTTATTACCAAAGAAGTAGATGGAAAGAAAATGGAACCCTATGAAACTTTGGTAATCAATGTTCCGGAAGAACTTGCCAGTAAAGCAATTAATCTTGTTACACAACGTAAAGGAGACTTGCTAGCCATGGAACCCAAAGGTGATATGCAACATCTAGAATTTGATATACCTGCACGTGGTTTGATAGGTTTAAGAAATAAAATTTTAACAGCCACACAGGGCACAGCTATTATCAACCATCGTTTACGTGGTTATGATGTGTATAAAGGAGAAATGAATGTCATGCTTAACGGAGCCATAATCTCCTCAGAAACGGGTAAAGCTACTGCCTATGCCATTGATCGTTTACAAGATCGTGGCAAGTTTTTTATAGATCCTAATGAGAACATATACAAAGGTCAAGTAGTTGGTGAAACCAACAAACATGAAGATATGGGCGTAAATCTTATCAAGGGTAAAAAACTGACAAATGTAAGAAAATCAGGAACCGATGATGCTGCAAAAATATTTCCGAAAATAGATTTCTCTCTTGAAGAATGTATGGAATATATCCGTGATAATGAGTATCTAGAAGTTACACCCTTGAATTTGCGTATGCGAAAGATCAATTTTAGATAAAATACGGGAAAAGAGTATTAATTTTTTCCTTTAAAAAAACAATTTATATTACTTCGTGTGAGGACAAAATATTCCTATTCAACTCAAATGAATAGGATGTAGCTCATCAAGATATTCCAATTCAAATAAAAAAAGATGGCAGAAGGGCTAAAAGTATCTTTAAATATGGACTGTCATACATTGCAAACACTTTATTAAACTCTGAAAATCAAAATGATACTGAAATATTTAAATTTTTGTCATGTACTTAGAATATTCATCTTAAATATATTTAGTTAAACATCGTTAGAATAAAAATATATTTACGGCTAAAAGCTTTTTTATTAAAAGCGATCAAATAAAAAATTTCAAGCAACTCATAAAGGAAGTTTACAAGTAAATTCTTTTTAAATACCAGACTGTTTTTTTGAGTTTTATACAGAATGATACAATTTTAACATATTTTTTTCGTTTCTTTGCCATATATTTAATCTAAATAATTTAACCCATAAAACAAGGAAACACAATGAAGAATTTTAAAATAATCACATTAATAGCCGTAGTTGGCTTATTGATAATTGGATGTAAAGACAATTCGAAAAAAGCAGTAACTCCCGAAGTTATAGTCCCTCAACAAGAGGAAGTAACGAACGTTGTAAAAGCACTTTTTAATAAAGTACTGACACATAAAAATATTAACTTCAAAATTTCAACTAAAAAAGAAGGAGACAGCAATATTTTAACTATTGTTCCTTCAGGATTATCAATAACCAATGAGACCGTTACTCATAAAATTGACGGAACTATAACCGGAGCAGAAATTGAAGATTTGGATTCAGACGGGTTTCCTGAGGTTTTAATCTATACTAATTCATACGGAAGTGGAAGTTACGGCAACCTAATCGGATATTCTGTAAATAATGGAAAATCGATGAGTCAAATATATCTTGCTCCTATTGCTGAAAATAATAAAGTTAATAAAGGCTATATGGGACATGATGAATTTGCTATTGTGGAAACAAGTTTAGTACAACGCTTTCCTATCTACAAAAAAGGTGACACGAATGCTAATCCAACCGGAGGAACAAGACAAATTCAATACAAACTAAAAGACGGAGAAAACTCTAGAGTGTTTGTAATTGACAAAGTTGTTGAATACTAGCCCATAAGTTTTAGAATTTTAACACTTTAAACAACAAGTAAGATAACGACAGTTTGGTTATCTTACTTGTTTTTTTATTCAAACAAACTGAATACACCCAAAGCTTCGTTATAAGCACTCTCAAAACGTATCACATTTAGGTGTGTTTCTGCTTTTTGTTGTGTAAAATAGGATATCAATTTTTCAGTAGGCATATTTCCTGTAACATGATCTCTAGCCATTGGGCAACCTCCGTATCCTTTGATAGCACCATCAAAACGACGACAGCCTCCTCGATAAGCAGCATCTACCTTTTCAAACCACTTATCAGGATGTGTGTGCAAATGAGCTCCAAATTCAATGTCGGGGTACTTAGGAATCAAATAGGAAAACAAACGATAAATTGAATCAGGGTCGGCATTTCCGACAGTATCAGACAATGAAATTATTTTGACGCCCATATTTACTAATTTTTTCGTCCAATCTGTCACAATTTTTTCACTCCATGGATCTCCATAGGGATTCCCAAAACCCATTGAAATATAAGCGACAACTGTCTTATTTGTCTTATCTGCAATTGTAAGTATTGTTTTTAAAGTACGCTCAGATTCCTTTAAAGTTTGTCCTGTATTTCGCATTTGAAAAATCTCAGAAATGGCAAAAGGATAGCCCAAATAAGTAATCGTATCAAATTTAGAGGCGTCCTTTGCTCCTCGAACATTTGCAACGATAGCCAAGAGTTTAGTCGCTGTTTTGGACAGATCTAAATTTGAAATAATCTCAGCAGTATCACGCATCTGTGGAACAGTTCTATGGGAAACAAAACTCCCGAAATCAATCGTATCAAATCCAACAGATAACAAAAATTGTATGTACTTCAACTTCTTTTCTGTCGGAATAAATTCGTGTATCCCTTGCATGGCATCACGAGGACATTCTATAATTTTAACTTGTTCCATTTAGAAGACAAAGTTAGGTAAAGTTTATGGAGTTGCTATTTAGAATAAGGCTTACTACACGGAAATTCACAGAGAAGACACAGAGTCACCTTTATAAAAATGTATTTAATTAATCTAAATCAGTCTAAACGCTAATCTATCCTTTTAAAAACTTTGGAATACGACCACTCTTATTCGCTTCTGATCGAAGTTTTCTTCCGAGAATTTTTTCTGTCATTAATCCAACTTCTAAAACTTTATCTACATCCAAACCTGTATCAATGCCCATTTCATCCATCATAACGACCATATCTTCTGTAGCTACTAATCCTACAATATTTGGATCTTTATAATAATAATCCCCGGTTCCGGACACCGGTACTCCATCGACAAAATTTGCCGGTTGACCACCTATACCGCCCATGGTAGATTCATAATTGGTTACTCCGGCTTGTAATGCTGCCAAAACATTTGCCATACCCCAACCTCTTGTCGTGTGAAAATGTGCAATTTGTTTATTTGGATTTTTTACCGCTTGAAGCATTTTTGAATAATACTCAAACACCCGATCAGGAGATGCAGAGCCGTCGTGGTCCGCGTGTTCCACATCATCTGCACCAATGTCAAACCAACGATTTGTAAACTCAATAGCATCATTCATATCAGTAGGACCTTCGATGGGACAACCCCAAATAGTACTCACTGTTCCATTTACTTTTATTCCAACATCTTTTGCTTTCTTAATCCATTCTTCACTCATCTTCCAGTAGTCTTTAAGATTCAAACCGGAATTTTTGTATTGATGTGATTCACTTGTCGAAACCATGAGTAAAATGCGATCGGGGCCATAGCCTTCCTTTTTGGCATCAATTGCTCTTTGTATGGCACGTTCTCTAATAGTAACTGCAGTTAAAACTACATCGTCTAGTTTTTCCTTAACTAGCTTGCTGTTACGTATCTTTTTAAAAACTTCGTCTGCATCCAAAAACTGTGGCATTCCCCTTGGATTTCCAAAATTAGAAACCTCTAAATGTTTAAAACCTGCCAATATCAATTGTTCTAACATCCAAACTTTTGCATCTGTTGCAATAAACTGTTCTTCATGTTGAAATCCATCTCTTACGGTAATATCACCTATCACTACTTTTTTAGGATACTTCATTTCTTAAATAATTAAAATTGAAAGCAAATATAAGAAAAAGTTCTTTGACCTATGTTTAAAAAATTTAGAGGTTTGATGGAAATCATGCTTTTAAAAAATTAGTATTATATACTTTGTGAGCCTTTGAATTCTTTTAGCTTTCTTTGCAAAAAAGGCTCTATATAGCTAGTTAACTAATCGTTACACAGACTCGCCT
>JAOZTK010000052.1 GCA_029942185.1 Flavobacteriaceae bacterium
GCAAAAATTATGGGCTTGAAATATTTCAAGTCCACAGGTTTTGCACTTGCTCCGTGGTTAGTCGAATTGAAAATCAAGCTACAAGCATGACTAATCCCGCTTTTTTAGCGGGTTATTGGGTTCAGTCCCGATAGCTATCGGGATACCCTGAGGTTTAATACCTTTTATAAGTTTTCATTTTAACATTTTTCTGTTTGTGCATTTGGTTAGGAGTAAATATATTATAAAACAGATACGGTCTGTATTGATTATATGTTTCAATGCTCTGTTTGAATAATATTTATATTGTTGAGATTCATTTCCGGATCGTATTGTTTGGTTAACCCTTAGTAAAAAAGATGTTGTACAACGTGTAGAAATTGTAATAAAACTGTAGTCTAAAATATTTTTATCAGTTGTTAGTTTTAAAAATAGAGTACATTTGGCGTATATTTCTAATATAATGACACGTACTTTTATCCTATCATTGGCTTTAGTAATCTTACTATCAAGTTGCGGAAGTGTAAAAAAAACTACCACAAGCTCAAAACTTTTTTCTAAAGAGGAATCCCGACTAATTTTATCAGGAAAAGTAAAGGAACCTATGCGAGTACTTTTGATAACCAATCCCAAAGATTCTGTACTATTACGATCAAAAAGTACAAATATTAAACCAAATATTAATAACAAAGTATTACAACATTTTACGAGTAGGTTATATCACACGGTTAGAGATTCTGCAACAAGTGGTGTAGGTATAGCAGCCCCACAAGTTGGGATTCTTAAAAAAATTATTTGGGTACAGCGTTTTGATAAAAAGGAAGAACCTTTTGAGGTATATTTCAATCCGGAAATTAAAAAGTATTCAGAGATGAAGCAAGAAGTTGTGGAAGCTTGTCTTTCAATTCCGAATACAAGAGAAATGATGAACAATAGATCGTATGCCATTTTTCTAGAATATGACGATAAAAAAGGCAAGCATAAATGTGAGATGATAGAAGCTTTTACTGCCGTTATTTTCCAACATGAAATAGATCATTTAGATGGAATATTGTTTATAGATCATCTAGAAAAAGAGACAAAAGAATCTATAAAACATAAATTATAAATTTATTTCGCTTGCGAGAATAAAAACTTGAAACCTTGAAATATAAAATCCTAACTATACTCGGAGCAAGACCCCAATTTGTAAAAGCAGCTGTGCTAAGTCGGATTATTGCCAATCATAATGAATTACAGGAAATAATTGTTCATACAGGTCAGCATTACGACACCAATATGAGCGAAGTTTTTTTTACAGAAATGGAAATTCCCAAACCCAAGTATAACCTTGCTATAAATGGAATGGGACACGCTGCCATGACAGGTCAGATGCTGGAGAAAATTGAAATAATTTTATTGAAGGAAAAACCGGATCTTGTTGTCGTTTACGGTGACACCAATTCAACATTGGCAGGTGCTTTGGCTGCTAAAAAACTACAGATTAAATTGGTACATATAGAGGCGGGATTACGTTCGTTTAATATGAATATGCCGGAGGAAATTAATCGTATTTTAACAGATCGAATAGCTGATTTATTGCTTTGCCCAACCCATATAGCCATTGATAATTTAAAGGCTGAGGGTTTCCAAAGTTTTGACACAAGAGTTGTAAAGACAGGTGATATTATGAAAGATGCTGTAAAATATTACAGTCGGGTGTCCAAGGAAAAAGCAACTATTTATAGCGCTTTAAAATTAGAAGAGAATAATTTTGTTTTGGCGACTATTCACAGACAAGAAACAACAGATACTCTCGAAAATTTAAAATCTGTTTTTGAAGGATTATCGCATATTAATAATGAACAAAAAGTAGTACTGCCCCTACATCCTAGGACAAAAAAAATATTAGAAAAAAACAATTTAAATTACAAGCTTACATTTATTGATCCGGTAGGCTATTTTGACATGTTGGAATTACTCAAAAATTGTTCGATGGTCATTACGGATAGCGGTGGATTGCAAAAAGAGGCATTTTTTAATAAAAAGCCGGTAATTATTGCCCGCACAGAAACAGAATGGGTAGAGTTGGTCGATAATGGTTTTGGGAAAATTGTTGGCTTTGACAAAGATAAAATGTATGCTGCTTTCGACTTTTATAAAACAAATAAGTTAGATTATTCTGTAAATTTATATGGAGATCAAGTAGGGGAGCGGATGTATAAAGAGATTTTAAGGATTTTATAACTCAGGTTACTACAACATTCGTTGTATAGTGCTGATTACAAAGTTTTCAAAAAGTTGTCTACTATCTAAAATCTAGTGGCAGATCGGTCTACTATCTTTTATCAGACAACAGTGATTAAAATATATAATTAAACTTTACGCTCTTTGCGAAAAACTTTGCGACCTTTGCGGGAAATAGAACTTCGTGGCTTCGCGCCTTTGCGAGAAAACTTATCGAGTTGGGAATAGTATTTAAACAATCATTACAAAACACCATCATTATTTATATAGCTTTTGCTATTGGTGGAATCAACGCGTTGTTTTTATATACCTATTTTTTAAAAGACGAGTATTACGGCTTGGTTACATTTTTGTTATCTACTGCAAATTTATTGATGCCCTTAACTGCTTTTGGAGTACAATACGCTATCGTCAAGTTTTATTCCTCTTATAAATCTGAAGTAGAACGAGATCGTTTTTTATCAAGTGCTTTGATTTTACCACTATTTATCGCAATTCCAATCGGATTTATTGGGAACATCTTTTACGAACAAATTAGTACTTGGTTGTCTTTAAAAAATGAAATTGTAAAAGAATATGTTGTTATTATATATATAGTAGCGGTTTTAACGGCTTATTTTGAGATATTCTACGCGTGGTCTAAAGTCCAATTACAAACTGTTTTTGGAAATTTGATCAAAGAAATGTTTTCGCGAATTGCAGCAATGATTCTGCTAATCATGGTCTATCTGAAAATTATTACTCCAAAAGAATTTATTTATTACTTGACCTTTGCTTATTTGCTTAGAATGTTAGTGATGATGCTGTATGCTTTTTATTTACACAAACCAAAAATCACTTTTAAATTACCGGAAAATTATAAGGAAGTATTAGGGTATGCCTTTTATATTATTTTAGCCGGTTCAGCCGGTAGTATCCTCTTGGATATTGACAAATTTATGATTCCTCAAAAAGAAGCAATCGCACAAACAGCCTATTATGCGGTAGCGGTTTATATTGGTTCGGTTATTGAAGCTCCGGGTAGAGCTATGGCACAGATAATTCAACCTTTAACAGCAAAAGCTATCAATGAAAAGAACTTTGGGGAAGTAGCTTCGTTATATAAGAAAAGCTCGATTAATTTACTTTTGATTTCTGGATTCGTTTTTCTAATAGTCAATGTAAATATTAAGGAACTTTATCAAATAATCCCGGATAAATATATTGGAGGTTTATGGGTGGTTTTGATGATTTCTATCGCAAAACTATACCATATGTTTTTAGGTAATAATGGAGCGATAATTTCCAATTCAAAATATTACAAGATATTATTACCCTATGCAATTGTAATGGCGGTATCCGTCGTGTTTTTAAACAATTGGTTGATCGATGAAATTGGAATTAATGGAGCAGCATTGGCAACACTTATCGTGGTATTGGTATTTAATTCTATCAAGCTTTGGTACGTGAAATTAAAATTTGGAATCTTACCATTTACAGATAAAACGCTTAGTTTATTTATCATATTAATCCTATTCTTTTTCGCATTTTACTTTTGGGAATTCCCATTCCACCCCATTATAAATATCGCCCTAAAAAGTATTGTTTTAGGTGTATTGTATTTGTTTGTTGTGGTAAAATTAAATATTGCTCCCGAATCCATCGCAATATGGAATCGTTTAAAAAAGTATTTTCTAAAATAAGATTACACCGAACTCTATTCATGAATATATGCCAAAGGGGCGAGTTTTTATAAGGTGAATATAATATAACTTTCTAAATATAAGGACGTTAGTCTAAAGGTCTAATTCTGCGATGCTTTGCTTTGTATTTACTGATTTAATTGATTGCTCTTGAGAGCTAGATTTTTCTTTGTAACATGAGTTACATTTTAACAATTTGTTAAGTTTTATATTTGTCACATATTATATATAGAAACAATTAAATATAAAGAAAATGAGAAAACTGAGAGTATTAATTCTAGGTGCTGTTATTGCAGGTTTAGGATTTCAATCCATTTCTGCCCAAGAAGTGATGAAGGAAAAAAGTATTTTTAAAAAGACTTTTAAAATGGAAGGTCGTATCATGTATGATTTTAACTTTTTATCTGCGAGTGATAGTTTGAGCTTTTCAGGAAATGAATTCCGTAGAGTTCGATGGGCGACAAAAGGAAAAATTGCAAAAAATGTTGGATTTAAAGTAGAATTCGATTTTGCCGGTGGTGCCGTTAACTTTAGAGATGTGTTTTTGAATTTTGCTTTACCAAGCAGTTTGGGGAGTATTAAAGTAGGTAGTTTTACAGAGCCTTCCAGTTTAAATTATATGACAAGTAGTAAGTATATTACTTTCTTTGAAAGATCGATGATGTCTAATACACAACCCTTTAAATATAATGCCGGTTTTATGTATGACAATCAAAAAATACTAGATGGAAAACTAGGCTTACAAATGTCTTATACGTTTAATGGAAATAAAGCCCTTGCTTTTAAAGATATGTCAATTGGTGGTGGTGCTAATTTTGTAGCTCGTGTAACCACTAATTTACTTAATAATAAAGAGAAGCATCAAGTTGTGCATTTGGGTGTAAATTATGAAAATCGATCAAATGATTCGGATGATTATTACTACAAATTCAGAACGGAAAACCACATGGGAGATAAACACAAAGTATCCGGTATCGGAAATTTTGAAAACACTAGTGATATAGGTTTTGAGTTGGCTTCTACCTTTGGCTCCTTATCGGTACAGGGAGAATATGAAATTTCTTCAATAGTAACAGATATTGACACATATAAAGCAGCAGGCTACTATGCTTTTGCTAGTTTCTTTGTAACAGGAGAACACAGACCTTATAAGGCTAGTTCTTTTGGCAGAGTCAAACCCAAGAAAGAATTCTGTCTTAAAGATCGAGGTTTTGGAGCTTTAGAATTAGTTGCTCGTTATTCAGTGATGGACTTCTCAAGTTATCCGGGAGTGGATTCGAACGACAAAATAGCAAACATAACCGCAGGTTTTAATTGGCACTTAAATAACTATACTCGGATTATGTACAACTATACGAATGGAAATTTCAATGATTTGGAAACCTATGGAGACTTTAACTTAACGGGTCATTTAATAAGATTTCAAGTAGATTTTTAATCCTCATTACTAAAACACAACATTAAATAAAGGAATATCATATTCTAACATAAATATAAAACAATGAAAATATCTTTAAAAAAATTATTTAAAAGTCAATGGTCGTATCTTTATGCAGGTATAGTAGTTGGACTTGCACAGATTATCTATATGATTGGCTTATGGGGAGAAAGTGTTGATAAAGGAAAAACACCCAGTTTAAAACCAATAACCGTAACGACGGATTTAGGTAAAATGTTTCGGGGAATGGAAGTGTTTATCAACAATCTTTTCGGTTTTCAGACAGAATTATATGGAAACTATGCGACTATTATGGTTGATGGTGTTGAAAAAACATTACCATCAGGCGGTGCTTTTATACCTGGAATAGGTTGGCCGATTGTAGGGATGATTATCGGTGGGTTCTTAGTTGCCAAAATAGAACGAGAAGGACGTGGTTGGGCGTATTATTCAAAGAAAGCACTACTTGTTTCTTTTATTGGAGGTGCGTTATTTAGCTACGGTACCCGTCTTGGAGGTGGTTGTACATTAAATCACCTTATGGGAGGTGTTCCCCTTATGAATATTCACTCTTTAGTTACCGCTGTTTTTATGGCATTAGGGGGAGCCCTTGGTTTTGTAATTATGTCTAAATTGGGTTTAGCAAACTATTTTAAACATCAAGAAACCAAAGCTTACGTAATGAATGCCGATAAAGGTGAGCAAGCATGTTATAGAAAAGGCTACAAGCCAACAAAGACAATTATTTATTGGGTCGCTTTAACCTTTTCATTAGTATTCGTATTCGTCGCTATTTATAATGGATTCTTTAGTGGAGACAGTATGGAAAATATTAAAGGAGATACAATTGCGCCTTTTAACAAGTCTGTTGATCATAAAGGGTGGTTTTATGTGATTATTACATTAGTAGCAGGAATTATTGGAGGTGTTGGTATGGCAAAAAGTGGCTTTGGAACAGAATGTTCGTTAGTGGCTGCTGAAGTAGGTACTGATATGGCTAAGAATGATAAAAAGTATGCTAAAATGGGAGTACCAAAAATCACACGTACATTAATGCGTAGTTACACCCCGATTATTGGGATTGCTACACATTGGGTTGTTATGCTGTTATTTGTTGTTGTGGTATGGATATTTATGGGCGTTAAACCGGGCTTTTCAGGAGGCGTAAAATATTCACTTACAGCCGGTAGTTTTATTGGAGGTTTGTTCCTAGGAATAGGAGCTGTGACTCTGATAGGATGTGAAATCCGTTCTTATATGCGTCTCGGTCTAGGTTATGTTAATACGATGGTCGGTTTTATGGGATTTGCATTTGGATATTTACCATTTACATTGATGTTTGATGAACATAAGAGTTTCTTAAAAAATACAGTAATAGCGGGCGAAGGAGGTTCTCTATCAGATTCTTTTAAAGTGTACGAATTGTTTTCTGATAATCCGTCAGTACATCAAGCAATATTAGTATTATGGTGGGTGTTCTTAGTGTGGTTGACTTACTATTTTATTAAGAAAGGAATGAGAAATACCGGTTTAAAACCAGTGCATATGATTCACTACAATACAGAAGATGTACAAGGATATATAGATGATGAAGCAGCTAAAAATAATGGTAAAGTGAACGGTGTAGATGCGCCGATGCCGGTACCACCTGAAGCTTATCCTAAAGACTAGTTTTCAAACATACACACATATATTAGATATTTTAAAAACACCCATTTATTGGGTGTTTTTTTATATTTTTACAAAATGAATGATAAAAAGAGTTTGGTCTTTATGACTCCGGATTCAGTTGTACAAGAGCTGTTAGATGGAAATCTTCGCTTTGTAAGAAATCAAAGGATTAATAGAAATCCGCTTAAAGAAATTGAAAACTGTGCTAAAAATCAATATCCTTTTGCCATTGTATTAGGTTGTGTTGATTCACGTGTTCCTATTGAAATTTTATTCGATCAAGGAGTAGGAGATTTATTCGTAACGCGGATAGCGGGTAACATTGAAAACAATGATATAATCGCTAGTATGGAATACGCATGTGAAGTGGTAGGAAGTAAATTGATTATGGTCTTAGGACATGAAAATTGTGGTGCTGTAAGTGCGGCTTGTGATGATATAAAGATAGGTTATATCACAGATTTACTCGCTAGAATAAAGCCGGCAATAGCAAAAACACCTATCAAAGGAAAAGTTTCATCAAATAACAAAAAATGTGTTGATGATGTGGCAAAAACCAATGTGGCATTGACGATTGCCCGAATTAGAGAAAAAAGCACGATTCTCAATAATTTAGAGAAAAAAGGAACCATAAAAATAGTAGGAGCTTTTTTTAGTATGGCTACAGGAAAAGTCAAAATTTTGGAACTATAGCATTAATTTTTTCTCCAAAAGAAAGGGGTTAATAATACCAATACTGTAAATAATTCCAAACGTCCAATAAGCATCAAAAATGAGGTGAAGAGTTTTGCAGAATCGGGAAGCCAAGCATAATTAGCGACAGGCCCCAGTTTTCCAAAAGCCGGTCCAACATTTCCTAGTGAAGAAGCTGCAGCGCCGATTGCTGTGGTAAAGTCTAAGCCCATAAAACTTAAGATAACTGCACTCGCAATAAAAATTCCCATATACAATACAAAGAAAGACAAGATGTTATAAACTACTTTTCCGGGAACTCGAGTTTTATCGTATCTGACGGGCAGAATGGCATTTGGATGAAGAATCTTTTTAAACTCTAAAATTGCATTCTTTATCATTATAATATGTCGTACGATTTTGACACCACCTGCGGTAGAACCTGCAGAACCTCCCAAGAAAAATAAGGAAAATATAAGCATGGTTACAATGCCATTCCACATGGTATAATCAGCAGTAACAAAACCGGTAGTAGTAACGATGGCAATAACTTGAAAAGCAGCATGTCGAAAACTGCTTTCCACATGACCCCAAGGCAGAGGATGAGCTACACTTGTTTGCAGATTTGGGTCTTGAAAATTTACAATTATTAAAGTGATTAATACGATAAATCCGGTTACTCCTAAAAAATAATATTTAAATTCTTCGTTTCGTATTACCTTATTAAATTTAGCCGTTAAAGCGAAGTAACTTAAAATAAAATTTGTACCCGCAATAAACATAAATGCGATGATAATATATTGTACAACCGGCATTCCGTTCCAAAAAGCAACACTTGCATTTTTTGTGGAAAAACCTCCTGTACTCATAGTTGCCATCGCATGGTTAATTGCATCGAACCAAGTCATTCCTGCCACTTTTAAAAGTAGGAATTCTACGATTGTAAAAAGAAAATAAATCGCCCAGAGACGTTTTGCAGTTTCAGTAATTCGCGGATGCATTTTGTCTGTGGAAGGCCCTGGAGCCTCTGCCATAAAGAGTTGCATACCACCAATACCAAGCAGTGGTAGTATGGCAATAGTTAAGACAATAATCCCCATACCACCTATCCAATGTGTGGAACTTCTCCAAAAGAGTATCCCTTTGGGCATAATTTCAATATCTGTTAAAATTGAGGCTCCCGTTGTAGTATAACCGGACATGGTCTCAAAAATGGCATCGATAATATTTGGGATAGATCCTGTGAGCAAGTAGGGGAGTGTACCGGTTAGTGTTAACATTAACCATCCGAAAGTTACAATCATATAACCTTCCTTCTTCTGTAAACTTTTAGGGGCATTTCTGGTGAAATACCACAAGCCGGCTCCAATTAATATGGTTATACAAGCTGCTAATAAAATCCCTTTTAAAGCAGGTTCTTTATAATACCAACTAAAAGGTGCAGATAATAACATAAAAAAACCATTCATGATAGAGGTTAACCCTAGAAAACTGATGATTATTTTTATGTTGATATTTTTCATGTGTATAAAGTTTTTTCAATCATTTTTGCGTGTATCAGCCCTTTCCCGGTAAGCACTAATTAAATAAATCTTCTACGGCATGGATAGCCTCCGGCAATACAAATACAATGGCTTTATCACCTGCTTGTACTTGAAAGTCTCCAAAAGTCATCAATACTTTTCCATTTCTAATCACACCGCTAAAGACAGCCTTTTTCGGAAAATCCAAATCTTTTATGGGTTTTTTTGTAACTTTTGTATCGGGTTTTACCTGAAATTCTAAAACTTCTGCGTCTAGGTTATGAACATTGGCTATGGCTACTACCTCACCCTTTCGAACATGTTTAAAAATACTTCCAGCCGCTAGGAGCTTTTTATTGATCAAAGTATCGATACCTATTGTCTGAGATATATTGATATAGTCCATGTTCTCAACCAAAGCAATTGTTTTTTTAACACCTTTGGATTTAGCGACCAAACAAGACATGATATTTGTTTCTGAGTTACCTGTAACTGCCACAAATGCATCCATCTCTCCAATATTCTCTTCTTCGAGTAATTCAACATCACGTCCGTCTCCATTAATAATCAATGCATCCGGTATTTTTTCGGAAATACTATAAGCTCTATTTTTGTCAATTTCAATAATCTTTACATTAAAATGTTCTTTACAAAGCTTTGTAGCTGTTTTTTGACCAATGGTGCTACCCCCTAATATCATCACATCTTTTACCCCGAATTTTTCTTTACCCAACAACTTGTACAATCCATCCACATGCTCTTTTGGAACTGCAAAATACAATTGGTCATCTGCCTGAAATTTCGTATCACCACGTGGGATAATAGTTTCATCGCCGTGTTCCCTTCGGATGGCAACAGTTATAAAATGGGTGTTACCAAATTTTATTTTTGCTTCTTCAACACTTAAATTTATTAAAGGCGAATAATTGCTTAATTTACCTCCTAAAATTAACAATGAGCCATTTTCAAATTCAAGACTGTCATTAAAAACCGATTGGTGCAATAAAGAAATTATTTCATCGGCAGCCAATGCTTCAGGAGAAATCATATAATCGATGCCTATTTCTGTAAAATCAATCTCTGTATTGTGTAAAAATTCAGGGTTATTGATACGGGCTATTGTCTTTTTTGCTCCAAGTCTTTTCCCAATTGCCGCAATTGTAAAATTAGTGTTTTGTGACTCAGTTACCGCTAGTAACAGATCAGCATTCTCAATATTTGATTTTTTTAATAAAGAGGTAGAAGTTGCATCACCTTTGTTTGTAATAACATCAATATGGTTGTTTACATATTCTAAACGTTCCGCATTGTTGTCAATTATATAAATATTTTGTGATTCTATGGAAAGGAGTTTTGCTAAATGAAAACCCACATCACCTGCACCTGCTATAATTATGTTCATAATAAATTGGTATTATACTGCAAAAATAATGAAATCATATTATATAATGGAGACTATTTATTTTCTCACCAATAATTTATGCGTTTCAGTTTGACCTTTATGGTTGATTTTTAAGAAATAGTGTCCGGTTTTTATATTATTTAAATCAATTTTCAATTTGTTTTTGGAAACTATTTGAGATGAAAGATTACTTGACTTTATTTGTTTACCTTGTATATCATATACCTCAACCTTGATTTTATTGTCGATATGATTATCTGGAAATAATATGTTTACATGATTTTGAGCAGGGTTTGGGTAAAGAATATTTTTGTTTGTTAGTAAGTCATTATTAGTTGCGAGTATATTATCGTTTAAATCTATACGGTAGCTCGACCTTCCATAAGTAGCAGCGTACAAATATTTCGATGTTTTATGGTAGAATAAATCCGTAACAACAACAGTGGGAAAATTAGCTCCAAATACATTCCATGAGGCTCCATTATCTGAGGAAGCTAAAACACCGATATCGGTTGCAATGTATAAATTTCCAAAAGTGTCTATTTCTATATCATTAACAGGAACATCCGGTAAATTATTCGAAATGTCATCCCAAGTACCACCGCCATTTCCACTAAAGAAAACATGTCCATCATTCGTGCCATATCTATAACCTGAATAAGTAATATACATTTTATCTCCGTCGTTAGGAGAAATCTTGATTTTTGTTACCCAATAATCAGGTAAATCATTTGCGATTTTAAACCATTCAAACATAGGGGTATCCGTAACCCAAATATTACCATCATCTGTACCAACAAAAATTAAATCACTAAAGTGAGGTGAGACTTCAATTGTACTTATGGTGTTAAAAGTTAGATTTCCTCCACTATTACCATTCGATAAATCAGGGCTTACACTTGACCACAAGCTACCGCTGTCTTCAGATCTGTACAATTTTTGCGTGCCATAATATAAGATGTCCGGATTGTTTGGATCCATACAAATAGGAGTATCCCAATTATTTCTATCAGACGAATTAATCCCATTTAAAATTGAGCTAAACGAACCTGCATTATTAAGAGAACGGGCGAGATTTCCTCTTTGGTACATAGCGTAAATAGTATTTGTATTTGTTGGATCAACTAAAGGTTGAAAACCATCACCTCCGTATATGGAGTACCAATCATTGTCAGAACCTGTAGTTGTTCTTACCGTGTTGTTATCTTGGGCGCCACCGTAACGTTTATTTGTGTTTTGCTCATCAACGGTATATCTGTAAAACTGAGTAATAGGCAAGTTGTTTATTTTAGTGTAACTCGTACCGTTATTTGTGCTTTTATAGAGTCCACCATCATTTCCCAACAACACTTCATTTGGGTTTTGTGTGTTAAATGCTATGGCGTGTTGATCGACATGAGGAGCGGATATTGTTGACCAATTGTTAGCGCCATCGGTCGATTTTGCTATATAAAAACCAGCATGATGAATTTCATTAGGATTTGTCGGATTGATAAATATGCCACCAAACCACCAATGATAGCTCGTGTCGTATAGTTGACTCGAATTAACACTAATCCATGAATCACCGCCATCAGTTGTCTTATAAACTCCTTGAATATAACCAATTTTGTCCGTATAAGAAGCGTATAATACACTAGGATTGGAATTGGAAATATCAATACTAATTCTTCCTTTTTGTGAAGCTGTTGTAGGGAGACCATTTGTGAGTTCACTCCACGTTTCACCCGTATCTTGAGATCGGTATATACGTGAAGTCTCACCACCATAACTTCTGTAATTTGGTTTTCGTATACGTTCCCAACTAGCAGCATATACAACATTAGGGTTGATTGGATTTATGGCCATATCAATGATTCCGGTTGAATCACTGACAAACAAAACTTTTGACCAAGAATCACCTCCATTTTGACTTCTGTAAACACCTCTGTTACTGTCATTTTTAAAAAGAGGACCCATCGCACCTGCATAAATTGTGTTGTTGTCTTGCGGATCGATGATTACCTTGCTAATGCTACCTGTCTCCTCTAAACCTTTTTGTTCCCAAGTTAACCCGGCATCGTTACTCTTGTAGATTCCATTGCCATCATAAGCTAAAGATCCGCCGCCTGCATTAACTTCTCCGGTTCCAACAAAAAGTAAATCATTAGCTGTTTTTGAAATTTCAATATCACCAATTGAAATCATGGATTGATCATCAAAAATAGGAGTCCAATTGCTTCCGCCATCAATTGTTTTAAAAATTCCACCGGATGCAGCACCAACATAATAGGTGTCTGCGGTTTTACTAGGTATTTCTATATCTGTGATTCTCCCGCCAATATTTGTGGGACCGACAAACTCCCAAAAAATACTATTTACCTCTTTGTTTTTTGCTTTTTCTTTCCAGATAATGGCATCTTTTAACGCATCGGTTTTAATAATTCCGGTAGGATACGCCCTTTGCATAAATAGAAAATCATTGGGAATTTCTTTAATATCTTGTCTTTTTTTCTGTGTCGTTTTATAAGATAATTGTAATAAAAGCCCAATTATTAAAAGGGAAGTTATTATAAGAAAAGAAGTATTTTTTTTATTTAGAATCATGATGTTTTTTTAGTCTAAAACAAAATGCTGTTTCAAATATTGACTGTAAATTTAAATAATTATTATAAATTGCGAAAAATAAATTTATGAAACTGCCAAGTACAAGATCATTTACACGCATAAAAATAGGAATATGGCAGTTGCATCCGACCTTTAAAACCTTGAGTCGAATTCAGGTTTAGAAGCAATAAAAACAAACGGATGAAAGAAAAAAAACCACTCCCAATAACTTCATGGTCCTTAGATGACAGACCTAGAGAAAAGCTCCTTGAGAAAGGGAATAAAGCTTTGTCAGATGCTGAATTAATTGCTATCCTAATCGGATCCGGCTCAAGAAATGAGTCCGCAGTCGATTTGGCAAAACGAATTTTGGCATCTACGAATGCTAATTTGAATCAGTTAGCACGGCTGTCATTAAACGATTTACAAGAATTTAAAGGAATTGGAGAGGCAAAAGCTGTTTCAATTGTTGCTGCTCTGGAGTTGGGGCGGAGACGCCGTTTGGAAACAGCTCTAGAAAAACCCAAAATAACAAGTAGTAAAAATGCTTTTGAATTGATGCAACCTT
>JAOZTK010000053.1 GCA_029942185.1 Flavobacteriaceae bacterium
TCTTAGTTTAAAGTGACTTGGCTGGGGCTCCCTGAAAGTAATCGGGATAAACTTCTCGCCCATGATGAATTGCCATAAAAAAACAGAATTCGTGGGAGGAATTCTGCCTTTTAATTTGTGACTTGGCTGGGGCTCCCCGAAAGTAATCGGGATAAACTTCTCGCCCATGATGAATTGCCATAAAAAAAACAGAATTCGTAAGAGGAATTCTGCCTTTTAATTTGTGACTTGGCTGGGGCTCGAACCCAGGACCACCTCCTTAAAAGGGAGGTGCTCTACCAACTGAGCTACCAAGTCATTAATGTCTGCCTTTTTAATAGCAACTACACTATCAGTTAAGCGGGTGCAAATATAAAAGGATATTTAGTAAAAACAAAGAATTAAATATTTTTTTTATTCTCCTCTTAAAAGTGCAACTTTTACCTTTTTATATAAATTAGAAGAATATACAAAATCGACAATTGCCTTATTTTCAGTCCTAAATACATCGTCTTTTGTCCCTTCCCAAGCTTTATGGCCGTCTTTTAAAAAAATAATTTTATCCCCTATTTCCATCACAGAATTCATATCATGTGAATTAATTACAGTAGTAATGTTGTATTCCTGCGTAATTTCCCGAATTAAATTGTCAATTAGGATAGCTGTTTGCGGATCTAATCCGGAATTAGGCTCATCACAAAACAAATATTTTGGTCTCATAACTATTGCCCGTGCAATGGCAACCCTTTTTATCATACCACCCGATAGTTCCGACGGATATTTATGGTTTGTATTGTGCAAGTTCACTCTGTCTAAAACAAAATTAACCCGTTTGAGCATTTCTTGTTTTGTATCCTTGGTAAACATTTTCAGCGGAAACATAATATTTTCTTCCACGGTCATAAAATCATACAAGGCTCCTCCTTGAAAAACCATTCCTATCTCTTTGCGTATCTGTCTTTTTTCTTTTTCCTTGAGCTTATTAAAAAGACGTCCGTCGAAATCAATCACTCCTTTTTCAGGAGTAAAAAGACCAATCAGACACTTAATAAAAACTGTTTTGCCCGAACCACTCTGCCCGATAATCAAACTTGTTTTACCTTTTTCGAAAGTAGCAGAAATTCCTTTTAGAACATGTGCTTCTCCAAATGATTTATGTAAATTCTTTACCTCTAACATCTATCCTAATAACATTTGCGTTAAAAAATAGTTTAACAAAATAATTGTCACACTTGTCCAAACTACTGCTTTTGTACTCGCCCTACCCACTTCCAAAGCACCACCACTTACTTTATGACCATGATAAGAGGCAACAGTGACGATGACAAATGCAAATACCACTGTTTTGATTATGGCGTATTGTAAAAAATAAGGATTGAATTCCATTTGAATTCCTATTATATAATCTTCCGTATAAAAAAGATCCGTTAATATACCGGCAACCCAACCTCCAAGAATTCCTAAAAACATGGCTAAAACAACCAAGATTGGATAAAAAAATAGCACGGCTACTACTTTTGGAAGGACTAAATAATTAATTGAATTTATACCCATTATTTCTAGCGCATCTATTTGTTCAGTCACACGCATAGTACCAATACTTGAGGTGATGTAGGAACCCACCTTTCCTGCTAAAATGACTGACATAAAAGTAGGTGCAAACTCTAAAATCATGGATCGCTTCGTCGCAAAACCAATTAAATACTTGGGAATAAAAGGACTATCGACATTTAATGCGGTCTGTATCGCAATCACTCCTCCGACAAAAAAACTTATAAAAGCAATAATCCCTAATGATTTTAATCCTAAATCATCGATTTCACGAAACAGTAATTCCCAAAAAACTTTCCATTTTTGAGGTTTTCTAAACACTTCTTTTAGCATTAAGAAATAAGCACCGATATGTTCGAAATTTGTCATAATAGATTGCTAAAATACAAAAATATAAACTGCTATTCCATCAGTTGTTCTTGAAGATTTGTCCACTCATGCATCATTTTTTCCAGTTCGTCTTTTTTATCCTGATAAGCCTTAAAAAAATCTAATTGCGTGATTGACGCATCCTTACCGGCTATCAAGCTATCAAAACCTTTTATCTCTTCTTCAAATTGCTCAATGTTAAGTTCCAACTTACCTATTCTGTTCTTTAGTTTCTTTTTATTCTTTTCTTCTTCTCTTGAAATTTTCCGACTGCTGTTCTTTTTTTCGGTTATAGGAGCAACTTTTTCAACTTCCCTAAAATTATCAAACTTTCGTCGTTCCAAATAATAGTCAATATCGCCTAAATATTCTTTTATTTTATGTTCGCGAAACTCATACACTTTTTCAACCAAACCCTGTAAAAAATCCCTATCATGCGAGACTAAAATTAAACTTCCTGCAAAAGATTTTAAAGCCTTTTTAAGAACGCTCTTTGAGGCCATATCCAAATGATTGGTGGGCTCATCCATTATTAAAACATTAAAAGGATTCATCAACATTTTACACAAGGCAAGTCTGTTTCTCTCTCCTCCGGACAGCACCTTCACTTTCTTATCAACAGCATCACCTCCAAACAGAAAACTTCCCAACATATTTCGGATCTTAATACGATTATGGTCATTAGCAACGGTTTCCATTTCTTCCAATAATGTATTATTCCCATTTAAAAAGTCCGATTGGTTCTGTGCAAAATATCCGATTTTAACATTATGACCTATTTTAAGTGCACCTTCAAAATCAATTTCATTCACTAATATTTTTGCTAAAGTTGATTTTCCCATCCCATTTTGTCCGACAAAAGCGATTCTAGTCCCCCTTTCCAACAATAGACTAAACCTATCAATCACAAGATTTTCTTTATAACGTTTGCTCACTTCATCAAGGGTAAATATAAGCTTCCCGGATTGTTCAGAAATAGGAAAACGCACATGCATCACTGAATTGTCAGTTACATCCACTTCAATTCGCTCTACTTTTTCTAATTTCTTAATAAGGGACTGCGCAAAGGCTGCTTTACTAGCTTTATATCGAAACTTTTCAATGAGTTGCTCCGTGTGTTTTATTTGTTTTTCCTGGTTCTTTTGTGCTTGCAATTGTTTTTCAATCAATTCTTGACGAATTACAAGATATTGGGAATATGGTTTTTTATAATCATAAATACTCCCTAAAGATATTTCAATAGTACGATTGGTTATATTGTCTAAAAACATTTTATCGTGCGAAACGACTAAAACAATTCCCCTATACGCTTGTAAAAAACTTTCAAACCACAAAATTGATTCTAAATCTAGATGATTCGTCGGCTCATCCAACAACAATACTTCATTGTTTTGCAATAAAATTTTAGCCAACTCAATACGCATTCTCCACCCTCCTGACAAGGCATCTGTTTTTTTGTTAAAATCCCCTCGTTTAAAGCCCAAACCTTGTAATATACGTTCGGTATCTCCTTTGTAATTATAGCCTCCTATTAATTCAAATCGTTGTGTTAAATCATCTAATTTATGTAAAAGATCATGATAAGACTCACTCTCAAAATCTTTTCTTTTTTCTAATTCTTTATGGATTTTCGACAGTTCAGATTCGATCGTATTTATTTCGGAAAATGCCAAATAGGTTTCCTCTAAAATCGTTTTTCCATAATTAAAATCAATATCCTGCTTTAGAAAGCCTATTTTAGTATTTTTATCAATTGCCAAGATTCCATCAAATTCTTGTTCCCCCGCAATAACTCTCAAAAGCGTCGATTTACCCACGCCATTTTTACCAATCAAACCGACTCTATTACCTGAAGTTAGTTTAAAACTCAAATTCGAGAAAATAGGCGTTCCTGCAAAAGAAACTGATAAATTGTTAATATCGATCATTACTTAAAGTGTTGCTGTGTTTTAGTAGATTATAGGATGTCCTATTAACCAATAGTTGACAGTGTAAAGCGTAGAGCTTACAATATATTCTTCACTACGCATATAAATTTTCAAAACGTTTTATATCCATTTCCTTATAAATGGGCTTATCATTTTCTATATGATTAAATAATTCTTTTGCAATAAAAGGTGCAATAATTACACCACGTGTACCCAGTCCATTTAGAACGGCTAAATTAGGATATTTTGGATGTTTTCCTAACAGGGGTCGTCTATCTTTAATCGTCGGACGAATCCCTATTTTATAAGCTATTACTTTATAAGGTAGTTGTAGAAAACGTTTCAATTTATTTTCTAATTCATCCTTTGCCTTTTCTGTTTGTGTAAAAGATTTATCTTCCCAATTATACGTAGCACCAACGACAAAAATATGCTTGCCGAAAGGAATCATAAACACACTTGATTTAACAGCAAAATCAATGGATAGATCCGGCACTTCAATCAGCAACATCTCACCTTTTGCTTCACGCATGGGAAGATACTTAAAGAATGGATTTTTATGCAAATAAGATCCTTCGCTAAAAACCAATTGACTGGTTTCAATATCTTTGTATAGCAGCCTGTCTTTCTCAATAATAAGTCGATCGTACTCAAAACTTTCTCGTATAAACTGATTGTTTTTTTTAATACGTTCTTTATAATCATCTAAGAGTTGTTCTCCTGCTATTCGGCCAACATTTTCCAACTGTCCGTAACCAAATGGAGCTTTAATTCCTTTGATATCTTCATGAATAATTTGGGGAATCATATATTCAGTCATAACGGATTTGTCTGATGCAACCACCCAATTATTTTGTTCTTCGACCGATTGCAATATGCGCCGAATTTCAAATGGATAAATGTATTTTTTTTTGAATTTAGTCTCTAGTTCCTTATAAAATGGAAGTGCTTGTCTCCACATTTCATGCGCTTTCCATGCGGGCGTAAATCTTTTTAGAATAATAGGATTATACATACCTCCCACCACGCGCGTTTCTCTGTTGGGATTATCGTCAATTACGACAAACGACTTATTGGCTCGCTCTAGTTCTTCAGTAAAAGCCATACCTGCTAAACCAAAACCAACCACTATATAATCTACTTTCATATTTGTGTAAAATTTTCTTAATTCCAAAGATTCATATTATCTCTTATGTGCTAAAATCTTATCAGAATAGTGTTTGTACTACATTAGGCGTTAATTTACAATTACTAAATTAAAAAAAGGCTCTCAATTGAGAGCCTTTTTACTAAAATATCAATCAGAATTTATCAAATAAGTATTCTGAAACATTTGTTTGATTTATTATTTTTAGTTCAGCGTTATTAGAAATTTCCTAACAATCACATTCGCTAATAATTCCATAAATCTAATTCCTTATTTCTAATATCATCTTTTAATCGTTGGGACTCTAAAACTTGGAATAATGAATTTCCTCTGATATAATCCTTAACCTCTCTATCACCATAAACATTTTCTGTTTTATAAATTAAAGCACTGAATCGATGTGCATTTAGAAGATGGTCAAATGAAATTGGGAAAGCAGCATTATCAGGGTTAAACACTTTCATATCGTGCATAACCTGACGTGCATCCGGATAAAATACCCAGAAAATCGCTAATTTCTCATCGATTTCGCCCAAATCATCACGCCCTATTGTCTGCACATCTTGTGCAACCGGAGCAACCGCTAAGAGTCGATATTTCAGTTCACCTTGACGTTTGTCAATATACCATACTCCTTTAATTTTATAACCTTCAATATGTTCGGAATCAATATTATAGACATCTACATATTCTGAGATATCTGCATTTGGGTCCGCATTGAGCACATCTATCCCTTCAGATATTGTATCTCTTCGATATAATTTTTCTTGAATTTCTTGATACGATAGTTTTGAAGTAAAATAAGAATCATCGTAAACCTCACTAATCTCTCCTTGTTTTATTCCTCGTAAGAGTGTATCATATAAGGAGCGACGATCTGAAGAAATACGCATGGTATCCGTGGGATAGTAGAAGGGTAAATTTAAACGTTCATTTAAATCTACATATTCCCAAACCACCTTAGACCAATATACATCACGATCATCAATATAACCGTATTCTAAAGGTTTATCATTGTCGGCAATTAGTTTCTCAAGTGATATTTGACCAATATCTTGAGGTGCTCTTGCATTTAATAAGTTTGCCTGTCCGTGGATTAACGCACTTGTAAATAACACTACACTTACTATAAAATATTTTATACGATTCATCTGTTTTTTTTTAATCATCTTTATTTGTCAGATGTAAGCTTTGATGACTATAATAACATAATATTGTTCTAATTATTGCAGTCCTATCGGCTTCATTTACTTAATTTATTTAATTTCGATCATTACAGGTGATGCTTTTTTGATTCGATAACCGGATGCACTACCTACCAATGATGACTTAATATCAAAAATATTAACCATGTCTCCTCTTTTTGCTTTAGCAATAGCACTTTTTGCCTTGGCATTCATTCTTGCTCCATTAACTAAGACTGTAGCTTGCCCCGGCACTTTCAATTTAAAAGAAGTTGTTCTCAGCGTTAAGTCAAAAACAAAATCAGGTAAAATCACACCGACTGTTGCTTTTCCTAAACTAGCTTTTGGCATATCGACATTGCCTGTTTGTTTACGAATCGCCCCTCTAGGTGCCGGAATATCCATAATTCGGAATTCCATAGGAGTTTTAATCGTTTTTCCACTTGATAATTTCGCGGAAACATTAATGGTAACACTATTTCCTGAAGTAGGATTCATCATATACTTTCCTTTACCTGTTTTCTTCAAACCCGGGGCTGTTGCTTTCACATTAGAATCACCGACTCCTGGCACTGAAATTGATATTGGATTGTCCAGACCACGGTATACAACATTCATTTTATCCGCAGAAATTACAGCACTACTCGGTTCCGTAATTACCGTATATTCACTGTCAAATGTTACTTCGATGTCTTCACCATCTTTTTGTTTAAAGATAAATTTCCCTTTGATTGGATGTGTTCCCGGTCTGCCGGCTCTAAAATTCAAGTCAACTTGTCCTGACTCTACTTTACCACCCACATTAGATTCAAAATTATCCGGTACAAAACTAGCATCGTATTTACCCATAACTATTTTACCGGTAACTGTTTCTCCGGAAAAATAGGCACTTTTATTTAGAGCAACAATACCTTTATAGTTTTGTAAACTAGCATCTTCAATCAATTTTGTTCCCAAAAATGTATTATAGATATCTGATTCTGTCGTACGAATATCTGCTTGAATTTGTTCTATATTTGTCAAAGTAGTAACCAAAGGAAATCCTTTATAACGACTTTCTAACCAAGGGATTTTAATTTTTCCATCTTTAATAGTTTGATCCTTGGTTGCAAATCTATTTTCTATCTGACTTATTAATTCTGCGTACTTTTCATCATCTAACTTACTTATCATCAACGCGCTATAGTTTTTTATTCTGTCTAAAAACTCTTGTCCTTGTTTTGATGGTTTATTATCTCTAGCAAAGAAAAAAGCATCTCCAGCTTCCTCAGAGTCCATTGATTCATAGTCCGTTGGATCATCAATCTTCTCAGTCAACTTGCTTTGAACTCCATCTAGGAAGTTAAAAAAACTATCCGATTCATCTTTAATTAATTTCGCTTTGGTGTAGGAATCCCTATACCTTTCAGGGCTATCAACTGCTTTTTTTGCTAAGCTTTCAATAACTCCTTTATTGGCATCATCTACTCTAACATTAGATTCTGCTAATCTTTCTTTCATAAAACCAAAAGATGTCAATACTTTTTTACTCATATTTAAAGCGAGCATTGCAATAAATACAAGATACATCAAGTTAATCATCTTTTGCCGTGCTGATAAATTTCCGCCTGCCATATTATATACTTTTATAGGTTAGTAATTGGTTTGGTACCGTAGAAAATTATCCTTTACTCATCGCACTTAACATTCCACCGTACACACCGTTAAGATTATGAAGGTTGCTTGCCATAGATTCCATCTGCTCTTTTAGAATGACTGCATTATTGGCCATTTCTTCATTTACTTGAGCTTGTCTACTTGTACTTTCCAGTTGTACTTTATACAGACTATTTAACGACTCCATTTGAGCTGCTGCCATTGACAATTGCTCACTATATCTGTTTGTTGCCGAAATTGAATCAACTGCCGGTTGAATCTGTTCAGCTGCACCTTTAAAATTCTGGATACTCTCTCCCAAACTTGCCATTAAACTTGCATCTAATTTAGCTTCCTTAAGCATGGAGTCTAGTTTCTGAGATAGCATCGTTTGTGCTTCTCTAGCTTCCAGCATATCTTTTCTTTTTGCTTCTCTCTTTTGTTCTTTCTTTCCACTTGCTAATTCAGGATAGACTTTTGACCAATCTAAATCCTCATCAACTTTTTCAAAAGCTGAAATTGCAAATACAATTGCTTCTGTAATCAGACCAATAGCTAGTAACATACCACCTGTTAAATGAACGGGCCCTAAATCTAATTTCCAGTGAAGTATTTTAAAGAGAGCTCCTAAAATTACTACTGATGCTCCAAGACTGTACGTCATGTGGAAAAATTTCTTACTTAATCTCGACTGTGCCATAATATTTTCTAATTTTGGTTAATTGATAATGGGGTGTTATTAAATTATTTTCCTGATAAACTAGTTCCTAAATAATCTTGTACTGTTCTAAAACCGATGTAACTACGTGCCGAATCTGCATATTCATAATCTCTAGAACTCACTTCTAAGAAATAGGCCATATCTTTCCATGACCCACCTCGAATTACTTTACGTTGATTATTTCGATCCTCAACATTGGGGTTCATAGTAGAACCCATATAATAAGAGGCTTCATTATAAGCTGTTTGGGTCCATTCAGATACATTTCCGGACATATTATACAGGCCGTATCCATTTTCATCATAGGATTTTCCTTCCATAGTATATAAAGCTCCATCCACAGCATAATCACCTCGTGCCGGTTTAAAGTTTGCTAGAAAGCAACCTCTATCATTTGTTGTATAATGAGTACCCCAAGGATATTTTCCATATTCTATTCCACCTCGTGCTGCATATTCCCATTCTGCTTCTGAAGGTAGGCGGAAATGAGGTATTCTACTCACTTTTTTACGAGAACGTAAAAAATCATTTTTCTTTTTTGTTCTCCAACTACTAAACGCCCTTGCTTGATCCCATGATACTCCAACCACCGGATAATCTGCATAGGCTTGGTGCCAAAAATAATCTTGATGCATCGGGTCATTATACGAATATGCAAAATCTTTTACCCAAACGGTAGTATCCGGGTAAACGGGTACAATTTCGTGTTTAATTTGTTCTTTTCGAGTACTTCCTCTGCGAGCAGCAGACTCTCTATCCAACCAAGAAAATTTGTATTTTAATTTTTTAACATCTAATATTCTTCTTCCATCAAAACTTTCGTCTAACGAAACAAACATCGTATCCATAATTTCAGCATATTCCATGCTTGGATAATCACCTGTACTCCAAATTAAATCCTCTTCCCAATTTAGAAAACGCCCCATAGTGGGTGAATTTATATCTCCTAAACTTCCGTAGTTTTCCATCATATACTTTACATAAAAACTTCCATCACTCACCGTATCTTTAAACCTATAATCCGGCAATACACCTTCACCGGGTTCTGATCCGTATGATAGTTCATCTGCTAAGATTGCCAATTTGGTTCTTACAATAGAATCTCTAACCCAAAATACAAATTCTTTATATTCACTATTGGTGATTTCTGTTTCATCCATATAATAAGCGCGCACTGTTGCTGTTCTTGCCGGTGTGTTGAGAGCCCCAATATCATCTTCATCTTGTTTACCCATAGTAAACGATCCTCCAGGAACTAAAACCATTCCATAAGGTGTCTCAGAATGCCATTTACTCTTAGTCTTTACTCCTACTAACTCTCCTTTGTCGCTAGAGCCACAACTGTATGCCATTAAAATTAGCAAAACCAAAATTGTTGTTCTTCTCATAATATTTATCGTTTTATCGAAACGTGCAAACCTAAATAAATTTTTTAAAATATCAAATCTAAATACTAGATTTAGTACTATTTACTCCAGTTTTTTTCTATTTGTATACCATCTTTCAGGAACTTCTTGATTATTTGCACTTAAATAATCATTATAAGTACAGGGTATTAACGTTCTTCTTTTGGTTTTATTATTGTCTTTTATATTAATTTCCATCCACCATCTACCGCTTTTATTACTTTTGTAAAAATTATAGGTTTCTTCGTCGACTAATACCATATACTTTTTAAAATTTTTTAAGTCTGACAAAGGAAACTCATACGACCGATAATTAACACCTTCAATATAATACCATAACATTTGTGCTATTAACTGTGCGGTTTTTGAACTAGCATCTTTAGTTGGATTAAATTCATAAATTCCCAAAACAGATATTTTATCACTTAAACCGGCATAACGTGTGATTTTACAGATATCATCTGCTCTTAAACCGCTTATTATCGCATTGTTATTAGCAGGAGCATCCATTCTTCGAATTGCGCCCATATCGATACTGAGCACATCCGTATCACGTAAAGCTGGCTCAACAATCTCAATATCATTCTTAACATCTCCCAACCTATAGGCATCAAATAGGAGACTGTTTAATAAACTAATCTCATCTTGTGAATTTAAAAAAGTTTGATAGCCAATATTTGTGAAATTAAATAGATTATTGGGTTTATCCATTACAATCTTTGTCAAATACGATTGTGAATCTATCGTTCCATCAATACTTCCCAGATCAAATTTAGCATCTATAATCGATAAGTTTACTTTTTGCTCTAAATCATCAAAAGCTCTATAACTGGCATAAGTCAAAGCATGACTCCCACCTAATAGTATTGGCAACGTCTTTTCTTTAAGTAAAAAAGTAATTATTTCTTTTAAAGCTATCGTTGTATCCTTATAGGTTTCCCCACTAATAATATCTCCCAAATCATAGATACTCGTTGTCCAATTTCCTGTAAATAATGGATATAATTCTTTTCGAATTAAATCGATATTTTGTCCTGCCCCTTTATTATTAACTGCTGTACGATCTTCCGGAACTCCTATAAAAACGATAGAACCAGGAATAAACTCCTTATTAGTTTTAATTGAATTTAGATAAATGCTTTTCCCTATACTTCCTTTTGGGAGCATCTCGACAAAATCAATAATTGATTCGCTAACGGGGTTTACGAAATCTAAAATACAATCCATAGGGTAAACAAGACACGATTAGAGGGTAATTATATCTTTTAAAAATTATAATTTCACAAATTTACTTAAAAAAATAACACGCTTGTGATTTATCTTATTATTTTTTTGTGGTTTTTCTTTTTCTTGGTGTTTTCTTTTTGGTGTTTTTTGCAATTATTTCTTGAACTTTTTCTAAACTCAACTTATCTACGTTGGTTGTTTTAGGTAACTCAATTTTAATCTTACCTTTGATAATATTAAAACGTCCCCATCGGGCTTTTTCTACCCGTATTCCTTCCTCTTCCCAATTTAACAAGATTTTATCGATATCCTTTTGTTTTTTTATTTCAATAATCTCTACAATGTTTTCCATCGTTAAAGCATCAAAATCATATTTTCTACTGACATTGATAAACATTCCATTCCACTTAAGAAAAGGGCCAAAACGTCCAACTCCTTTTTGTACCGGCATTTTTTCATATTCGGCAATTGGGGCATCTGCTTGTTGTTTGGCAAGTATCAATTCAATTGCCTCTTCAACTGTTAGCTTTGTTGGATCTGCTCCTTTTGGCAAAGAAACAAATAGCTTGTCATACCTAACATAAGGACCAAATCTACCATTTGAAACAACGACATCAACAGCCTTGTAAACACCTAAAGTTTTTGGTAATTGAAATAAACTCAATGCTTCTTCTAATGAGATATTGCTTATCGTTTGAGATCCTTGCAAACTAGAAAAACGCGGTTTTTCTTCATCGCTCACTTCTCCTATCTGTATCATTGCACCATAACGACCCAAACGAGCATATACATTTTTTCCGGTTGCCGGATCTTGCCCAAGCAAGCGTTCTCCTTTAGCTCGTTCAGCGTGTTTTGTCACCTTTTCAACGGTGCTGTGAAAGCCTTTGTAAAAATCTTTGATTCTAGCTTTCCAATCCCTTTTTCCTTCTGCAATTTCATCAAATTCGGTTTCAGCTCTAGCTGTAAAACTGTAATCCATTACTTTTTCAAAATTTTCAACCAAAAAATCGTTGACAACTTTACCGATATCAGTAGGAACCAATTTTCCTTTGTCCGCTCCAACAATTTCAATTAATTCTTTAGCCTCAATTGTATCTTGTCTTAAAACAAGCTGTGTGTATGCTCTGTTTGCACCCTCCAAGACAGGTTTTTCTACATAAGTTCTTTTTTGAATAGTAGAAATTGTAGGTGCATAAGTAGAAGGTCGTCCAATACCCAATTCCTCTAATTTCTTGACCAAAGCTGCTTCTGAATACCTATAGGGTGATTTTGTATAACGCTCTGTTGTCGTAATTTGATTTGCGGAAACACTTTCACCAACTTCCAATCTTGGCAACACTCCTGTTTGTTCTTCACCATTATTATCCTTACCTTCTATATATACTTTTAAAAATCCATCAAACTTAATGACTTCACCTTTAGCAGCAAAAATATTAGTATTCTTATTGTTCTTAACTTTTACACTAGTACGTTCCAGTTGTGCATTACTCATTTGAGAAGCGATGGTACGTTTCCAAATTAGGCTGTATAATCGATCTTGATCTCTGTCTCTAGAAACACTCCTATTATTCAAATTTGTAGGACGAATCGCTTCATGAGCCTCTTGTGCTCCTTTAGATTTCGTGCGATAATTTCGTGGTTTGCTATAAGCTTCACCATAAAAATCGATGATTGCATTTTGTGCAGCTGTTTTAGCATCATTCGACAGGTTTACACTATCCGTACGCATATAGGTTATCAAACCTGCTTCGTACAAAGCTTGTGCAGTCCGCATAGTTTTTGCTACCGGAAAGTACAATTTACGCGAAGCTTCTTGTTGTAAAGTTGAAGTTGTAAATGGTGGTGCCGGTGTTTTGGTCGCCGGTTTCATTTGAATATCAGCTAGCTTAAAATCAGCACCTACACACGACTTTAAAAAAGCTTCCGCTTCTTCACGCGTTTTAAAACCAGTCGTTAATTTAGCCGTAAAAATCTTTCCACTTTCATTGGAAAATACAGCTGCTGTTTTATAAGACGCAGTGGGTTTAAAATTTTCAATCTCCCGTTCTCTTTCCACAATTAAGCGAACGGCAACCGATTGTACCCTACCTGCTGAAAGTCCCCTTTTTACCTTTTTCCAAAGTACCGGAGATAATTCATAACCTACCAATCTATCTAAAACACGACGTGCTTGTTGTGCGTTGACTAAATTGTAGTTAATACTACGCGGATTTTCAACTGCTTTTAAAATTGCATTCTTCGTTATTTCGTGAAATACAATACGTTTTGTATTGCTATCATTGAGTTTTAACTGTTTAAATAAATGCCAAGCTATGGCTTCTCCTTCTCGATCCTCATCACTTGCCAACCAAATGGTATCTGCATTTTTTGCCAGTCTTTTTAGTTTTCTAATAACATCTTTTTTGTCATCTGAAACAACATATTTCGGATTAAAATCACCATTGACATCCACTCCTAATTCTTTTGCCGGTAAATCAGCGACATGACCAAAGCTTGATGCTACCACATAATCTTTTCCTAAAAATCTTTCAATGGTTTTTGCTTTGGCGGGTGACTCGACGATTACTAAATTTTTTGACATAGATTTGATTTTCTCGGTT
>JAOZTK010000054.1 GCA_029942185.1 Flavobacteriaceae bacterium
ATTATTAGAAGGCTCCGTACCGTAAGTAGCTGCATCCGGACAAGTAAGTGTTGGTTCCATTGCATCAACTACTGTAATGGTAGATTGACAAGAAGCAAAGTTACCACTAGCATCATTAGCAAATACACTAACTAAAATGGTACTACCTATATCGGCACAAGTTACTTCTGTAAGATCTGCCATAATTACATCAATACCACAGGCATCATAAGCTTGAGTACCCCCTGGAATTTCAGTAATGTAAGCATCACCATCAGAGTTGTCAAGAGTTAAGGTCCAGTTAGCCGGAGCAAATTGTCCGGTATAACCCGGCATAAAGTTAGTAATCAATGTTTCGTTATTACCAAATAGATTATCATCAGTATGCGAACGGAAACCAAATACATCACCCGAAGCTACTGTTACAGCGCTAGATCCTGAAGAATTACTATCAGCTAGCATTGTAAATACACCATTTAACAAATAGCCAAATCTATCGTATCCCGGATCGTCATTAGTAGTATAATTCCAATCAAAACTGAGATTAGCAGCATCTGTAATCGCTACTGTAAAATCGGTAAATCCTTCTGCAGCAGATTGGTTATCACTACCAATCACCATGGCTTCGTAGGTACTTGGATAAACGGCCATTAAATCATAAGGATCAATGGTGGTTGTACCGTCAGCACCTATTTCAATGGTTTTATCTTCACATATTAATACAGGAGCAGTTTCATCCGTAACAATTACAGTAGCTGTACAAGTAGCGGTATTACCACCAGCATCTGTTACAGTTACATCCACTTGATTTTCTCCTAAGTTAGAGCAATCAAATTCGGTAGTTGCACGACTTTTGGCACCTCCACAGGTTCCACTGAAAGTGTAAACACCATCTCCGCTACCACCATTCCAAGTGGTGCCGTCTGGTGAACTAAGAGATTCATATCCATTACTAGAAGCAGTTGTAAGTTCCCAAGCAGTAATACCTCCCACAGAAGAATTTACGACCATAGATACCCAATAACTTGTAGATATTCCCGATTGACTCGCAAAAAGGAAAGGTGTGATATTAAAATCAACTTCGCTAACATCAAATCCAAAAGCATTCCCAACCACTGTTTGGCTGGAAGATGAAACACCATTTTCACTACCTATTATCGCACCGGGTTGACCGGAATTATTTTCATAGTAGGTTAAGTCAATAGTTGTTATAGTAGCACCCGGATCATGGAATAGATTCGCAGTAATATGATCCATAGTAAAGTCAATATCAGGATCTACAGTAACATCATTTGCAACAATAAATCCACTACCCGGATCAGTAAAGTAAGCATTTTCAAAATTGTTACCGGGATTAGATTGTTCACAAGCAGTACCACCACCACCGGAGCCACCACCTACTGCAATAGTATAATCACAGTTATCATCAATACTGATAAATAAATCCTCTAAATCTACAGAGGCATGACCGGTTGCATCTAAGACTACTTCTAATGGAGGCGTTGAAGCTGTAGTATAATTTACTATAAGGTTGTCTAAAGCAACACCCCAGGCCCAAGAACCACCATCGTCATGAACGAATTTCACTTGAAAATCAGCATTGCTATAAGCGCTAATATCAATTGTAGGAGAATCTGTAGTATCATTAGTACCTGTATTTAAGACTTCATTCCAACTTGCACCATCCCAAAGTTCAACATAGAATATAGCACTACCCATATTATTAAACATATAGTCAAAAGAAAGACTAACACCAGTTCCCGAAGATAAGTCAATAACAGAACTTAATATTGTAGCAACACCTACATAAGAACTACCCGCATTATCATCATTAATAACTGCTTTACATCCAGTTATGTTTGCATTTAATCCAGTAGATGCGTCAGGGAATCCAATATAATCACCATCTGTACAAGAAAATGAGAATAAACCATCTACTCCAGGGGCATCACAACCACCTTCATGATCATATCCAGTCTGAGCTTCTAATGACCAACCAACAGGTAAAGTACAACTTTCAAAATTTTCAAGCATAGTCATTGCACCACCGCCACCTTTACAAATAACTACAGGAGCTTGGTTGTCTTCTACGGTTACGGTAGCCATACAACTATCTGTATTTCCGGAAGCATCGGTAACTAATAAAGTTACAATATTAGCACCTACTTCACTACAATCATATACACCATCCGTACCGGGTATAGCAACGGAATAATGAATAGTACCATTAAAGATTCTAGGTGAAAAAGTACTAGAATCAAAAGGAGTATTACTTGCAGCTCCTAAAGCAATAGATAAATCTGCGTTAGAAAAAGCCTGATTGCTACCATCTCCATTGGTGTATTTATGTCCATGAGTCGCATCAAGAACTAATGCGATACCGTATGTAGTATTCGCATTCAATATAATAGGTGTGTTTAGCGTAGCATTAGAAGGATTATCCTCTCCTGCTCCGGTACCGGAAGCACCAGTGGCTGAAGAACCCCAAGCGGCTGCATTGGATTCATTTCCAACAGCTGTTCCTACCAATGTATAGACATCCATGGTAAAAGCACCGGCATCACCAGTATTAATATCAAATCCCGTTAAATCGATTTTACTAGGTCCTACTGTTATATCAAAATAAACAGCACCACCTGTTGAACCTCCGTTATTTTGTGCAAAAAGAGTGGTTAAGGAACCGGTAGTAGTAGATCCACCTCCAAAAGAGAAAGAAGTTGTTCCACAGTTATCAGAAGAACCTGCATCAAAATCAGCAGGAGCAACAGTAACCGTACCATTGGCATCCAACTCTACAGTAATATCCTGACAAACTGCTACAGGATTTTCAGTATCATTTACTGTAACAGAAAAGCTACAAATTACGATATTTCCATCGGAGTCTGTTGCAGAGAACTCAACGTAAGAAACTCCAATAGGAAATTCACTACCAGAAGGAAGACCTACTGTTTGAACGACAGGTACAACACCATCTTCTACATCAACAGCAGTAGCATCTGCAAAGTTTACCACAGCACCACAAGTGCCTGGTAGTACATCTACTGAAATATCTGCAGGGCAGGAGATTACGGGTGCGTTGCTGTCACCAAGGACATTCATAATAAAATAGCCAAATCCTATGCTTGTCAAGGTTGCCGGGCTACTAAGTCCACATCCAGGAGCTAAAAGCCAAGAATCAGCAAGAGCACCATCTTCATTAGTCATATAACGATACAGATTAGAGGTACCAATCATATCTGGATTATAAATTTCAAATAATAAATTATCTCCAGCAGGAATTGTAGCAGAAAGTGGCACAGATACGATTGTATTATCATCTGTATCCGTTACTATATAAGATGCAGTTCCTTGTAAAGTCCATGTTCCTACAGGGAAGATACCATCATTTGAATAAACGCTAATAGTAATTGGTACAGCGCTTCCAGTACTGACTGCCCCTATTCCAAACTCAACGCTAGTCACGTTAAAATCGGTGGTTATACCAAAATTGCCTCCAAGATCATATTCATTCCATATCGTATTTTCAACTATATCAGTTGAGGTAGCACATGCTATATCGATCCCACTAGATGTTTGTCCCAAGTTATTGGTAATAATTATAGTGGTACTTTTTATATTGTCCCTTTGGACAATAACACTAGTAATCGCGTCACTGTTAGTTTTAGTGTTACTTCTTTCTAAAGAAGTTAATGATAATGATTGTCCGTAAGTAAACGGAATCATTAAAAGAGCACTTAATAAGGTCAAAAAAGTAATTCTTTTCATTGTAAAAAATTTAAATTAATAATTAAGTTTATTGTATTTAACATAGATACTGTAATTCAATTCTCTTTAAAAAAAATCGAACTCACAAATTTACATAAATATTTATAAAAATCTAAATTTTTATTTTTATTTCCTAATTGAACTGAAGGATTGGTAGATTTAACTCTATAATTTTCATGCCGCTAGCACAATAATGAGTATTCATTTTAAGATTTGTAACAATTAAAGCTATTAAACGTCTTATCACCAATATAATAATTTATGGAACTATTATTAATTTAATGGTATCAGAAATTTCTTAATATCCTAAAGCTTTAATTAATTAAAGCTTTGATATTAGAAGCCGAAAGTCCGAATAAAGTTTGATTATAACTTTCGGATTCAAACTATTAAATAAAAGAACATAGGTAAAATGAAAAAACAGCCACATAATCCTTCAACTATGATTAGCATAAAATCTAATTTACAAATGAAATTAATTTTAAGCCTACTAGTAGGAGTTTTTTCGTTTGCACTATCTGCCCAAGAAAATATTAAAGTATGGTCACTGGAAGAATGTGTAGCCTATGCCATTCAAAACAATATCAGCGTCAAACAAAGTGAATTAGCCACACAGTTACAAGAGGTTGAAATCACACGAGCAAAAATGAATTTTTATCCTTCTGTTTCGGGTTCTGTAGGAACTAATTATAATTTTGGCGCTCCTTTGGGAAATAATTCTTTTAGTAATAGTTACGGTGTTTCTACTTCAGCAACTTTGTACAATGGAAATCGCAATAAAAATCTAGTCGAACTAGCTGAAAAAGATTTTGAAATCAGCAAACTAAATCTTCAAAAAATTCAAGACGATATCACTTTAAGAGTCGTCAATGCCTATTTGAATATTCTGTACAACAAAGAAAGTGTACTCATAGCACAAGAACAAATAAATATTGGCAACCAATTGGTAAAACGAGTACAAGAATTAGTAGATGCGGGCACCAAAGCTCGTAATGATTTGTTTCAAGTAGATGCGAGTTTGGCAGCTAATGAAGAAGCTCTGGTCACAGCTGAAAACAATTTAGATTTAGCCTTGTTGGATTTAGCACAAATCCTACAAATATCACATGTTGGCTTTTCTATTAAAGAAGTGCGTATTAATCTTGAATTGGCAAAATTACACTATAGTGATAGTAAACTTATCTATAAAAAAGCACTTAGTTGGCGTCCGGAAATTGAAAATGCAAAAATAAGAATCGAAAACTCGGATATTGAAATTGCTATAGCTGAGTCAGGATTATTACCAAGTGTATCTGCTTCGTATAGTTTTGGCACTAATTATTTAAATGTACAAGATGCAATCAACCAATCCGGCTACTTCAAACAATTAGGAGATAATAGAGGGCACTCCGCAGGTTTGTCTGTAAACATTCCTATCTTCGATAAATACGCAACTCGAATAGGTGTACAACGTGCCAAAGTACAAAAGGAAATTGCTGCATATACTTTAGAAAACGAAAGAACGAATTTAAGAGCTATTATAGAACGCGCCTATATAGATGCCAAAACTTCTCTAAAGACATTTGACGCTGCAAAAAAATCTGTTAAAGCACAAGAAGAAGCCTTTAGAACCGCACAAGAACGCTATGATTTAGGAGTACTCAGTTCTTATGATTTTGATCAGGTCCGCAATCAATTAGTCAAAGCACAATCCTCCTTTATACGGGCTAAATACAATTTTATATTCCGTTCAAAATTCTTAGAATTCTATTACGGTATTCCTATTAAATTGTAAGCACTCCCATACTATTTTATTCCATTTGTATAGACGTAGCGACGTAGCATGCTACGTCGCTACGTCTATACATCTACACGCAACAAGAATTTCGTATATTTGTGCTTCAAATAGCCACTTTATTATGGAACAAATCCAAACATACATTCCCAAAAACAAAATTCGAATTGTAACAGCCGCTTCTTTGTTTGACGGACACGATGCCGCTATCAATATTATGCGTCGTATCATACAAGCTACAGGTGTGGAAGTGATACATTTAGGGCATGATAGAAGTGTGGAAGAAGTTGTTAATACAGCCATTCAAGAAGATGCTAATGCTATAGCCATCACTTCTTACCAAGGAGGTCATAATGAGTATTTTAAGTTTATGTATGACTTATTGCAAGAAAAAAGGGCATCTCAAATTAAAATATTTGGCGGCGGTGGTGGTGTTATCCTCCCGGAAGAAATTAAGGAATTAATGGCGTATGGTATTACTCGTATTTATTCACCGGATGATGGTCGGAAAATGGGATTACAAGGGATGATTAATGATATGGTAGAACGATGTGATGAAAAAGTTTCAACGAAAAACTTCCCCAAAGGAAAAAGAGTCGTAGCGCTTCTTCAAGAAAAAGATGTCAATACAATTGCACGTTTAATCAGTTTGGCTGAAAACAATGCGAAAGAGTACACCGAAATTATCAAAACAATTACTATTCCCTCTAAAAACAATCAGGAAAGGAAATCTCCCATACTGGGAATAACCGGAACCGGTGGTTCGGGAAAATCATCCTTAGTCGATGAATTGGTAAGGCGTTTTTTAAGCGATTTTCCGAATAAAAAATTAGCAATAATTTCTGTAGATCCATCCAAACGAAAAACAGGAGGTGCGTTATTGGGTGATAGAATTCGTATGAATGCTATTAACAATGGACGTGTATATATGCGATCTTTAGCAACCCGGCAAAGTAATTTGGCATTATCCAAACACGTAAGCGATGCTTTAGATATACTGAAAGCAGCCCAATACGACTTAATCATATTGGAAACTTCAGGAATTGGTCAATCGGATACCGAGATTTTAGATCACTCCGATGTGTCACTATATGTAATGACACCGGAATATGGAGCCGCTACACAATTAGAAAAAATTGACATGCTTGATTTTGCAGATGTTATCGCTCTCAATAAATTTGACAAACGCGGTGGCTTAGATGCTTTACGAGATGTAAAAAAACAATACCAGCGCAATCATAATCTCTTTACTAAAAACGTAGATGATATGCCAGTTTATGGTACGATTGCTTCTCAATTTAACGATATTGAAACCGATAACCTATACCTTGTTTTATTAGATATTATCATTGCTAAAACAGGTATTCCCTTTAATTCAAACCTATCGAAAACTGCTACCACTTCTGATAGAATTTTTATTATACCTCCAAAACGAATTCGTTATTTATCCGAAATTGTTGAGAATAACAAGGCTTACGATGCATGGGCTGGCGCACAAAAAGAAGTCGCTCAGAGATTGTATGGTATTTTTATAACACTTAGCGCTGTGGTAAAGCTTACTATGCGTAAAGCAAAGCAATCTTTTTTAAATGAAAATGGCGTTAATCTTGAACAGATTCTAAAACAAGTTAAAAACGAGACAAACAAACAACTGGTAAAATTACTAGTAAAAGAATTTGATAAAAACAAAAAGGATTTAGATCCACACAATTGGGATAAAATCTTACAATGGGAAGAAAAGAAACAAACTTACAAAAATGATATTTACAGTTTTAAAGTCCGCGATAAAGTCATTGAGATTTCAACACATTCAGAATCTTTATCACACACTAAAATTCCAAAAATTTCATTGCCAAAATACGAAGCTTGGGGTGATATTCTATGGTGGATTTTACAAGAAAATGTACCTGGTGAATTCCCTTACACAGCCGGTATTTATCCTTTTAAACGAACCGGTGAAGACCCGACGCGAATGTTTGCCGGTGAAGGAGGTCCTGAACGCACCAACAGACGTTTTCACTATGTGAGCTTAGGGATGCCTGCCAAACGTCTTTCTACGGCTTTTGACAGTGTGACACTTTACGGAAATGATCCGGATAAACGTCCTGATATTTATGGAAAAATTGGAAATTCAGGGGTTTCAATATGCTGTTTAGACGATGCTAAAAAACTGTATTCGGGATTTGATTTGACCGCTGCATTGACTTCTGTATCTATGACCATTAACGGCCCTGCACCTATGATGTTGGGTTATTTTATGAACGCCGTTATCGATCAAGAATGTGAAAAATATATTCATAAGAATGGTATTGAAAAAGAAGTCACCAAAAAAATCAGTGCTATTTATAAGAAAATGGGAATTCCACGTCCTTCTTATCAAGGCAGTTTACCTGAAGGAAACGATGGTTTGGGATTGTTTTTATTAGGTGTTACAGGTGATCAAGTTTTACCGAGGAAAGTGTATGATACCATCAAAAAAACGGCCATTACAAAGGTTCGTGGAACCATACAGTCGGATATTTTAAAAGAAGATCAAGCACAAAATACTTGTATTTTTTCTACTGAATTTGCCTTGCGAATGATGGGTGATGTGCAAGCCTATTTTATTCAAAATAAAATTAGAAATTTTTATTCCGTGTCCATCTCAGGATATCATATTGCAGAAGCCGGTGCCAATCCAATCAGCCAGTTGGCTTTTACCCTGGCTAATGGTTTTACCTATGTGGAATATTACTTGTCGCGTGGCATGGATATTAATGATTTTGGACCTAATTTATCCTTTTTCTTTTCCAACGGTATCGATGCGGAATATGCTGTAATAGGTCGCGTGGCACGAAAAATTTGGTCAAAAGCCATGCGTGATCAATACAAGGCTAATCCAAGAGTTCAAATGTTAAAATATCATATTCAAACTTCCGGTCGTTCCCTACACGCACAAGAAATTGACTTTAATGATATCCGAACCACCTTACAAGCTTTATATGCCATCTATGACAATTGCAATTCGCTACATACCAATGCATATGACGAAGCCATCACAACCCCTACGGAAGAAAGTGTACGTAGAGCTATGGCAATTCAACTAATCATCAATAAAGAATTGGGTTTGACGAAAAATGAAAATCCAATCCAAGGAGCTTTTATTATTGAAGAATTAACCGATCTGGTAGAAGAAGCCGTTTATGCAGAATTTGACAGAATAACAGAACGCGGTGGTGTATTAGGAGCGATGGAAACCATGTACCAACGAAGCAAGATTCAAGAAGAAAGTATGTATTATGAAATGCTGAAGCACAGTGGTGAATTACCAATTATGGGTGTCAATACATTTTTGAGTAGTAAAGGGTCTCCTACTATTTTACCTCAAGAAGTAATACGAGCGACTAAAAACGAAACTGAATATCAAATTCAAATTGTCGAGAATATGCACAAAGCTTTTGCTAAAGAATCTAAAGAACAACTAAAACTCCTACAAGATAAGTCTTTGGCTGATGAGAATATCTTTGAACAATTGATGGAGGCTTCTAAAGTTTGTACTATTGGTCAAATTACACAAGCCTTATTTCAGGTAGGAGGGCAATATCGAAGAAACATGTAAAAAAGTGAGCTTGTTTTTAGCCTTTTTAATAAAGTATCCATAATTCACTTATTCGTATTTTTGAATATCCAAACACATTACTTATGAGATTTTTCGCTTTTATTTTAATTGTATTATCGCTTGTGGCTTGTTCTGAAAAAAGCTTAACCAAAGAGCAACAAGCACAACTTGAGTCTGCCAAAGAAGTACAAAACAAACTCAACGTACAATATGCCGATAAAAAAGTTTCGCCCTTGACGGATGAAGACTTCAACGGCTTCCAAAGTTTAGACTTTTTTTCAATTGATTTAAAATATATTATTAAAGCTAATTTTATAAAAAATGCTTTTCCGATACCTTTTGAAATGGAGACCAACACCGACCGAAGGCCTATTTATAAAAAATACGGAACTTTATATTTCGAAATTGATGGTGTAAAATGTGAATTACCGGTCTATCAAAATGACTCTCCAAACATAAAAGAGGAATACAAGAATCATATATTTCTCCCGTTTACGGATTTAACCAATGGAAAAGAATCCTATGGTGGTGGTAGATATATAGATTTAGAATTGCCTTTTGAGTCGGAAGTTCTCGTAGATTTTAACACTGCTTATAATCCATATTGCGCTTATAATCATAAATATTCTTGTGTTATTTCCCCTGAGAAAAATAATTTAAAGGTCGCCATTAAAGCCGGTGTAAAAGATTTTGACCATTAAATTGTACTGTATATACTGGTTTATATATATTTTCCCCATATAAATCCGAGAAATACCGCTAAAAACCCAAGGATTAAGGATAATAAGGTATAGCCGAGAAGCCTAAAATACTGTTCGTTAATCAGAAATTGCAAATTTTCATACATAAAGGATGAATAGGTTGTAAATCCTCCAAAAACACCAATAATTACCAGAGCTATTTGACTTTCAGACAATGTATAATTAACAGATTTTAGATGATATCCCATAGCGATTCCTATTAAAAAACTTCCGATAATATTTACGATTAAAGTGCCATAAGGAATGTTTTCGTGATTGAAACGTAAACCGACAAGGTAACGTAAAACGCTTCCAATTCCTCCACCGATAAAAACTAAAAAAATATGTTGCATTTTGTTGTTGTGGTTCGTCGTTATATTTAGCAATTATCAAAGTTGCTGGGGCTTGCTATTTCAAAACTACTTTATCAATATCTGTCCAATTCCATTTACCCATCACTACCCCTTTTTCTAAAGTTAGGATACCCGGATTTGCTCGAATTATTGTTTTTAATGTTGTTTCATCACAATACAACATATCAAAAGGTAATTGATATTCGTCTTTTAATAGCATAAAATCATCCATAGATGAAGCCGATAAAGTGTAGACTAAATATCCTTTTTCAATGGCTTGATCTGCAATAGGTTTAATATCCTTAAAAACTTCCAGATTTGCTTTATAAAGATTATCCGTTACTACAAGTAGTACTTTATCCGCTTTGAGAATCATTTCTGTTAGATCTTCTGTATCATTTTCTAAAATAAAATCATGGATTAAAGGAAAATCTTGTCCATCTACATATTCCATTCCTTCCGGGATACTTTTTCCAATAGCAAAAGGTCTAAAATCAATTATTGGAAGATGTTGTAAAACGTAATAACTGATAAAAAGTCCCCCTACTAACGTGATAAAGGGAATCCAATTAGTAGCTGTTTTTCCAAACCAAGGTTTTATAAATTTTAGATTGAATACTAAAATTAAGATAAGTACTCCAAAGAAAACATTTTTGTAAAATGTAGCCCAAGGACTCAATGTAACAGCATCTCCAAAGCATCCACAATCGGAAACTTTGTCATAATAAGCGGAATACCAGGTGAGATATAAAAACACCAACATCAGCAGTGCAGTTCCCCATACTGTTAACTTGGGTTTAAAGCCCACTAAAAGCATGACACCCAACAACAGCTCTATTAAAATTAATAGGATTGAAAAGGGCAAGACATACGGAATTAGAAAAGTGAGATTCAGGACATCTTCGCTAAAATATTCTTCAAATTTGATAGCCGTTCCGATTGGATCAACCAATTTTACAAAACCGGAAAAAATAAATGTAATCGCTACAAGTATTCTCGATATGTTAGTTATACGTTTAAAGTTCAAAATTAAAAGTTTAGTATATGCCACGTGCTACCACTACCCGGTAACTTCTTTAAAGTGTTCGGCAATATATTATGTCAGTATTGTATTGATTTTTTTTGCATATCAATCTGCTTGAATTCGAGCGCGAAGTTCGGCAAAAAAGATAAATTGACAATATTTTAAGTGTATTAAAATGGGTTTTATACGATGATTTTTATTGAATTTATAATTACAAAATAAAATAAAGGATTTTAAAAAGGAAACACTGTTGTCCTATAAAAGATATTAGACAAGCTTTTGAAAGCTTTATAATTAACACTTTTCAACTAATGTTGTACTAGGTCTAACATTATCAACAAAAATTATTACAATTGATGAATAGCATCCTATCAAATTTAAAATTATCGGCAATAGCCTTATTTTATTCTTTAAAATGAAAGTTTTTTTAATTATTAATCGGACACTGCTAAAAAAGAAATAATGCTTTGGATTACGATACTATTTAACCTTTGGCAAGATTAACAAACTAAATCTATAAAAACTGTATCCGATTACAATCCCGAGTAAGCTTCCGAAAAAAACATCAAGAGGAAAGTGTACTCCTAGATAAATACGACTGTACAGAAAAAGAAAAGGCCAAATCAGTATAAAATAGATGGGTTTAAAAAACTTTCGCAAACTGAGAATCATAAATGTAGAAACGGCAAAGGAATTGGTAGCATGTCCCGAGACAAAGCTATAGCCTCCACTATGTTTTAATATACGTATAATAGATTGAAGATCCGGATCGTTACTCGGTCGAAGTCTGTGAAATGTTTCTTTAATCAAGTTGACAAATTGATCGGTAAACGCCACGAGAAGCGCTGTAATTAGAAACAAAGCTACGGCCTTTTTCCAACCGTAATATCTAAAAAGTAAAAAAAGTAAAAGGAGATAAAGTGGCATCCAGATATATTTATCGGTTACCGTAAGCCAAAAAACATCCCATTGTTCCGTACCCAAGGAATTTAAATATACAAGGAGTTGACGATCTTTGTCGATAATGTTATTGATAAAACTCAAAACTTGCTCCCTCTTTTTACAGATCCGAGATCCTCTTCGATATTCTCCTTAACTTGATAAATTTCTTTTTTGATATCTTTTACGATATCGATATTGTGTTTTTTAGCTGTTTGATTAATCTCGCGCTTTACTTCGTTTGTAGCATCACGAAGTTGTCGCATCCCTTTCCCTAACCCACGTGCAATTTCAGGAATTTTATCAGCACCAAATAGCATTACTACAATTAGTAATACGATAATTATTTCCGGGCCACTGATGAATAAGAAATTCAAAATAATACTATTTATTATAAAATGTTTTTGGTTTTAGGATGTAAAATTACACAAAAAAATAGAAATAAAAAGAGGCGTTGTACTCAACACCTCTTTTTGACACCTATGTTCGATAGAACATATCGAGAAATTAAACCTTCTCGTCTTAACAATTTTCACCTTGTGAATAAAGACTTAGGTTTTAGACAGTCAATATCTATACTATTGGGTTTTGGGTCCTTCTTCCATCAATTTTATAAACTCGTCTAGTTTTGGTAAAACGATTATTTCTGTTCGTCTGTTTAAACGGCGACCTTGTGGATTATCATTACTTGCTTTTGGATTATATTCACTACGCGCACCAGCGGTGATACGTTTTGGACTCACACCTAAATCTGTTTGCATATATCGAGCAATTGAGGTTGCACGCATCGCACTTAAATCCCAATTATCCTTTAAATAGGATGTTTTAATAGGTATGTTATCTGTGTGTCCCTCTATCAAAATATCGTAATCTTTATAGTCATTTACAATTTTGGATATTTTTGATAAAACAGGCATCGCCTCTGGTTTAATAACATAACTTCCGGAATTAAACATCATTTCGTCTGATAAAGAAACAAAAACAACACCTTTTAGTACCTTAACATTGATATCTTCATCGTCTAAATTATCCAATGAACGTTTGAATTTATTACTTAAAGCCAAAGTCAAAGAATCGTTTCTAAATTTCGCTTCTGTCAATTGACGTATATACTTATTAGAAGTGTTTATTTCATCGAGTAATTTACCAATATTTACATGACCTTGTTGGTTCATGTTTACACATTTATTTAAGGCTTCTTGTAATTGTCTAAGGTTATCTCTATGTGTTTGGATCTGCTCGTTTAAAAAAGCTATTTTTCCAACTTTTGCATCGTCTGCTGTACGACATCTCATCAAGTTCGCTTTACAATCAACAAGTGATTGTTCAGAAGTTTGGTATTTGCTATTTAATTCTTCGAATTTCTTAGTACTCACACAAGAAGAAAAACTAAAAACGGTTATCAATACAATTATTACTGTTTTGTTCATAATTAATAAGATTTAAAATTTTTGCTAAGTTAATAATAAACGTATTTTTAATTCATTAATTGTGTAAAAATTTCCATAAATTTAGTAGTATCTGCACAAATAGTACTTATTTTGT
>JAOZTK010000055.1:0-1493 GCA_029942185.1 Flavobacteriaceae bacterium
TCGAGTTTAGATTGGTTTGTCAGACGTAATCAAAAAAAATTAGCCAACGATGTCATCCTTATTTCTGATACGGGCATGATTAGCAATACACAACCTTCCATTACAACGGGCTTACGAGGCCTGAGTTATGTAGAAGTTGAAGTTACAGGACCGAATCGTGATTTGCATTCCGGATTATACGGAGGTGCAGTGGCGAATCCTATTAATATCTTGACTAAAATGATCGCATCCCTACACGATGAGAATAATCATATCACAATTCCGAATTTTTATGATAAGGTTTTGGAAGCTTCTGATGAAGAACGTAAAGAAATGGCAAAAGCTCCTTTTAGTTTAGATGCCTATAAAAAGTCCATTGATTTAGGTGATGTATATGGAGAAAAAGGTTTTTCAACCTTAGAAAGAGCCTCGATTAGACCAACTTTAGATGTCAACGGTATTTGGGGTGGATATATTGATGAAGGAGCCAAAACAGTAATCCCTTCTAAAGCTTATGCGAAAATTTCAATGCGCTTGGTTCCAAATCAAACTTCCGATGAAATCACTACTTTATTTACTGATTTTTTCGAAAGTATTGCACCTAAATCGGTTAGCGTAAAAGTAACACCACATCACGGAGGGGAAGCCTATGTTACACCTATAGATAATGTTGGGTATCGAGCAGCTAATAAAGCCTATACAGAAACTTTTGGAGTACAAGCTATTCCACAACGCAGTGGCGGAAGCATTCCCATTGTGGCACTTTTTGAACAAGAATTAAAAAGTAAAACTATTTTGATGGGATTTGGCTTGGACAGCGATGCAATACATTCGCCAAATGAGCATTTTGGAATTTTTAATTATTTAAAAGGAATTGAAACCATTCCATTGTTTTTTAAATATTTTACGGAAATGTCTTAAAACAATCTTTTAACACATAACAAATTTTTTTTACAAGTAGATAGATACATGAAACACCTGTATATTTTAGGATTTATATTTTTTTTCGGTCAATTTATTAATGCACAAATTGTCATTAATGAGTTAGATACAGATACGCCCGGTACCGATACACAAGAGTTTATCGAATTATTATCAGACACACCCAATTTCTTGTTAGACGGATATGTTGTAGTCCTGTTTAACGGCTCTGAAAGTGGTGGTAATTCAAGTTATTTTACGATAGATTTAGATTCGTACACAACTGATGTAAACGGATTGTTGTTAATTGGGAGCAATGGAGTTTCTCCTGTTCCACAGTTATTAATTCCGCCTGCTGTTATTCAAAATGGAGCCGATGCCGTGGCAGTTTATCAAGCTAATTCATCCGATTTTCCGGAAGGAACACTAGCTACAACCAATAATCTGATAGCTGCATTAATGTATGATACAAACGATCCGGATGATACAGATTTGATGGCGCTATTAGGACTTACAGAACAGATAAATGAAGGACAAAATGGAAATCAAACTACCGAATCTATTCAACGAGATACTGATGGAACTTATTTTGT
>JAOZTK010000055.1:1593-13168 GCA_029942185.1 Flavobacteriaceae bacterium
GCGCAACGATTAGCATAATTGACGATGTGGAAGATGAAGGTGATGAAGTAATGCTTGTTAGTTTGGAAATTTTACAAGAACCCTATCTCAACCTGAATAATAATATTGAAATACGTATTGTTGATAATGATTTTATGGTTTCTGATTGGGGAATTCCTACCAATCCAACTTTTGGTACGGTAACGAGTACGCAACCCGAAGCGTATTACGATAGTTTAAACGCCTTGTCAGATGTTGCTTTGCGTCAAGCCATACAAGATATAATTGCAAATCCTGCGTTAGTGAGGGCACAAACCTATGCAGATGTAATAACAATCTTAAAGGAAGCCGATCAGAATCCGGCAAACAGCAATCAAGTTTGGTTGGTTTATACCGAACAAGGTAGAGCAAAATTGGATTTCCAAACCACATCCAGCAGTGAAGGTAAATGGAACAGAGAACATTGCTTCCCAAAATCTCGTGCCGGTTATTTCAATATAGAAGCAGATGAAATAGCGGATGGAGTTAATGTATATTGGACAACAAATGCAGACTCTTTACGACACGGAAATTCAGATGCACACGCTTTAAGAGCTGCGGATGGCCCTGAAAATAGTGCAAGAGGAAACTTGCATTATGGACAATATACAGGACCTAGTGGTAACTTAGGGAGTTTTAAAGGCGATGTGGCCCGGAGCGTTCTTTATTTGGACATACGGTATAACGGATTGGAAATAGTTAACGGCTACCCTGAAGTAGTAGGTCAATTAGGTGATTTAGCAACCTTATTGAATTGGCATAGAAATGATCCGCCGGATGATTATGAAATGAACCGTAACAATGTGGTGTATACTTGGCAATTCAATAGAAACCCTTTTGTTGATTATCCGGATTTAGTGGAGTATCTTTGGGGAACACATATCGGAGAGATTTGGACACAGCCAATGAATCTCAATGAGGCAAATACATTAGATTTTAATTTATATCCCAATCCTACCGATAAAAGTTTTACCATTTCTGGAATTGATAGTCCGTTCCAAGTAGAATTATTCACTTATGATGGTCGTTTAATAACTACATTTAATGCTACGGGTACAACGACTTTTAATACAAATTTCACCGATGGAATTTATTTTATCAAAATTGTTTCGAAAGGAAAAACAATGCTTAAAAAATTGGTAATCAAATAAAGTTTAAAAACCATTCTGTTGAATTACAAATAGTTGCGACAAATTCTACAAAGGATAGGGTTTGTAAATTTTTGTGCTATTTTGTTTGATTTTCCACTTATTTCTACGCTTAAAAAACAGCTAATACATATTTTGGCACGGTCTATGTTTAATGAATTAATGAGTTTCAAAAAGAAATTTGATAACTTTTAGTTTAAAGAACACAATAAAGCATTTACACCTCAAGTTGTCATAAATCACTAATTTTAAAAAAAACACAAAATGAGAAAAGTATCAAAAATAAAAGCAATAAGCTTTATCGCATTATTTTTTTTCGGATTTATAGGATTAATGGCACAAGATGTTACCACGGTTGAAGCAATGAGTGATGATATTAGTAAGAATCTTGATTTAGAGGCAGTTGCATCTGTATTTGGTGATGCAGCAGATTTGGAAGATTTTGAAAGAAAATTAAACGATCCAAAAACACAAATATCAAATTTGGATTTAAACAGAGACGGTTATGTTGATTACTTAAGAGTTGTTGAAGTAGCGGAAGGTAGAACCCATTTAATTGCCATTCAAGCCGTACTCGGAAATGACCAATACCAAGATGTAGCTACTATAGAAGTAGAAAAAGATAACAACGGAAAAACGCATGTTCAAATCGTAGGTGATGTGTATATGTACGGACAAGATTATATTATAGAACCTATCTATGTTCATAGACCTGTATTTTTCAGACACTTTTGGAGCTCTTTTTATCGTCCATATTGCTCCTCTTATTATTGGGGTTATTACCCTTATCATTTCCATTATTGGAGCCCTTTCCACACACATATATATAGAAGAAACGTATATGCATATATAAATGTACATCACACTTATCATCATGTATACCACCGAAGGAGCCATGTTGCAGCTCGCTTACACAACGTAAATAGACGAAATGATTATGGCAGAAAACACCCGGCTAGATCCTATACAAATCGCTCTGGGAATCTTCGTAAGGACAATGTTTCAAGACGAGCTACCACGACAAGACATGGAGTAACGAATAACAGAGCCAGAGCGACAAGTACAGCTAACTGGCAACAAAGAAGGACTAAAAGAGGAGTAGCTGTTACGAGTAAAAACAATACACCTCAAAGAAGAGTTGTCGTTACAAAACCAAGCAGAAATAATAACTCAGCCAATAAGAGAGGAAGGCTAAATAACGTAAAATCACCAAGAACCAACAGAGTTGCTACAAGATCACAAAGTAGAAATATTTCTAGAAGTACAACTAATAATACGAGTAGAAAACCTTCTGTAACAAGGAGCAATACAAGTCAAAGACAAGCTTCGAACAAGTCAAATAGAACTACACGTTCTAACAATAGCAGTATTTCGAAAGCAAATAATAACAGAAGCAAAGCCACCAGAAGTTATACCTCTAAAAATAGAAGTAACACATCATCCAATAAAAGTGTTCGTACACAACGTGCTTCTACAAAAAATGTATCGAGTAGAAGTTCCGGAAATAGAATGGCTCAAAGCAGTACCAAAGCAAATAGAAGCAATTCAAGAAGACGTTAAAAAATCTTATTTATTTGATAAATCACAAATGCTCGAATTATTTGAGCATTTGTGATTTTTGCTATAATTCCAATTTCTTTCCTAAATACACCAGCTTATATCCTACTTCTATTGGCATTTGTTCACTGGCTGAAGGAATAATATGTATTTCTCCCTGAGTGTCTTTAACAAAAAGGGGAATTGTTTTTAAATTTTGATTTGTGATTTCTAAGATTTTAAAATAATGTTCTTTAGAGGTAATTTCCACTTCGTTGATATCCGGGAAATTACGTACTACATCGCTGATATTTATAAAATCATCTGTATGTGAAAACAAACCTTCTTGTGGATTATCACCGGGGTTCTTCATTTCTTGAATACTTATTAATCTATAGGCACCCAATGTTCCAAAATAAGGTTGTAGTTTATTAATAGCATATTCATTTACACGACTACTACCCGTTAATGCCATTAATATACCCATGTCATTTAACTCAACTTCTTCAATTAATTGTTCCGAAAATATATCAAATTGATAAGCTTCTAAATGTTGTTGTTTTGCAATTTCTATCGATTTAGTATTGCTGTCAATTAACACGACACGCCTACCTGAGTTTTGTAAATAAGTAGCGATTAAGCGAGACGGAGGCGAAGCACCAACAATTAATATTCCTTCTGATTTATCTAGTAAAACTCCTAAAAAACGAGCAAATAATCTTGCTGTTGTCGCATTTAATAATACAGTTCCCAAGACAATCATAAATACCAAAGGCGTAATATATTCAGCTCCTTCAACGCCTTGTATTGTGAGTTTTAGTCCGAAAAGTGAGGCGATTCCTGCCGCTACAATACCACGAGGTCCCACCCAACTGATAAAAAGTTTTTCGTTTACTTTTAGTTCACTGTTTGAGCTGCTTATAAACACCCCTAAAGGTCGTACTATAAGTACTATTACAGCAAACAAGATCAGTGATTTCCAATTGTAAACCAGTTGGAAATCGGCGATGTTGATATTGGCAGATAAGAGTATAAATAATAACGAAATTAATAAAATGCTAATACTTTCTTTAAAATACAATACGTCTTTTAATGCCTTTATTTTCATATTACCTAAGACCATCCCCATAATTACGACACCTAATAGACCACTTTCGTGGGCAAATAAATCGGATAAAACAAAAACGCCTAAAACGGAAGCTAAAGCCACGACATTAATCAAATATTTAGGAATCCAATTTTGTTTTAAGGCAACTGCAAAAGCATAGGCTGAAGTAAAGCCAATTGAAACACCAATAATTATAATTTTTCCAAATTCAATTAAGGTTTCTCGTGTATATTCAAAATCATGAGCACCACCAATTCTGATAAATTCATAAACCAAAACTGCCGCAAGAGCTCCGATAGGGTCAATGAGAATTCCTTCCCACTTTAGGACAGTTGAAAGCTCTTTTTTGATAGCTAAATTTCTTAAAATAGGAGTGATTACAGTAGGCCCGGTAACAATAATCAAAGAGGAGAATAAAAAGGAAAGTGACCAATTTAAACCCACAATGTAATGTGCTGCCACACCTGCGGTAACCATCGTAATTAATGCACCCCATGAAATTAGTTTATAAATTACCGGACCTACATTTTTTAGCTCCTCTTTTTTAAGAGTCATACCACCTTCAAATAGTATAAGGGCTATGGAAAGAGAAATAAAATCAAACAAACGTTCACCGGGAAATAAACCTTTTGTTCCGTTATAAATGGGTTCAATCCATTTGCTGCCGTCCTCAGTAATCAGGGTTGAAATAGGTCCGACCAAAAGACCGATTAATATCAAAGGTAAAATAGCAGGAACTTTAAATTTCCATGCAAGCCACTGTGCGACTATTCCCAATATGACTATTCCGGCTAACTCTAACATGTATATATCTATTTTAAATCTAAAGAACAACTTTCAAACATTGTCTATATTCGTGTACATTTGCAAATATATAGATATAGACTTATGAAACCAAACGTATATTCTGAAATCGATGCATTAGTGAGAGTAGTGATCCACAAACCTGATGAGGGTTTGGCACGAATTTCTCCTAAAAAAGCAGAAGAATTACTATTTGATGATATTATTCATTTGCCTTTGATGCAAAAAGAACACAAAGTATTTGTCGATGTATTAAAACTTTTTTTAGGTGCCAAAAACGTTGTTGATACCGAATTATTATTGGAAGAGTCTTTGGATTATTCTCATGTAAACAAAGAAAAATTGATTGATGATATTATTCAGTTTGAAGAATTGCCTTCAAAAGTCAAACCCATGATGCTGGATATGAGTAGTAAAAGTTTGACAGAGTTACTGATAACAGGTTACTGTGTGACTGAAGATTCATACCTTTTTGATTCCATTCCCAATTTTATTTTTACCAGAGATATTGCTGTTGTGATCAAAGACTATATACTGATTACAAAAGCAGCCAGAGAAGCGAGACACCGTGAAAATATTCTTGCCAGATATATTATCAATACCCATCCGATGCTTCTTGAAACGCGCAAACAAAAAAAAGTTATCGATTTAAATAATGTGGATCTTTTTCCTCCTTCAAGAAGAGGGAAACCCGTTTCAATGGAAGGAGGCGATGTGATGATGATTCATAAAGATTACCTTCTGATTGGGCATAGCGAAAGAACGTCACATCACGCAATAGATTTATTAAAAGAATTTCTTTTTAAGAATAATGTCATTGATAATGTCGTAGAAATAGAAATTCCAAATGAAAGAAATTACATGCATATCGACACCGTATTTACCCAGATAAATACCAATCATATTGTCGCATTTAAACCGATTATTTTCGATGGAGTGGGTTCTTTGGTAAAGGTGTATAACAAATCAGGAGCTCTTGCGAAGTACTTGTCTGTAAAAGATTTTTTTCTAAGTGAAATTAATCCGAATATGGAATTTATCTTTGGAGGAAAAGGTATTTATCCCTATCAGGAAAGAGAGCAGTGGACAGATGGATGTAATTTAGTAGCATTAAAACCCGGTGTCGCTATCGCCTATGATAGAAACTTAAAAACGGATGAAGCATTGATGGCGTTTGGATACGATATTCTACCGGCAAAAAAATTACTTGCAGGTGTAAAAGATAAGCGTATCAATATTGATAAGTTAGAAATGACCATTATCACACTGCCCTCTACAGAATTATCCAGAGGCAGAGGTGGTTCGCATTGTATGACTTGTCCACTTGTCAGGAAATAAAAAACAGACTAGAAATTCACTTAAAACCTGAGGTCGAACTCAGGTTTAAAATCTGAATGGTTATTTTATTTTTTCGTACAATAAAATAGCATATCTATCTGACATGCTCGCAATAAAGGAGCAAACACCCATCAAGCGATCGTATAAATGCTCTTTGATCAAGTTGTATTCATCGGGAATTAATTCTAAAACTAATTGATCAAATCCGGTTGCTTTTCCTTCGTATTGATTGTTTACAGCGGTTGTAAATACATCAATAAGTTTGGTTAATACACGATAACCTTGTATCTCTTTTTCAACGACTTCTTTGCTGCGGTACATCTTATCAATACTAATGTTAATGATATCCTTTAATTGGGCTTCATAACGACTTTTGTCGAGTAAAGAATGTGAAAAACTTCCTTCTAAAATTGCTTTTTCATTTTTTACAAAAACATGAACAGCCTCGTATATCAAGGATTGGATAGCTAAAGCTCGTAAGTAACTCACTCTGTCTTTTTGTGTTGTTAACGCAGCATATTTTTCTGTAATTATATTTTCTCGTACTAAATTCAAGAGGTATTCCAATGCCTTGTCTTCAGGAATTAGCCCTAAATTAATGCCATCTTCAAAATCAATGATTGAATAACAAATATCATCGGCTGCTTCTACCAAATAAGCTAGAGGATGTCGGTAGTACACATTCTCATCTTTTCGGATTGGAGTTAAACCTAATTCTTGTGTCAGTTCTTTAAAAAATTGTATTTCAGATTGAAATACACCATATTTCTTTTCAGCAATATGCGTTGATTTTTTAATGGGAATCGAAACTTTAGGATATTTCATAAAAGCACCCAGAGTAGCATAAGAAAGTCGTAAACCACCGGAAACACCTTTTCGATTTTCAGAAATTAATTTTAAACCATTTGCATTTCCTTCAAACGCTACTAAATCTTGCCATTGCGCTTCCTTTAAATGAATTTTAAATTTGTTGCCCGCTCCATTTTTAAAATAATCGCCAATGGCTTTTTCGCCACTATGTCCAAAAGGTGGATTTCCAATATCGTGTGCTAAAGCAGCTGCGGCAACGATGGCTCCGAAATCGTTAATTTTATACCCGTCTTTTGCTAAAGCTGGGTATTTGTGTAGGATTTCTTGACCGACAATTCTTCCCAAGGTTCGACCGACTACACTAACTTCCAAACTATGCGTTAAACGTGTGTGTACAAAATCCACATCAGACAGCGGAATCACTTGTGTTTTATCCTGTAAGGAACGAAAAGAATCAGAGAAAATAATACGGTCATAATCTACCTCAAAACCCAAACGAGTTTCATCTTGTAAATGCCTGTGTCTGATTTTTGTATCGCCGTAGCGTTTTAAAGAAAGTAGTTGGTTCCAGTTCATGGGAATAATTGTTAAAATTTGGCACTATTTTATGGGTAAGAAAAATACATCATTCAAAAATACATAAAATAACATCTTTAGCAATTTTTTTGAAATAATTTGAAGGAAATATGATTTTTCCCTTCACTTTCTAAATAGCAATAAGTATCTTTGTGCTGTAAATCCTTAAATAAATGCAGGAAAAAATATTAATAATCGGAGCTTGTGGGCAGATTGGGTCAGAATTGACCATGAAACTACGTGATAAGTTTGGAAATAAGGCCGTAATAGCCTCCGATATTCGGGAAGGAAGTACTGAATTAATGCAAAGTGGCCCTTTTGAGTTCCTCGATGCGACCGATAAAGCAGCTATCTTAATGATTATCCATAAACATCAGGTTACTACCGTTTATTTAATGGCGGCTATGTTGTCTGCAACAGCAGAGAAACAACCCAAAAAGGCATGGGATATCAACATGAATAGCTTGCTGTATGTATTGGATTTTGCCAAAGAAAAACTAATTCAAAAAGTGTATTGGCCGAGTTCAATAGCTGTTTTCGGTGAAACTACTCCTCGAATTGATACGCCTCAAAAGACGATATTAGAGCCTGCTACAGTTTATGGAATTAGCAAGTTGGCAGGGGAACGTTGGTGTGCTTATTATCATAATAAATTTGGAGTCGATGTTAGAACCTTGCGCTATCCGGGAATTATCAGCTGGAAAACTTTACCCGGTGGAGGAACAACCGATTATGCGGTTGAAATTTTTCACAAAGCACTACAAGAGGGTAGTTATGAGTGCTTTTTATCAGAAAATACAACTTTACCCATGATGTATATGGAAGATGCGCTTAAGGCGACGATTGATTTAATGGATGGCCCTTTTTTTAAAACTTATGTCTCCTATAACGTAGCTGCAGTTAGTTTTAATCCCAAAGAATTAGCAGAGGCAATTCGAAAAAATGTTCCAAATTTTACGATAACCTACAAACCTGACTTTAGACAAGAAATTGCTGATACATGGCCACAAACTATTGATGATTCACTGGCGAGAGAAGAATGGAATTGGAAACACGAATACGATACGAATGCGATTGTAAAAGATATGCTGAAAAATTTAAAATCTTAAGGAATAAATATGACATCACAGGATCATTTCGATTTAAAAGTTTCTCTTAAAAGAAAGGAACACTCTAAGGATATAAACGGTTCAGATAAAATATTTACGCTAGTAGAAAAGAAACTTTATTATACCGAAAGATTTTGGGGATTTAAATCTGAAAAACGAAAAGCTCAAAAAAAGAGTCTAAAATTATCTGACCGCGAACGTAATACAATCTTTTCTTTTATATCTGAAAACCAATTAAACATAGATTATGAAGAGATTATTAAGATTGACGAACGCCATCTGAGGAATGTTTTCACATACATTGTTGAATTAAATACGCCGGATCTAAGTGTATATCAAATGCAATCAAACGATCAGAATTCTGATAATAAATCCTGGTTAAAAATGGAAAATCTATTTGACCTATTGCAAGACTTTATGAAAGGTTAAAAAGGGTTTAATCCTTTCTGTTTCGTGCTTTAAAATAGATTATATAGGCGATGATGATGAATAATACAAAAGGTAAATAAGTACCGATAACGATACCGATTTCATAACCACCATCTGGAGCACTATCAATTTTTTCTTTGATTTGTTCTGTGTTTTGTTGTAATCCTAAGGTGATGATATTGAATATATTCATTTTCTATTTTTTTTGAACCATATAAATACGATAAGAGTTAAACCCTCGAGTTCTTATACGTCTTATAGGGTTACTCAATTTTTTTAAATTTCTGCAAAGCCTTTTTTGTCGTTTCAGAAAGTACTAAATTTCCACATATTTCTGCTCTTTCGGCTAACAGCGTATCCCAGTTTTCGGTTCCTTCCCAAAGAATACTTTTTAAATCTTGAACAGCCTCAGGAGAATAGGAAGCCAGTTGTTCGGAAAGTATTTGAATCTCTTTATCCAAGTCTTTTAGATTGTCAAAAACTTGGGCGTATAAACCTTTTGCTTTTGCCCAATAGGCATTTTGCCACATCGCCGGATTTAGAGCTAATTCACCAACTGCAGCTACTCCTATTTTACGACGAATAGCAGGTTCTACCACAAAAGGACCTATACCAATACTTATTTCGGATAGTTTAACAGAAGCCTGTTCCAGTGCCATCGCATAATCGCAGGCGGCAACAAGTCCCACTCCACCACCTACAACTTTTCCTTGTATTCTGCCAATAATGGGTTTTTTACATTTTCGCATGGCATTGACAAGCTTTCCAAATCCGGAAAAGAATGCTACGCCATCTTTGGGGTTGTCAATGGTCAATAATTCATCAAAAGAAGCTCCTGCACAAAAAGCGCGATCTTTTTCACTTTTTAAAATAATGACTTTTACCGTATTATCATCGCTTAACGCATCAAATGCTTTAATCATTCTTTCTAGCAAATTGCTCGGTAACGAATTACTTGCCGGGTGAAAAAACTCAACTACTGCAATCGCATTTTCTGTATAAGTGTATAAACTTCCGGTTTCCATATTATTTGATCATTAATAGATTGCTAAGTTAGGGTTTTCCCGGGTATTTGAAATACGTCTAGTTTTTCGAATTTAAACAATAGAATGCCGGAACGAAACAGCATCCAAACGGTAAAAGCGATCCAAATTCCATAGAGTTCTAAGTGAAAATAATCACCTAGCAATAAAACAGGGACGAATCCGCCAAAAGTAGCGATAAGAAGTACATTTCTTAAATATTTCATATAACCCAAGCCTTTGAATATGCCATCAAAAATAAAGGCTATACCGTTGATGGGTTGCATCAAGAGTACAATCCAAAAGATGCTGTAAAATTTGTTTAAAACCGCTTTGTCATCAATAAATACACGCCCTATGGGATAATAAAACACAAAGGAGAGCAATGCCAAAATTAAGCCGAGATAAAGTCCGTATTTTGTGAGTCGCTTCCCTAATTTTCTAAGTGAATGATAGGCTTTTGCTCCGTAGAGTTTCCCTGATAAAATATTGCCCGCACTTGAATAACCGTCCAAGACAAAAGCAAAAAAGAACCAGATATTTACGGCGATTGTATAAGCAGCAATACTGTCATTTCCGTATTTTGTAGCAAAAGAACTACCTAGATACAAAGCGACGTTGAGCGCAATTGTCCGAACAAATAAGTGTAAAATCATTCGCGTAAGATTACCCATTTCCGGGTTGAAAGGGAATTGTAATTTTAAACGTATTGCAGTTTTCTTTAAAAGATAAAAAGTTGCCAATAGCGCCATAACAATTTGAGCGATTATACTCGCATAAGCAGCTCCTTTGATGCCTAATGCCGGGATGATGTCTCCCAAGCCGTAAATTAAAAAATAATCCAAAATAATATTCAGTACAGCTCCGGTTATGGCAATAAGCATCGGGTAAAAAGTGTTTTGTAAACCTCTAAAGGTTCCAAAAATTGCAAAGGTGTAGAGTGTAAAAGGCAATCCAAAAATACGAATACGATAATATTGAACACTTAAGTCTAATAACACAGTGTCGGCATTGTATAATTTAAAAATCCAATCGGCAAATGGATAGGTAACAAGAATTATAATTATGGAGAGCAATACGACGCTAAATATGGCTTGTGCCGGTAGGTTTTTTACTTTTTCCAATTTGTCCGCTCCTAGATATTGTGAAATAATCGTTGAAATTGCACTGTGAGTTTGACCTAATATCCAGACCAACATGGATAAAAAAACGCCTGCTAAGCCTACAGCGGCTAGAGATTCCTTAGCTAAAACGGGTAAATGCCCTACAAAAGCAGTATCTGCCATTGACAACAGTGGCTCAGCTATACCTGCGAATAATGCAGGAATGGCCAATCTATTGATTGCTTTAAAAGAGATGTCTTTTTTCAAGTGTTTGTAGTATATTTGCGCCTAGATTGTCGTTCTTTATAGAAAGCAAAGAAAGTTATTTATAACGAATATACAAGATAGAATTAAGAATGCTATATTCAGAATTTAAAAAGGGACATTAGCTTCCCGATAGCCATCGGGACAGGCAGCTTCGCTAATGCAACTCTAGATTATAGAAGAAGCTTTTTTTTAAATTTGAGAATAAGAATATGAATATAGAATTTTTACAAATGGGGCATTAGCTCAGCTGGCTAGAGCGCTACGCTGGCAGCGTAGAGGTCATCGGTTCGACTCCGATATGCTCCAC